>NZ_JAMYVA010000015.1:0-146151 GCF_040323505.1 Mesorhizobium sp. M0040
CAGAGCCTGCCAGTCGGTTTCGATCGAATCATTCGTTCCCATCTGGCCGAGGAATCACATCTCGATTCCACCAGTCCACATCTAAGTTAGCGCCTATGGGGCGGCTACCCTCTCTCAGCGTTCCTTTCTGACCCATTCGGCAGCGAAAGTCATAAGACAAGCAATTCCAGGAAAAGGGTGGAACGGTTTTCCGTCCGGAACTGTGCAAAAATAAAGAGATAGAGCGGTTCGGCGTTTCCGTGAAACGATGAACCGGTCTAGAGAAACGGGCGCACGAGCGAACGCAGCAAAGGCGAGGGCTCGTCATCGCCGGTCGAAGCGAGCGCGCGTTCATAGCGCCGGTAATCCTCGATGGCGCCGGCATGGTCGTTCCTGGAGAGGCTCTCCTGGATGAGCGTGCCATGGAGTTTGGCCGATTCCGGGTAGAAATCGAGCGCACGCCGGCACGCCTGGCGTGCCCGATCCGCGTTGCCCTGGCTCTGCCAGTGTTTGGCGATCCGCACGGCAAGCTCCACCAACCCGTCCCGCACCCGGTCGGCCGCGGCGTTCGACCAGGCGGGCGCCGGGCCGTTCGAGAAAAGCGGGCCGACAAAGCCTTCCAGCAGCATCTCCTGCTCCTCGATTGCGCTGTCTCTTTGGCCCGACAGGACGGGTTTCAGCCGGTCTTCCCAATCCTGCAGATCGATCCAGACCTTGTCGGCAGCGAGCCGCAAACGGCCTTCTCTCAGCGTTACGAGTTCGCCTTGCCCGAGCAATTTGCGCAGACGATGCAGCGCCTGCTCCAAGGCCGCTTTGGCCTGGTCGCCGTCGAGGTCGGGCCAGAGCCAATCCTGCAGGGTTTCCACCGAACAGACCTGGTCCCTCGACAGGCAGATAATGCGCAATATGTCGAGCGCGCGGGTAGGTTTGGCACCGGGCGCGACCTCGGCGCCATCGATCTCGAGGCGGAAGCCTCCCATCAAGTGGATCCTGAGCGGCCAAGGCCACTGGGCGGGTCGGCCAGCGGGCGGGACCAGATATCGCGCCCGAACGACGCGGCGGCAGAGATCGACGTCGATCTTTCGCTCCAGCGCATCGGCGACAAGATCGGCCAATAGGTCCGGCAGGTTGAGCAGGATTGCGGAGGGATTGACCTGGCGCAACGCCTCCATGAATTCAGCCAGACGACTGCCATAGGACGCGCCGCCGTTCCACTTCTGCTCCAGGGCCTGAGCGGCCAGAATGTTGAGTTCGACGCGCTGGCGAGGGCCGCCGCTCAGCCTTTCGACGATCTCCTGGAGTAGCGCAATGGCCTCCGCTGGACGCCGATCGGCCACCAGGACCTGGTATTTGGTAACGTAATGCGGCCAGCGTTCGATCATCGGCTCATTCGCCCGCTCGATCGCATCCATGAAGGCATCGCAGTCGAGATAAGCCTTGACGAAGTCGCCGTTGCGCGTGTGCATCGCCGCGTGGCAGTCGGCGACTACAGCGACCTGGGTTGTGAACCTGCTGTCCGCGATCTCGCCCAGCCGGGAGACGAGCGCATTGAATTCCGAGAACCTGTTGTGAAGCTTCATCAGCAATTGAAGCTGATAGAGGGCGCTGAACTCGACGCCCCGTAAGGCGTGCTGCTCGCCTATCGCCGTTGCGCGTCGCAACGCATCCTCGGCCGACGCATAGACAAAACCGCGCCGCGAATACGGGAAGTAACGGCCGCTGGCCGAGCCAAAGGACACCAGCCACATGCCGAGCACCAGCGGCGGGATATCCGGATGTTCGAGATCGGCGGCAACGCTGTCCACGGCATTGGCAAAAATGTCGCGCTGCCCCGACGAGGTCGCGTAGTCGATGAGCGCTTCGCTTGCCAGCAGGCGCAACTCGACCGAATCCTCGATCGGCAGATGTGTCAGGCGCTGCTGGATATCATTCACGAGGCGCTTCGCGTCATGGGCGTCGAATTCGCCAGGTTCGGCGAAATCGACGGCCCGCAGGATGCCGAGCCTGACCATCATGAGTTCCTCCGGATCCAACTCCGGCAATCCCTTGGCAAGAACCTGTGAGGCTCGGCGCGTCCAATCCGCCAGCCCCTCATGCGTACGCCAGCTGGCGGTCTTGACTACGACCGCCCGCGCCACCGTCAGGCATCGGCCGCGCATGTCGGTGTTCTCGAATGCTTGCCATGCCTTGGAGAAGTGCGGTTCGGCCTTCGCATCGTCCGATGCGAAGGCGACGCCCAGCCAATAATGGACCCACCCGTCCATCTGGTCAGGGGGCAGCCTGTTGCACCATTCGACGAAGCTGGCCCTGCGCCCTTGCGAGAGAACGCCGTTAGCGCACTCCAGAATGAGCTGGCGTGCCAGCGGCCAGGCGCCCGCCTGCAACGCCAGCACGATTGCCGCGTCGGTTTTGTCTGCCTCGTGCAGGACCTTTGCTGCCTGCTCGCGCAGCCTGGAACGGTCCGCTTCCGTCACGCGCCGGTCCAGTAGGCCGGCAAGGTATTCGCGCAACAAGTCATGCAGCTGGAAGGCGGCGCCGCCCGGACCGTCGCGCGTGATCAGCAGCTGGCGATGCTGCAGCCGCACCAGCAGGCGAGCAGCCTGCGGCGAGCCCAGGAACGCATCGGCAAGCTCCGTGCTGATCTCCGGCAGAACGTTGAGCCTGATAAGCAGATCCTGGTCCTCCGGCGCGATGTCGCGCAGGAAATAACGTCCGACAATCTCCCGAAGGCCGGCGCCTCCGGCAAGGCCGGTCTGCGAAAGCGGGTAGTACATTCCGGCGTTGGCCAGCAGGAGAAGGCCCACCGCCCAGCCGCGCGCCTCCGAAATGTCGCCGACCTCGGACGGCGATTGCGAGCGGGCGGTGACGAGGTTGCGAGCCTCCGCAGGCGAAAACTCCAGCAGCGTTTGGTTGAGGACCGGCAACTGTCCCGACAGCACGAGGTCGGCGACATCGCCCTCGGGCAGCATCCGCGATGTGCAGATGCAGCGGACGGTGTTGGGGCGTTCGCGCAACAGGATCGCCAGCGTCCGGCGAAAGCCTGGCGCATCGGCACGATGCAGATCGTCGAGGACCAGGATCGTGCCCGGATCAAGCCGCGAGAAATAGGTGCGGAAGAACAGCCGCGCGAAATCGTCGGAATTGTCGGCATATTCCGGACCAAAGACCGGCATGCCGGCATGCCTGCCGTCGAGCGACAGCGTCAGATAGTGGAAAAGGCGCGCAACGTCCTGGTCCTCGGTGTCGACCCGATACCAGTTATACGCCGATTCGCCTTGCTTCAGCCCGCCGTGTTCCAGCCCGCCGTGTTCCAGAAAGTCGATCACCGCGGTGGTCTTGCCGTATCCACCAGGCGCAGCCAGCCAGCATGCACCGCTGTCGAGGGCCTGCGAAAGCAGCGCCACTACGCGCGGACGGCTGACAATTCCCACTGGCCGGGGTGCCGAGAGCTTTGCTATCTCGCGCGGCGCGTCCCGGAAGGATTTATCCATTGTGAGGACTCTCGCAGCGCAGTCGCCTCGCGAAAACAGGTAATCGGTTCGCCCGCAACAACAAATCGCCGGCCGGCGTTGTGCTCGTCTGACGTGCCGTGCTCGCCGGCAAGGTCGCGGTTATCCCTTGTGCGACATGATATGCGAAACCCCGACACTCACGTCGGCGGTGTGTCTTGCCATCACTGCGTTCATTCGCATTGCAATCGTCGCATAGCCGTTTCGTTCGTGGTCGGTAACTTCCGAGGGCTTGAAGAGCCAAGGAAGGGGTGCAACCTGCGCGTCCTCGAAATTGGCCGGCAGGTTCGATGGCAACGCTTTTTTCCCTAAAGGCAGCTCTAGCCCAAGGTCGCTAAATTCCTCCTCGAGACTGGCGTGCAGATGAGAAAGCACCACATAGATCGCCAGCTTTGATCTAGTCCTTTCTGTGTTGTTTTGATTGTACTCTTGAAGAACCTCATCGAACGATGGCGATACGTCGCTTTCCGCAGCGGTGGCTCGTGTTGCAACAGCACCGGCCAGGGCAGTCGCTGCCATTCCTGTAAGACCTACAAAATCACGCCTTGTCGCGCTGGTCATGGTGAATTCCCCTCGGTTTTGAAGACGGACCAAGTCTGGCAAGGACGAGGCGCAGTAGCAATAGGCCGCATACGCTACTGGTGTAGAGGGCCTTTACGTCGCCGATGTGAATCCACCCGGCGATGACACTGCCAAGCCGGCAGAGGCTCGCGATGCATTCGGTTGCTTCAGCTGAGGATAGCCATGGACTCCAAGCGGGTCTTCGGCATGCAACCAGGCAAGGGATTCTAAAAATCCGCTGGTGGAGCTGAGGAGGATCGAACTCCTGACCTCGTCATTGCGAACGACGCGCTCTCCCAGCTGAGCTACAGCCCCGTCCAGCGGATGGGGCTTTTATCGGCCGCTGCGGTTTCCTGTCAAGGCTGCGCTTGCTGCCGAAATGCCGCTCGGCCGTTTGTCCGGCCTCGCCATGCGGCAGAAGGCGGCTCTTGCCGCTTTCCCCTACAGTGGCTACATGTCGGCAACAATCGGAGACCGGCATGATCGCCCTCATTCAGACCATTGTCATGGCGCTTGACCTTTACTGGTGGATCATCATCGCCTCGGCGATATTTTCCTGGCTCTACGCCTTCAACGTCGTCAACTCTCGCAACCAGTTCGTCGACACCATCAGCAACATGCTCTATCGGCTAACCGAGCCGGCGCTGCGGCCGATCCGCCGCTTCATGCCCGACCTCGGCGGCATCGACATCTCGCCGATCATCCTGCTGCTGATCCTGTTCTTCATCCGGCAGTTCCTGCTCACCACCGTACTTTCGCTGGTCGTCTGAGCCCAGGGCGTCGATGAGCGCGCCGTTTCGCACGCGCGCCGACGGCATCGACCTGTTCGTCCGGCTGACGCCGAAATCAGCGATGGACAGGCTCGAGGGGCCCGAAACGACCGCGGATGGGCGAAGCCATCTGAAGGCTCGCGTCCGCGCCGTGCCGGAAAACGGCGCCGCCAATCGAGCGCTGGAAAGGCTGGTCGCCAAGGCGCTTGGCGTGGCCGCTTCGGCCGTCTCGATCGTCGCCGGCGGCACCGCTCGGCTGAAGACGCTGCGCGTGCTTGGCGATCCCGCGGAGCTGGCGAAACGCATCGATACGCTGGGCACGCCTGCGCCGTGATCTCGGCTCGCTGATCCACCCTAGAAAAAAGGCCGGGCTGAAAAGCCCGGCCAAGATGTGAAGGTCGAAACCTTCAGAGGGGAACGCGCCGAACGAATGGGAGGAAACATCCGACGCGAATTGCATATGGGTTGGCATCGACGACGTTTCAATGAGGTCGGGGGAACCACCGTCGCGATCACGCTTTTAAACATTTCGACTATCTGATCAGCAGCTCGACAAGTCGATCCGTCCTACCGCGCCTGACGCGGGAGGACACGTATCGCAACCCGGACCGGAAAGCTCAATGACCAGTGCTACTCGAGTTCTATTCTTCGATGTTCTGGGAACAGTCGTTGACTGGCGCAGCGGTATCGCAAGGGAGGCCGGCGCCTTCCTCGCGCGAGTTGGTGCAGAGCAGGTCGATCCCGGTGAATTCGCTGATGCGTGGGCGTCGCGCTATGACGCCTCGACCGAGGCGGTGCGGACGGGGTACCGGCCTTTCGTTTCACTTGACGTGATCAACAGGGAGAATCTGGACGCCACCCTCGTCCAGTTCGGGCTGGCCCCATCCGAGCTGCCGACCGCCGAACTTGAGGAACTCAACCTCGCCTGGCACCGGCTGGAGCCGTGGCCCGATTCGCTGAAAGGCCTTGCGAGGCTAAAGGAACGCTTCATCATCGTGCCCTTGTCAGGGGCCAATACCCGGCTGTTGCTGGATATGGCCAAGCGCGCCGGCCTGCCTTGGGACACCGTCCTTGGCTCGGATGTGTTCGGCACCTACAAGCCTGCGCCGCAGGCTTATCTCCGCGCAGTGGAGATCCTGGTGGTGCGACCTTCGGAGGCCGTGTTGGTCGCCGCGCATAATGACGACCTGGCTGCGGCGCGAAGGTGCGGTATCGGAACCGCCTTTGTTGCTCGGCCAAAAGAGCATGGCCCGGCGCAGACGACCGATCTCTCGCCTCTTGAGAGCTGGGACTTTGTGGCCGACGACCTTGTCCATCTCGCCCAAGTTCTCCCGTAGGCACAGGGCAGAAAACCTAAGCGATGTCGTCGCGGATGCAGGCCTTCAGATGGCCCTCGGCTGTCGCCCTCAGCGGCGGTACAGCCCCGGCGCAAGCCTCCAGCGCGAACGGGCAACGGGTCCGGAAAACGCAGCCCGACGGCGGATTTGCCGGACTGGGAATATCCCCTTTGAGCACTTGTCGGCCTTGCCTGGCCAGCGGATCGAGCGATGGAATGGCTGACAGCAGCGCGCGCGTGTAGGGATGCTGCGGCCGGGCATAAAGCTCGGCCGCCGGCGCAACCTCCATGATGCGCCCGAGATAGAGCACGATGACCGTGTCGCAGATGTACTCGACGACAGCCAGATCGTGCGAAATGAACAGCATGGTCAGGCCGAGCCGGAGCTGCAGGTCGCGCAACAGATTGATGATTTGCGCCTGGATCGAGACGTCGAGTGCCGAGACCGGCTCGTCGGCAACGATGAATTCCGGCTCGAGCGTCAGCGCCCGGGCGATGCCGATGCGCTGGCGCTGGCCGCCCGAAAATTCATGGGCGTAACGGTCATAGGCGTCGACCGGCAACTCGACCGCGGCAAGTGCCTTCTCGGCCTTCGCCCGCCGCTCGGACTTCTTGCCGATGCCTTGAATGTCCAGGCCTTCGGTGAGGATCTGCCCTATTGTCATGCGCGGCGACAGGCTGGCGAAGGGATCCTGGAAAATATACTGCATCTTGCGGCGCTGGCGGCGCAACTGGGCGGCACCCAGCCTGGTGATGTCGGTGCCGTCATAGTTGATTTGGCCGGATGTCGGCTCAATCAGACGCAGCACCGAGCGGCCGATCGTCGTCTTGCCGGACCCGGATTCGCCGACCAGGCCGACCACCTGGCCACGCCTGATATCGAAGGAAATATCCTCCAACGCCCTTACGACGGGTCCGCGCGAGAACGCTGTCGGCGCAAAATGCTTGGTCAGGTTTTTGACCGAAAGGAAAGGAACGTCGGCCATCAGAGCTCCTCCCAACGCAGGCAGCGGCTTTGCTGGGTCCGCGTTGCCGCAAACAATGGAGGGACCGCGGCGCGGCAGGCAGCGATAGCCATCGGGCAACGCGGCGCGAAGGAACAGCCTTTGGGCAGCAAGGCGAGCGACGGAACATTTCCGGCAATGGTCGGCAGCGGCGTTCCCGCCGCCTTCAGCGCCGTGGCCTGTCCGAGCCGCGGCACCGAGCGCATCAACCCGGCGGTGTAGGGATGACGCGGACGGGTGAACACTTCGCTCACCGGACCTGTTTCGACGATACGCCCCGCATACATCACCGCTACCCGGTCGGCGATTTCGGCGACGACGCCGAGATTGTGGGTGACGAACAGGATGCCCATGCCGCGCTGCGCCTGCAGTTCGGCCAAAAGATCGAGGATCTGGGCCTGTATGGTGACGTCCAGCGCGGTCGTCGGCTCGTCGGCGATCAGCAAGCCTGGATCGCAGGACAGGGCCATGGCTATGGTAGCGCGCTGGCGCATCCCGCCCGAAAGTTCGTGCGGATATTGCCGCGCCCGCCGCTTCGGATCGGGAATGCCGACCTGTTCCAGCAGCCGCACCGCGTCTGCTTCTGCCTCGCGGTGCGATTTGCCGAGATGGATGCGGATCGGTTCGGCGATCTGCTCGCCGATCGTGTAGACCGGGTTGAGGCTGGTCATCGGCTCCTGGAACACCATGCCGATCTCATTGCCGCGTATCTTGCGCAGCGACTCGGCATCGAGGCTGGTCAGCTCGGTGACCGTGCCGTTCTTGCGCCGCAGCGCGATCGACTCCTCGGCGATATGTCCGACCCTCTTTGGCAACAGGCCGATGATCGACAGGCTGGTGACGGACTTGCCGGACCCGGATTCGCCGACGAGCGCCACCGTCTCGCCGGAGCCGATCGTCAGGTCGACATCCGTTACCGCCGCGATGTCGCGGCCCGCGATGCGGAACACCGCGCGCAGGCCGGAAATCGAGAGGATCGGCATGGCGCTCAGCGGAGCAGCCCCACATCGCGAAGGATCATTTCGATCTTTGCGGTTTCCTCGTCGTTCAGGCTGCGCTGCGGCCGCGCCATGGTGTTCGACGCGATGATGCCGAGGCTCTTCATCGCCGCCTTGAAGGCGCCGACGCCGGCCGAGCCGGCGCTTGTCCTGCCGAGCGAGATCCAGACGATCTCGAACAGTTTCAACAACCGCTCCTGCTCCAGGCGGGCTTCGGCATGCTGGCCCGCCTGCGTCAGCTTCCACAGCCTGACATAACCATGCGGGTCGACATTGGCGAGCCCCGGGACGACGCCATGCGCACCCATCGCCAGCACGCTGTCGACCAGGATCTCGGAGCCGGTCATGCCGAAGAAACCGGGGTCGTCGGCCATGTCCTTGAGCACGTAACGCAGATTGCCGTCATCGCCGCTGGAATCCTTGATGCCCGCAATGGCGCCTTCCCTGGCGAGGCCGACCGTGGTCTTGCGCTCCAGCTTGATGTGAACGCAGACCGGGATATCGTAGGCGATGACCGGAATGTCGATCGCATCCTTGATATAGCGGAAGTGGTCGCCGATCTCCGGCTGGCTGGTGCGGGTATAAAACGGCGCGGTGACGACGATGGCGTCGGCGCCGGCCGATCTGGCGATCCGGGCGTGGTTGATGACGCGGTCGGTAGTCGGGTCGATTACCCCAGCGAAGATCGGAACCCGGCCGTTATTGACCTTGACCGCGTGCTCGAGGATGGCCCTGCGGCCCGCCTCGTCGTGGAAGACCACCTCGCTGGTCGAGCCGAGCACAAACAGCCCGTGAACACCACCGTCGAGCAGGTTCTCGATAGTGCGGGTGAACGACGGGAAGTCGATGCTGAAATCGGCATTGAGCGGGGTGACGACAGGTGGCACGACGCCGGTAAACAGGGGCATTTTGATGAACCTTTGAGGTCAGTTGAGATCGGAGCGAGGGTCGAATGCGTCGCGCAAGCCGTCGCCGATGAAATTGATGGCGAGCACGGTGAGCACCAGTGCGGCGCCCGGGAACATCCATTGCCAGGGGTAATTTTCAAGCACGACGGTGGAGCGGGCGAGATTGAGCATGTTGCCCCAGCTGGCTTCGGGCGGTGCGATGCCGAGGCCGAGGAAGGACAGGCCGGCCTCGAGCAGGATGGCGTTGGCGATCTGCAAGGTGGCGTAGACGACCAGGATATCGATGCAGTTGGGCAGGCCGTGCCGGAACAAGAGATGCGGCAGCCCTGCCCCCATGCCGCGGGCAGCGACGACAAAATCGCGCTCGCGCAGTTCGAGCAGCCGGGCGCGCACCATGCGCGACAGCACCGGCCAGGAGAGCAGCGAGATCACCAGGATGGTCGGGGCGATGCCGGTGCCGGCAATCGAAGCCAGCACCAGCAGGAAGATCACCGGCGGCAGCGTCATCGCCAGGTCGACCAGGCGCATCACCGTGCCGTCGACAAGACGCCCGCCAAAGCTGGCGACGGCACCGACCAGGAAGCCGATGACGGTGGAGATGGCGACCGAGCTGACGGCAACCAGCAATGAGATCCGCCCGCCTTGCAGCAACCGGGCCATGACGTCGCGCCCGACGCCGTCGCTGCCCAGCCAATGAATGGCCGACGGCGCCTTGTTCATTGCTCGGAGGTCGATGGTGTTAGGACCGAACGGCCACCACAAAGGATAGGTCGAAACAGCCAGCAGGATCGGAATGACGATCAAAAGCCCGGCACGCGCCGCGCGGTTTTCAAAAAAGCGGTCGAGCGCGCGGCGAAGCGGGCCTTTGGTTTGCGGCACGGCTGTCGGGTCAACTGTAGGATCTGGCGCCGTGATTGCCATCATGCCACCTGAATGCGCGGGTCGACGACGGCATAGACGACGTCGGTCAAGAGGTTGACCAGGATGACGCAAACGCCGATCACCAGGGTAGCGCCCATGATCACCGGGTAATCGCGGGTGCCGACGGCGTTGACCAGAAGCAGTCCCATGCCCGGCCAGTTGAACACGCTTTCCAGGAAGATGGCGCCGCCGATGGCGATGCCGACAGTCGAGCCGATCAAGGTAATGACCGGCAAGAGCGCATTGCGGGTCGCGTGCTTGATGATCACCCAGAACTCGCGCACGCCCTTGGCACGCGCCGTCCGCACGTAATCCTGGTTGAGCACTTCCAGCAGCGAGGCGCGCATGTAACGCATGATCAGCGCGGCATGGCCGACGGACAGCAGGCAGGCGGGCAGGACGAGGTGCGCAAGCACATCCGTCGCCGAGAACGGCGCACCCGCGGTCTGCATGCCGCCGGACGGCGCCCAGCGCAGCAGCACCGAGAAGAAATAGAGACCGAGCAGCGCCGTCAGAAAAGCCGGGCTGGAGATACCGATAAACGACAGCACCGACAGCGCGATGTCGGATGGTTCGTTACGGCGCACCGCGCTGAAAATGCCGGCGGAAATGCCGAGCACGATGGCGATCGCCAGGCCCGTACCCATCAGCAGCGCCGTCGGGCCGATGCGTTCCATGACCAGTGGCAGCACGGCAATGCCGCTGCGCTGGATCGAATAGCCGAAGTCACCGCTCAGCGCCGCGCGCAGCCAGGCGAGATATTGCACGGGAAGCGGCCGATCGAGCCCGAGCCGTTCGCGCAGGCCCTCGAGGTCGGAAGCCGACATGGGGACCGATGGGTTGATATAGGCGTCGATCGGATCGCCCGGCGCCAGCCGCAACAGGATGAAGATGAGGACGCTGAGCGCGACCAGCATCAGCAATCCTGTGGCGCTGCGGCGGGCGATGAAGCTCAACATGGGCTTTCCGTGGCGGTGGCAGGCGGCGCCAAAGTGGTCCCGCCTGCTCGCTTGGTTGCGGGTTTCTTACTGGATGTCCCAGCGCTCGGGGTGAGCTGCGTAGGGGCCGCCGCCCGGCGCCGGCGTCCAGACGAAGTCATGCAGCTTGTTGGAGGCTACGCCATAGCGGTTGGCCACCCACAACGTCGCCCAGGGTAGGTCCTTGTTCATGACCTTGCAGACCCCCTGCCAGGATTGATCGAGCTTGGCCGGATCGGTTTGGCCTAGCGCGGCGTCCAATGCGGTGCCCAGATCGTCGAACTCGATGCGCATGGTGTTGAAGCCTGCCGGCGGGATCTGCGACTTGTTGAGGCCGGGATTGAGGCCGGCCGGGTTGGGGCCGTTCTGCAGGCCGGCATAGACCATCGGAAAGGCGTTCCAGTCCGGCGTGCCTTGCTTGTAGACGATGCCGTTGTAGGTCGGCGTATCGACGACCCGCGGCACCACATTGATGCCGACCTCGGCCAGCATCGACTGGACAGCGGCCATCACATTGGCCGCTTGCGGCGAGCCGTAATAGGTCAGCAAGGTGATCGGCTTGTCGCCGTTGATCTTGTCCCAGCCGGCCTCGCTCAGCAGCGCCTTGGCCTTTGCCGGATCGTAGGCATAGGGTTCGAGGCCTGCGGGAACGAGATGCGGCGCGACATAGCCGCAATTGGCTGGCTCGGCGGCACCGCCGTAGAGGCTGTCGATGATGGCGTTGCGATCGATCGCGTACATGATCGCCTGGCGGACACGGATATCCCTAAACAGGTCGACCTTCTGGTTCAGGCCGATATAGTTGACCACGTACGAGGCACCTTCGATCACCTTGAAATTGCTGTCGCTCTTGAACGATGCCGCATCGTCGGGCTCGACATAAGTGAACTGGATTTCGCCGGCACGGAGCGCGGCAACGGCCGCCGCCGGCGACTCGAAATAGCGGTTGATGAGCACGTCTATCTTCGGCTTGCCGCCGCGATAATCGTCATCGGCTGCCAGTTCGACATATTGGTCGGTCACGTAGCGCTTGAACTTGAACGGGCCGGTGCCGACCGGAGTGGTCGACCACCAGGTGCTTGTCGCCAGCGATTCCGGCGGCAGAGCGGCCAGGGCATGCTCCGGCAGGATCATCAGCTGCGAGAGGATGGATAGAAACGAGCCGTTCGGTTTCGATAGCTTCACCACTGCGGTGTGGTCATCCGGGGCATCGACCGAGGCGATGTTGGCGAGGCGGGCGGCAAACAGGCTGCCGGAGGCCTTGTTCTTGGCAAGCTCGAGGGTGAACTTGACGTCCTTCGAGGTGAACGGTTTGCCGTCATGCCAGGTCTCGTTGACCAGGTTGAACGTATAGCTCAGCTGGTCGTCGCTGATCTTGTAGTCCTTGGCGAGGTCGCCTTCGATATCGGCCAGCCCGGCATTGTAGATGACCAGCGGTTCAAAATAGGTGCTGAGCCAGGTGTAGCCGCCGGTCGCCACCAGCGGGTTGAAGTTCTTGGGAAAACCGCCGGGGCCGACGTCGAAGCCGCCCGCAATGGTCTTGGCGCTTTGTGCCTGGACACTGGTCAATGGGGCAATGCTGGCGAGCAGCAGCCCGGCGACTGAGAATGCGATGGTCCTGATACGCATGGTTTCCTCCCTTGGCATAGTCAGGTTGTTCTTCAGCTTGTTCGGTTTTTTGCGATAACCTGCTGGATCCCCCGGTAATGGTCGTCGAGTCGCCGACGCGCCTGGTCGACGTCCTTGGCGGCGACAGCCTCGACGATCTCGTGATGGTCGCGCCATGTCGCCAGCGGCGTCGGATTATCGAGATTGGTGAAATTCGAGGCCTTGTTGAACGCCGTCCAGAAGATGTCGATCAGCGCGCTCAGCATGTGATTGTTCTGGCAGCGGAACAGCAGCTGATGGAATTGCTGGTCCTCTTCGGCGAAGCTCTCATGGCGCTCGGCACGTTGCCGCATGCGCTCGGTCAACTGGCGCAGCGCCTCGATGTCCTCGGCACTGATCATCTCGATCGTCTTGGCGATGAGGCCGGTTTCCAGCACGCGACGGATTTCGCGCAGCTCTTCGACATCGCGCAGCGAATCCTGCAAACCGTAGGCCAGGTTATCCAGCAGCGGCTTGAACGAGAACTCCTTGACGAACACGCCGATGCCGCGTCGCGTCTCCAGGATGCCGATCGATTCCAGCGCCTTGATGGCTTCCCGCACGGAGTTGCGGCCGACGCCGAGCCGCTGCGCCAGGAACGTCTCCGGCGGCAGGGGATCGCCTGCCTTGAGCTGGTTGCTTTCGATATAGGCCCTGAGGCTTTCCTGCACGGTGACGTGAAGCAGCGGCGGTCTGCTCAACGGTTCGATCGACTTCAGTTCCGCCATCCCACTGCCTTCATCATCCGCTGAAGCTTGACCGCCGCTTGTCGTATAGCCACTTGTAGGATATCCTGCAAGCCCATAACAAACCTGCTGCCTCCGAATGAAGATTACCCTCGCCGGCTCGAGCCACTGGCACGCCGAAATACACCTCGACGCCGCACGCTTTTACGGCACGGAGATCGCCGGTATCTGGGACGAGGATCCTGGCCAAGCGCAAGCGTTCGCCGCGCACCACGACCTGCCGTTTATCCAGGATTTCAAGGAGATACTCTCCAGCCCACCGGATGTGATCCTGTTGATGGGGCACCCTTCGATGGTGCCGGCGCGGGCACGTGCGATCATCGCGGCAAGGATACCGCTGATCCTGGAGAAGCCGGCGGCCAGCCATACGAGGGAACTGATGGCACTGCGCGACCTTGCCAGGCAGTACCAGGCTTTTGTCGCTGTTCCCCTGCCCAACCGTTTCGGGCCGGCCGTTGCCGGCCTTGAACGGCTGCGCCGGCAAGGTCGCGCCGGCCCCGTGGCGCATTGCCAGTTCCGGCTGGTCAACGGCCCACCGCAACGCTACATCGCCGACGGTGTCGCCTGGGTGCTCGATCCGGCGGTTGGTGGCGGGGGTGCGTTGAGGAATCTCGGCATACACGGCGTCGACGCGGCACTCAGCCTCGCAACCGGCAAGCTCGGCCTGAAAAGCGTTTCGATCGCGAACCGCATCCATCCCGGCCCGGTCGAGGATCACGCACTTCTGGTGCTGGAAGACGAGGCCGGCGCGCTGTTCATCGTCGAGGCCGGTTACACCTTTGCTTCGATGCGCCCCGGCGGTGACTTCGAGTGGCGCATCGTCAGTGCCAATGCCACCCTCATCGATCATGGCGACCATGTTATCTGCGCAACGCTCGACGACGCGGCAATCGTCGACTTGCCGGTCGAACTGCCGGCAACGCGCTATCGTCTGTTCATGCGCGATACGCTTGACCGGCTGGCCAGAAAGGCGCCTCCGCCGGTGTCCATCGAAGATTATGTTGCGGCGATGTCGCTGATCGACGCCGCTTATCAAAAGGCAGGACCATGATTGGAATAGGAATTATCGGCGCCGGCGATTTCGGCTCAGCCCATGCGCGGGCAATCCGTGAGGTTGGCGGCATTCGTCTCGTCGCCGCCTCTCGAGGAAATGCCGACGCACTGCAGCAATTCACCGCTGAACATGGCGGCCGCGGCTACGCGGACTGGCGAAGGCTGCTGGACGACAAGGAGGTCGATGCGGTCCTCATTGCCAGCCCGCACCATCTCCATGCCGAAATGGCCATCGGCGCGGCAAAGGCCGGCAAGCATATCCTGCTCGAAAAACCGATGGCGCCGACGGTGGCTGCCTGCGATGCGATCAACGCCGCCGTGGCCAAGGGTGGCGTCAAGCTGATGGTCGCCCACCTCATGCATTTCGCCCTGCCCTGCATGGCGGCCAGGCAAATTCTGGAGGAAGGCGAGCTCGGCCGGCCGCTCGCCGGATCGAGCTGGATCATCAAGCTGTGGATGGAGCACAATCGCCGCGACTGGCATCTGCGCAAGGCGACCGGCGGCGGCATGCTGTTGACGGCCGGCATCCACGCGGTCGATCGCCTGGTCTGGCTGATGGATGACGATGTCGTGTCGGTGAGCGGCATGCTCGGCGCCAAGTTCCATGACCAGGAAGCAGACGACAGCGCTCTGCTCGGATTGCGCTTCGCCGGCGGCGGCATCGGCCAGGTGCAGAGCGTCGGCTATCGCACCGGCGCCACCACCTACGCCATGGATCTGGTCTGCGAGCGGGGAACGCTGCGCATCGACATGGACCGCGGCACCATGCTTGGCCGCGAGACGGTCTGGACCGAGCTGCCCGGTTCCTTTGAGCCGAACTGGATGCATAACGCGCTGGTGCGCGAATGGAGCGCAATGCGCGATGCCATTGCCGATGACACGCCGGTGCCGGTCGACGGCATCTATGCGCGCAAGATCATCGCCATTATCGAGGCTGCCTTCGCGTCGAACGAAACCCGCCGCGAACACGAGATCGCCGGTGGACGCTGACCTCGACGACCATCTGGCCCGCTTGCCCGCACACGCACCGCGCGGCATCTGGGGCGCGGTGATGCTGGCCATCGACGATCGCGGAGCGATCGACTGGCAGGCGACGGAAGAGACGATCGCCCGGCTCTGCGCCTCAGGCGTCGACGGCGTCTATTCCAATGGCACGGCCTGCGAATTCCATTGCCAGACCGAGCCCGAATTCGACCGGCTTTGTGAGTTGGTCGCAACCATAGCCGGCCGCGCGCGCCTTCCTTTCCAGATCGGCATCAGCCAGTCCAATCCGCGCGTCGCGCTGGAGCGACTGGCGCGGGTCGCCGGACTTCGCCCGGCGGCGGTGCAGTTCACGCTGCCCGACTGGTGGCCGCCCAGCGACGACGAGGTCATGCGCTTTGCCGGCGGCATGTGCGACGCCGCGCCTGAAACGCCGCTGGTGCTCTACAATCCGCCGCACGCCAAGCGCCACCTGACGCTCGACGGCATCGCCAGTCTGCGTGCGGCCGTGCCATCGCTGGTCGGCGCCAAGCTGCCGGGCGGCGACGCCGGCTGGTATGCCGACATGCGCCGCAAACTGGACGGATTTTCCGTCTTCGTCCCCGGCCACACGCTGGCAACAGGCTATGCTGGAGGGGCCCATGGCAGCTATTCCAACGTTGCCTGCCTCAACCCGAAGGGCGCGATGATGTGGTGGCAGATAATCCGCACCGACATGGCCGCCGCTGCCGAGGTCGAGGCCCGCATACAGGCCTTCCTCGCCGCAAATGTCCTACCGTTTCGCACCCGTTACAATGTCGGTGATGCAGCACTCGACAAGGCGATGGCGGCAGCCGGCGGCTGGGCGCCGCTCGGCCCGCGACTGCTCTGGCCCTACAGCTCCGTTCCCGATCAGGAAATACCGGCGCTGGCCAGGGCGGCTCACGCGGCTTTCCCGGAATGGTGGTAGACCCGTCACCAAGGCGCGGACGACGGAGGCGCTTCAGCAGCCGGCGCGTGCTCCCTGTATCGAGCGTGACGCAAACGCCCCCGGCTGAGGGACATCGGCCTCGCGCCGTGCCAGCGAATTGCGCAAGAGCGCGATCGCCTCGCGGCCGGCGGTCGCAATCTCGCGTGGCCTGTCGACGCCGACGATCATGAACTCCTTGATCCCCAAAGCGGCGTAGGAAAGCAGCGACAGCGCGACCTGCGCCGGCGGCCCGGCAAGTTCGAGCGCCTTCTGGCAGGAAGCGGCCGGTTTGTCTTCCGAACGGATTCGGACGGGAAGCGCGAAACGCAGCTTGCCGGCCCGGCCGTGTTCGGCAGCAGCGCCGCGTACGCGCTCCATTGACTGGCGGATTTCTGCAAGCGAGCCAGGCGCCAGTTCGAACACGTCCGCATGCCTGCCCGCGACCCTGAGCGCAGTGCCCGACTGCCCGCCCATGCGGATGGTCACATCGGCACCATGCGGCCCCTTGCGCGGCACATAGCCGCCTTTGATGCTGTAAAAGGTGCCTTCATGGTCGAACGGCCTGTCGTTCGACCACAACCGCTTCAGCAGCACCAGATATTCGTCGATGCGTTGCCAGACCACTGTGTGGCCGGCCGGACGTGCCTCGGCATCGTCGTCGCTCAGCGGCTCGCTGAGCATCCTGAGCGACAGCCGGCCACCGCTTCTCGCGTCGAGGGCAGCGAGCTGCCGCGCCGCCACGGTTGGTTCGATCACGCCTGCCCAATGCGTGAGCACGACCTCCAGGGACGAGGTCCGGTCCAGCGTCTGGGCGGCAAGGTCCATATTGGTCAGCAGCCCGGCCTGGTCGTCGATGACGATCTTCCGGAATCCGGCATCCTCGATCAGTGACAGCTTCGTCGCGGTCTCGACATAGTCGTAGAAAAAGCTGGCGTCGGCAGCGTGGATCTTACCGGGAACATGCGTGAACTCGATTGGCATTGCCATCTCCTCCATCACGTTGGAATCAGGGCGCGCAAAAGCGCACCGGCATTCGGTTCATCAACTCCGGAATTTCTGCAAACGGCAGGCCGCTATCCCGAGGAAGCCTCGATGATCAGAGCCTTGACAATCAGGGGATAAGCCCCAGTACCACTGCCCCGGTGAATACAAACGCAAGGGCAAAGACGAGATAGGCGAAAGCGCCGGCATAGGCCGGCCGCCACACCTGGTCGGAACCCAGCCTTTGGCCTTTGCGGGCAGTCTGAGCGTTCTGGCTATAGGACATATCGACCTCCGTCTCGGCGCTTAATCTATAAAATCAGTAGACTTTGTCGAGTGCTATTTTCGCGCGATCCTTAGAACAATTTTCTCCAAACGGCGGACAAGTTGGTGCTTTTACTGCTTAGCGCTGCCTTTTGCGGCATGCCGGGGTGACGGCAGGAAAGGTCAGGTCCATGTGTCTGTGGCTCCTTGGCCATCCAATGGATGAGGGATAGCATCGCTTCAGCGGAAAGCCGCGACGTCACGGCAAGGCAGCAGGGAGCAAACCATGGGGACAAGACTGGCCGGCAAGGTCGCCATCATTTCGGGCGGCGCGACGGGAATGGGCGGTGCGGCCTCGGAGCTTTTCGCGGCCGAGGGCGCCAAGGTGGCGATCGTCGACCGCAACGGCGAAGCGGCGGCGGCTACCGCAGCGGCAATCAGGCAACGCGGCCATGTCGCCGAGCACTGGGTCGCCGACGTATCGGATGAGGCGCAGGTCGAAGCGGCGGTGAAGGGCGCGACGGAAAAATTCGGCCCGGTTACGGTTCTGTTCAACCACGCCGGCACCATCGTCATCAAACCCTTCCTGGAGACCACGCTGCAGGAATGGGACTGGCTGCATGCCGTCAATGTGCGTTCGATGTTCCTGATGACGCGCGCCGTGCTGCCCGGCATGATCGCCGCCGGCGGTGGTTCCATCGTCTGCACCTCGTCGATCTCGGCGGTGGCGGCGACGCCGATGGAGGTGCTTTACGACACCACCAAGGGCGCCTGCCACATGTTCGCGCGCGCCATCGCCGTCGAGTTCCGCGACCGCAACATCCGCTGCAATGCGGTCTGTCCAGGCTTCATCAGGACACCGCATGGCCTGCGCGAGGTCGCCGATCTCGACAAACTCGGCGTCGATGTCTCCGACGCGGCAATGGCGGCGCAACAAGGGCGGATCGGCGAGCCGGAAGAGGTCGCGAAGGCAGCCCTGTTCCTGGCCAGCGACGAGGCCAGCTTCGTCAACGGCGCCCATCTGTTCGTCGATAACGGCTTCACCGCGATGTGAAAGGCGAAGCGCCGCTACCGCTCTTCGCGCCGGAACGGCTTGAGCAGCGCCGACGGGGCCACCGCATTGCGCGACATCACCGCCATAGCGACGATGGTGAAGATGAACGGCAGCATCAGGAACGCCTCGTAGGGGATATGGCCAAGCCCGCTCGCCTGCATACGCAACTGCAAGGCGTCAACGAAGGCAAACAGCAGTGCCGCGCCTGCCGATCGCCACGGATCCCAGCGGCCGAAAACGACGAGCGCGATTGCCACCCAGCCACGCCCCGAAACCACACCGAAGGTGAAGGCGTTGAATTGCGCCATCGACAGGAAGGCACCGGCCAGTCCCATCAAGGCACCGCCGAGGATCACCGCCTGGAAGCGTGTTGCAATGACGCTGACGCCGGCAGAATCGGCGGCACGCGGGTTTTCGCCGACCATGCGCACCGACAGGCCCCAAGGTGTGCGGTAGAGCACGAAGGCGGCCAGCGGTATGGCCAGCATCGCCATGTAGACCAGCGAAAACTGGTTGAACACCGCCGGCCCAAGCACCGGTATGTCGGACAGGATCGGGATCGGCAGCGTCTCGAACCCCTTGATGTTCGGTGGCACCGATTGCTGTCCGAAGATCAGCCGGTAGAGGAAATAGGCAAGGCCCGACGAGAACAGCGTCACGCCGATGCCGCAGACATGCTGGCTGAGGCCGAGCGCTACAGTGAACAGCGCGTGCACGGCGCCCATCAGCGCCCCGGTCAGCACCGCCGCGAGCACGCCGAGCCAGAGGCTGCCGCTGAGGCTCGCCGCGGTGAAGCCGGTCATTGCCGACAAAAGCATGATGCCTTCGATGCCGAGATTGAGCACGCCGGCGCGCTCGGAGAACATCTCGCCCAGCGTCGCAAAGGCCAGCGGCGTGGCGATGCGGATGATCGCGGCCAGGAAGCCGACCTGGAAGATCTGTTCCAGCACCACGCTCATTTGGCTATTCCCACGCGACGGAGGCGATAGGCGGTGAACAGCAGCGCCACCAGCATGGCGAGCAGCGCCGTTCCCTGGATGACATCGCTGAGGAAGGCCGGAACGCCGGTCGCCCGCGACATCGCCTCGGCGCCGGTCATCACCGCGGCAAGGAAGATCGCCGCCGGCACGACGCCGAGCGGATTGAGCCTCGCCAGCATGGCGACGACGATGCCGGAATAGCCATAGCCCGGCGAGATGTCGCTCATCACCTGGAAATGCACGCCGCCGACCTCGCCGACGCCCGCAAGGCCGGCCAATGCGCCAGACAGCAGCGCCGTCGAAATCAGCACCCGCCCAACATTGATGCCGCCATAGCGCGCCGCCTCGGGGTTTTCGCCGGTGACCCTGATGCGGAAGCCGAGCGTGGTGCGCGCGACCACGAGCCAGATGACCGGTGCGGCGACCAGCGCCGCGACGACCCCGAGATGCAGCCGCGTGCCTTCGAGCAGCACCGGAAAATTGGCCGTATCCTCGATCGGCGGCGAGATCGGGTAGCCGCTGAAACTGTCCTTCCATGGCCCCTCGATCAGCGCCATCAGTGCGTAGAAAATGACCGAGTTGAGCAGCAGCGAGCTGACCACGTCATCGACCCTGAATTTTACCCGCAGCGTGGCGGGGATCAGGGCGACGGCCGCGCCGGCGGCAGCGCCCGCCAGCGCCATCAGCAGCATGGCGAGCGGCCCCGGCATCGGGATTGCACCGATGGCACAGCTCGCCACCGCACCAGCCAGCAATTGCCCTTCGGCGCCGATATTCCAGAATTTGGCGCGGAAGGCGACTGCCACGGCAAGTCCCGTGAAGATCATCGGCGCGGCACGCACCAGCGTTTCGGTGACGGCGTAGCTGTCGCCCAGCGACGCCGAAAACATAACGCCATAGGCCTCGATCACGCCGGCGCCAGCCAGTGCAATGAGGCCGCTGCACAGGATCAGCGTCGCGCCGATGGCGAGCAGCGGCAGCGCCAGATTGAACCAGGCGGGCGTTGAGGTGCGGGCCTCGAGACGGAACATCAGGCATGGCCCTCCGCTCCGGTCATCATCAACCCGAGTCTGGCGATGCTGGCGTCGGCGCTGTCCAGCGTGCCGACGATGCGGCCCTCATACATCACCGCGATACGATCCGAGAGCATCAGCAACTCTTCCAGATCCTCGCCGATGACGACGATGCCGCAGCCCTTGGCGCGCATGTCGAGGAATTTTTCGTGGATGAAGCGCGCGGCGCCGATATCGAGGCCGCGAGTCGGCTGCGAAACGATCAGCACCTTCGGATCGAAGGCGAGTTCGCGCGCCAGAAGCGCCTTCTGCAGATTGCCGCCGGAAAGCGCCCCGGCGCGCGTCATCGGCCCGGGGCAACGTATATCGTAGGCTTTGATCTGTGCCTCGGCGAAGGCGCGGATCGCATCCGGCTTGAGCAGGCCGTTGCGGCTGAACGCCGCCGTGCCGATGCGCGGCAGCACCATCGAATCGGCGAGCGGCAGATTGGTGACCAGTCCGGTCGTCATGCGGTCTTCCGGTATGCGGCCGAGGCCGAGCGCCTGGACTGTGCTCGGCGAGAACCGCGAAACTGTTTTGCCGGCTATGGTCATCTTCCCGGCATCGGGCGCACGCACGCCGGAGATGACCTCGGCAAGCGCGCGCTGGCCATTGCCGGAGACGCCGGCGATGCCGAGGATCTCGCCGCCACGAACCGACAGCGAAACATCGCGCAGCGCCATGCCGGAATGATGCGATGTCGAGATACCGTCGAGGGTCAGCACGGCCGCACCCGGCATCGACGGTCCTCTGGCCGGAGGCACGATCTCGTGGCCGCACATCAGCCGCGCCATCTCCGACGACGTGGTGCTGGCCGGCGCATCGACGCGGCCGGCAACGCGCCCATGCCGGAGCACGACGCAGCGATGCGTCAGCGCTCGCACCTCGTTGAGCTTATGCGAGATGAAAATGATGCCGAGCCCTTGTGCCGCCATCGAGCGCAGCGCCGAAAACAGCCCGTCGACCTCGGTTGGTGCCAACACCGCCGTCGGCTCGTCGAGGATCAGCAGCCTTGCGCCGCGAAACAGCGCCTTGACGATTTCGAGCCGCTGTTGCTCGCCGACCGACAGCGCCGAGACGGGGAGGTCCGGGTCGAGCGTCAGCCCGTGCTGGCGGCCGATCTCGGCGAGCCGCGCCAGCCCGCCGGCGCGGTCGATCCGGCCCGATCTGCCGGGAATGCCGATCAAGAGGTTCTCCAGCACCGAAAGCCGCGGTGCGAGATGAAAATGCTGGTGCACCATGCCGATGCCGGCGGCCAGCGCATCGGCCGAACTGTTGATCGCCACCGACCGGCCCTGCACCAGGATCTCGCCGGCATCGGGCGCATAGGCGCCGAACAGCACGTTCATCAGCGTCGTCTTGCCGGCGCCGTTTTCGCCGAGCAGCCCGAGGATTTCACCCGGCGCGACACTGAGATCGACGGCCTCGTTCGCCTTGACGGCGCCAAAGCTCTTGGAGATGCCGCGCATTTCGATGAGAGGGGCAGGCGTTGACAAGGCGGGATCCTGGTGGCGTTGACGCCGATATCCCTCCCCCTTGAGGGGAGGGTGCCGAGCGAAGCGAGGCGGGAGGGGTCCCCTCAGCTGCCTCGACGTTTAGACCGAAAAAGATGGAGCGCGTCGCCGAGGACCCCACCCGGCCCTGCGGGCCACCCTCCCCTCAAGGGGGAGGGATGCGCCGCTCAGTCTGAGACCGGCGTATTCTCATCGACGTCGACGCGGAAATTGCCGTCGAGGATCTCGGCCTTCTTCTTCTCGACCAGTTCCTTGACCTCGGCCGGCAGCGTCTTGTCGAACTTGTGGTAGGGCGCGAGGTAGGAGCCGCCCTTGGCCATGCGCGAGAAATCGCCGTAATCCTGCGCGGTGAAGACGCCGGCCTTGACCAGCTTGATCGCCTGCTCGACGGTCGGATACATATCCCAGACCGGCCCGGTGATCACCGTGTCGGGGCCGAGGCTCGACTGGTCCGACATGTTGGAAATGGCGAGGATCTTCTTCTCCGCCGCCGCTTCGATGACGCCGAAGCGCTCGGCATAGATGACGTCGACGCCTGCGTCGATCTGGGCGACAGCCGCTTCCTTTGCCTTTGGCGGATCGAAGAACGAGCCGATGAAGGCGACCTTCTTCTTGATGTTGGGATTGACCTCTCTGGCGCCGGCAAAGAAGGCGTTGACCAGCCGGTTCACTTCCGGAATGCCCATCGCCGCGACGGCGCCGATCGTGCCTGACTTCGACATCTTTCCGGCGATCATGCCGGACAGATAGGCCGGCTCATGGATCCAGTTGTCGAAAACGCCGAAATTCGGCTCGGCCGGCCCGGCGCCGGAGCCGAACAGGAAGGCGGTCTTCGGGAACTGCTTGGCGGTCCTGCGCGATTCGCGCTCGGCGGCGAAAGCATCGCCCAGCACCAGCTCATAGCCGCCTTGCGCATATTCGCGCATGACGCGGCTGAAATCGGCGGTCTGCACCTTCTCCGACCATTTGTATTCGATGCCGAGTTCCTTCTCGGCCTTCTGCAGGGCAACATGGATCTGGTTGTCCCACGGCTCCTCGATCGGCGTGGCGAAGATCGCCGCCACTTTCAGCTTGTTGGTCTTGGCAAAGGCGCTGCCAGGCAGCATCGCTGCCGCTAGGCCGAGCGCGCCCAGCTCCAGCACGTTGCGTCGCGAAAGCCCTTCGCGTTTCGATTGGATTCTGCTCTTCCCGTTGTCCATTGCATGCCCCTCTGATTGGCGCCGTGTCGAGCCGGCTCTCTTCTCTGGAATATCGGCGAAGGAACTATGGAGCGGTGCCCGGCTTTTGTCCACATGGTCAAATTTGAGTGGGCGGAACGCGCCATTAAATGGCCCGGCAAATCGACGCTTGCTCACAATCTCTCCAGCGCCACCGCGATCGCCTGGCCGACCCCGATGCACATGGTGGCGAGGCCGTAGCGGCCGCCGCGTTCGCGCAGTTCCAATGCCGCCGTGCCGGTGATGCGCGCTCCGGACATGCCGAGCGGATGGCCGAGCGCGATGGCACCGCCATTCGGGTTGACGTGCGCCGCATCCTCGGCAATGCCGAGCTGGCGCAGCACGGCGATGCCTTGCGAGGCGAAGGCCTCGTTGAGCTCGACGACATCGAACTGTTGCGGCGTCAGGCCGAGCCGGGCACACAGCTTTTGCGTGGCCGGCACCGGGCCGATACCCATGATGTGCGGCGCCACGCCGGCGGTGGCACCGCCCAGAATACGGGCGATCGGCGTCAGCCCATATCTTTTCGCGGCGGCTTCCGAGGCGATGATCAGCGCCGCGGCGCCGTCATTGACGCCCGAGGCATTGCCGGCCGTAACCGTGCCGCCTTGTCGGAACGGCGTCGGCAACTTGGCCAACGCTTCGATCGACGTGCCCCCGCGGGGATGCTCATCTCTGTCGACAACGACCGGATCGCCCTTGCGCTGCGCGATCGTCACCGGCGTGATTTCCTTTGCCAGCCGGCCATTGGCTTGTGCGGCTACAGCCTTGTCCTGGCTGCGCACGGCAAATGCGTCCTGGTCGGCGCGGGAGACAGCGAACTCTTCCGCCACGTTCTCGCCGGTCTCCGGCATCGAATCGACGCCGTATTGCTTCTTCATCAGCGGATTGATGAAGCGCCAGCCGATCGTGGTGTCGTAAATCTCGGCATTGCGCGAAAAGGCGGTCTCTGCCTTCGGCAGCACGAACGGAGCGCGGCTCATCGATTCGACGCCGCCTGATATCATCAGCTCCGCCTCGCCGGCCTTGATGGCGCGGGCAGCAATTATCACCGCATCCATGCCCGAACCGCAGAGACGGTTGACGGTCGAGCCCGAAACCTCCTTGGGCAGGCCGGCCAGCAGCAGCGCCATGCGCGCCACATTACGATTGTCCTCGCCGGCCTGGTTGGCGCAGCCATAGACGATGTCGTCGATGGCAGCCCAGTCGATGTTTGGATTGCGCTCGACCAGCGCCTTCAGAGGGATAGCGCCGAGATCGTCGGCACGGACCGCCGACAACGAACCGCCGAAGCGTCCGATCGGCGTGCGGATGTAGTCGCAGATATAGGCCTCGGCCATTATGCAGCCTTCCCGTTTGCGCTGATGGTTTCTGCTCGCGACC
Source organism: Mesorhizobium sp. M0040 (assembly GCF_040323505.1). Taxonomy (NCBI): domain Bacteria; kingdom Pseudomonadati; phylum Pseudomonadota; class Alphaproteobacteria; order Hyphomicrobiales; family Phyllobacteriaceae; genus Mesorhizobium; species Mesorhizobium sp. M0040. The sequence continues at coordinate 24,785 of NZ_JAMYVA010000015.1, forward strand.
CAGCCATGTTGGCCGCATTCTCCTTGAGACGAAAGCACATCTCGCCGCCGGCCGTTAGGCCAAAGAGAATTTCAGCTGCCGCCCGCCGGGAGCGGCGGATCAGCCGATGCTTTCTCCACCGTCGATCACCAGCGCCTGACCGGTCATGAAGGACGAGCGGTCGGAGACGAGGAACAGGATCGCTTCGGCGATTTCCTCCGCGCTGGCCCAGCGCTGCATGGGAATTTTGGTGCGGACATAGTTCTCGATCGCTGCCCGCCCGCCCATCTGCGCGATGAACGGCTCGTTGAAGGGCGTATCGACCCAGCCGGGGCACAGCGCGTTGATGCGGACATTGTGTTTGGCATAGTCGAGCGACATCTGCCGGGTCATCGCCACCACTGCATGTTTTGACGTTGCGTAGGCGATCATTTCGCGGTCGTAGAACACACCCGAATTCGAGGCGGTATTCAGGATCACCCCGCCGCCTTGCGCGATCATCGACGGCATGACCAGCCTGGCCGCGAGGAACTGCGCCCGCACATTGATCCGCCAGGAGGCATCCATGCCGTCGGCGCCGACTTCGGTCAGCGTGCCGCCGACCTGGATCCCGGCATGATTGTGCAGGATGTCGATCCGCCGATGCCGGCCCAGCGTTCCCGCAATGAGCTGCTCGACCGCCGCATCCTCGCCGACGTCGGTGGCGACGGCCTCGGCCCGACCGCCGGCCGCACGAATGTCGGAAGCGGTTGCTTCCCCCGCCGCCTGGTCCCTGTCGGCGATCACCACGAGCGCGCCTTCCCTGGCCATCATCATGGCGCCGGCACGCCCGATCCCCGACCCGGCACCCGTCACCACGGCGATGCGATCTCTCAGAATCATGTTTTTTTATCTTTCAGTGTGATGGTTTTCGTTGCCGCAGTTGCCATTGGGCAAGCACCACGAGCAAAACGGAGGCGACGAGCACGATCGTCGCGATGGCATTGATCTCCGGCGTGACCCCGCGCCGGATCGAGGCGAAGACATAGATCGGCAATGTCGTCTGTGCGCCGGCGACGAAGAAGGCGACGATGAAATCGTCGAAGGAGAATGTGAAGGCGAGCAGGAAGCCGGCGATCACCGCCGGCATGATCTGCGGCAACACGATGCTGCGGAACGTCGTCAGCGGGGTGGCGTAAAGATCGCTCGAGGCCTCGACCAGATTGCGGTCGAGGCTGCCGAGGCGCGTGCCGACAATCATCGCCACCAGCGCCATCGAAAACAGCCCGTGCGCGGCGATGATCGAGCCATAGCCGAGCGCCAGGCGCGGTGGCTGGTCGTTCGGCCACAGCGAAGCGACAAACGGGTTGACCACCCCGAATAGCTGGACCAGCGCGACCAGCGTCGAGATGCCGATGACGACACCAGGAACGACGATCGCAGCACCCAAAAGCGCATCGAACACGGCTCGCGTCCGCACGCCGACACGCGCCAGGCCAAGCGCGGCGGCCGTGCCGCACAGCGCCGCCAGCAAGGCGCTGGTCGTGGCGATGAACAGGCTGTTCTTCAGCGCTTCGACCAGGAACGGGTTTGCCAGGGCCTTGCCGTACCATTGCACCGAGAAGCCAGTGAACTCGCTGGCGTGGTGGCCGGCGTTGAACGAAAACAGCACCACCAGCGCGATCGGAAGGTAGAGAAAGGCAAAGACTGCAACGACGAAGGCACGCATCAGATCAGGTCCACCCGGCGGGCACCCGAAAGCCGGGTCGAAATGCGGTTCGCGGCAAGCAGCACGACCACTGAAACCGCCACAAGTGTGATTGCGATTGCCGATCCGAATGGCCAGTTGCGCGATTGCAGGAACAGATCGACCAGCGCGTTGCCGATGAAGAAGACCTTGCCGCCGCCGAGTAGCGTCGGGATCAGATATTCGCCGAGCAGCAGGATCATGACCAGCGAGAAGCCGGTCATCACACCTGGCAGCGACAGCCGCAGCGTCACGCCGAGGAATGTCGAGATCGGCGTCGCGCCGAGATCGGCGGAGGCCTCCAGCAGCCGGCGGTCGAGCCGCTCGAGGCTGACATAGATCGGCAGGATCATCAGCGGCAGATAACCATAGACGATGCCGAGCAGAACCGCTCCCGGCGTGTTGATCAGCCGCACGTCCTCCATCCCGACATAGGCCAGCAGAGCTGGGATGCCGCGCCCGCCAAGCACATACATCCAGGCATAGGTTCGCATCAGCAGGCTGGTCCAGAACGGGATGACGACAAGCGCCAGCAGGATCAGCCGCCACCGTTCGGGTGCGCGCAAAGCGAGGTAATAGGCGACCGGATAGGCAACGAGAAGACAGGCCAGTGCGCCCGCCGGCGCCAGCACCATGGTGTTCCAGAAGGCGGTCGCCCGCGCCGGAAGATTGGCAAACTGCGCCAAGGTGAAAGCGGCCTGATAGCCGCCTTCCGGCGCCCGCTCGCCGACGCTGAAAACGGCAATCGCCACGAACGGCAAAACTAAAAACACCACCAGCCACGCCGTTGCTGGACCGAGCAGCAGGGCGGTCAGGAGATTGTGACGGAGGACGTTGCTGCGCATTGAAAAAACCGCCCGGGTGCCGGCGGACATCTGTCCGCCGGGGAGTTGCCTGCATCGAGCCTGTGGCCTGCCCGGTTCAAGCCGACTTGAAGCGTGCCATCAATTCGGCCCGGCCCGGATCGGTTAGCGTCGCAGCCGCACCGAATTCGAGCGGCTTCAGCAGATCCGCCGCCGGATAGAGGATCGGATTGTCCAGCACCTCCTTGGGCAGCAGCGCATTGACCCGCGCATCGGTGGAAGGCGCACCGTTGGCCAGGTGCTCCTTGACCGCGACTTTCGGGTTCATCAAATAGTTGAGCAAGGCATAGCCGGCAGGCTTGTTCGGCGCATCCTTGGGTATTGCGTAGAAGTCGGTCCAGATCTCGCCGCCTTCCTTGCCAAGCACGTAGGCGATTTCGGGGATGTCGCGGTGGAGCTGCGCCCCGTCATTGGTCCAGCACATCGTCATCCACGCGTCGCCGGCACGCATCGACGGCTGGTAGTCGCTAGAGACCGCGAACAGATGCGGCTTGACCTTCAGCAGCAATTCCTCCGCCTTGGCGAGTTCCTCCGGCCTCAGCGAGTTGAACGAGAAGCCGAAATATTTCAGCGCGTTGCCGATCGTGGTCAGCTGGTAATCATGAACCATGGTCCGGCCGTCGCCCTCCGCCATGGCCGTGTCCCAGAATTCCTTCCAGCTCGTCATCGGCTTGGTCAGTTTCTTGGTGTTGACGGCAAATCCGGTGGTGCCCCAATTCTTCGGCACAGCGTAGGTCACCCCGTCGATGGTGCCTTCCCCAGTGAAGCGCGGGTCTTCTTGCGAGCCGTCATAATTGGCAAGCTTGGCCATATCCAGCGCTTCGATGATGCCAAGCTTCTTGTAAGTCGAGATCGTGTAGTTGGTCGGAACGAAAAGGCTCCAGCCCGAGGCGCCGGCCTGCAGCTTGGCCAGCATCTCCTCGTTTGACCCGAACACGTTCACCTCGACGGCAACGCCGGTTTCGGCCTTGAAATTCTCGAACGTCGCCGGGTCGTGATAATTGGGCCAGGTGGCAATCGACATGCGGTCGCCAAGCCCCTCCTGGGCGAAGGCTGGCGACGGCATGATGCCGAGTTCGCGGGCCATTACTGCCGTTGCGATGCCTAGGCCGGTGAGGCCAAGGAACTCGCGGCGGCCGATGGAACCGCGCTTGAGGCGCATCAACTGGTCGACGAATTTTTCAGGGCTTATCGGCAGTCCGTCACGATACGATTTCGACATTTTTGTTTTCCCTCTGGTTGGTCCCGTTATTCTCCGGAAACGCCAGCGGCGTTCCGGCTGTAAAGCCGACGGCGACGGGTTCACCCGGCTTGAAGAGATTTCCACCGCCAACCAGATGATCGGCCTTGGCGAGCAGCGTCCCGATGCCTTGGACCTCGATTGCATATTCCGTGGTGGAACCGAGAAAGATCCGGTTGCGGACAAGCCCGTTCAGCCGGCCGCTTCCGGGCGCGCCGAGGCTTAAGGATTCAGGACGCAGGCTTACCGAGACGGCTTCGCCCTGGGCTAGCGAAGTGCGCTTGCGCGCGGCGATGACGGTGCCGTCAGCAAGCGCTACCTCGACGAGCTTGCCCGAGAGCCCGACGACCTTGCCGCTCAAGAGATTGGTCTTGCCGACGAAATCGGCGACGAAGAGGTCGGCGGGTTCGTCGTAGATTTCGCTCGGCTGCCCAAGCTGGACGATGCGCCCGCCATTCATGACGCAGACGAAATCGCTCATCGACAGTGCCTCTTCCTGATCGTGGGTGACCAGGACGAAGGTGATGCCGATCTCGCGCTGCAGGTTCTGCAGCTCTATCTGCATGTCGGTGCGCAGCTTCTTGTCGAGCGCCGCCAGGGGCTCGTCGAGCAGCAGCACCGCCGGCTTGTTGACCAGCGCCCGCGCCAGGGCGACACGCTGCTGCTGGCCGCCGGAAAGCTCATGGATCTTGCGGCGTCCATAGCCGGCAAGCCGAACCATGGCGAGCGCCTCGCCTGCCTTCAGGCTGATCTCCCGCGACGACAGGCGCGGCCGCGCCTGGCGTAGGCCATAGGCGACGTTGTCCGCCACATCCAGATGCGGAAACAACGCATATTGCTGGAACACCATGTTGACCGGCCGCCGATAGGGCGGCGTGCCGGCCATGTCGCGGCCACGGATGAATACCACACCTTCGCTTGGCTGTTCGAAACCGCCGATCATGCGCAAACAGGTTGTCTTGCCGCAGCCGGACGGCCCGAGCAACGCGACAAAGGCAGACGGCGGGATGGCAAGATCGATGCCGCTGACCGCGATCACGCTGCCGTAGCGTTTGGTGACCCCGCGAAACTCGATGTCGGGCACTGCGGTCAAAGCTGCGGGCTCCAGCGGCTAGTTGGTCTCGAAACGCTATCAGAGCCAATGGCGGCTAGTATATACCTCCCAGGTGGTATATTTCATCTATTTTCTCGTCTGGAGGGGTATGAATTGGGCGTTTCACGCAGGGATGAATACAGCCGGCTCGCTGCGCTCATCGCAGCGACGCGGGAGACGAGCGGCGAGCTTTTCGGCAAGGCGATGGTCGCCTGGCTCCGCCAGCATGTCAGCTTCGATCATTGCGTGATCTTCGGCTATCGCGGCGCCTCACGCCCGCCGCTGCTGTTCGAGACATTCTCGCCGGCCGAAAGCCACGTCTTCGTCGCGCTCTATCAGGAAGGGCCTTATCTGCTCGATCCGTTCCACCATGCGGCAGTCGAGCGCAAGGAAGGCTTTTGGCGCATGCGCGAATTGGCGCCGGATCGCTTCTATGCCAGCGAATATTACCGCTCCTATTACAGCCAGACCAGGCTTGCGGAGGAGGTCGGCTTTTTCGTGCCGCTGCCGGGAAAGGACGCGCTGGTGGTCTCGCTAATGCGATTGCGCGCTTCGGGGCCGTTCGGAACCGCCGATGCCAGGTTGCTGCGCGACATGGCGCCTGCGGTGATCAGCCTCGTCAGGCTGCGCTGGCCTACCCTTCCGGCTGACGGACCGGTTGGGACGAAGCAAGACGAGGCGATTGCTCCGGTCAGTGAGTTCGAACGTGCTCACATCTGGAAGAGCCTTTCGCTCACGCCGCGCGAGCAGCATGTCGTCGATCTGGTGCTTCAGGGCCATTCCACGGAATCGATTGCCAGGGCGATGCGCATCGTGCCGGGAACCGTAAAAGTTCATCGCCGCAACATTTACCGCAAGCTCAAGATAAAGTCGCAGGCGGGTCTGTTCGCGCGTTTTGTCGAGATCATGGACGCACGGATTCGGTAGTCCCAAGTTCAGCCGGCAGCGCCGTCCCAGGAATCGGTTTCGGCCATCTGCCTGAGCCGGGGTGCCACTCGAAAGACATCCTTGCCGGTCTGCTGGTGCCAGTGATCCAGCCGCCGGATGATCTTGTCCACGCCTTCGAGGCTCGCCCAGAACATCGGCCCGCCCTTGCCGACCGGGTAGCCGTAGCCGTTGACCCAGACGACGTCGATATCGGAGGCGCGGGCGGCAATCTTTTCCTTGAGGATTTTGGCGCCCTCGTTGATCATCGGATAGAGCGTCCGCTCGATGATCTCCTCGGCGCCGATCGCGCGCGGTGCAACACCGCGCTCGGCAGCCTTGTTGCGGATCAGCGCCTCGACATCGGGATCGGGCAGCGGCGTGCGCGAACCGCCTTCGTAGCGATAGAAGCCGCTGCCGGTCTTCTGGCCGAAATGTCCCTGTTCGCACAACGCATCGGCGATCACGGCCGTCTGGCCACGCGCCTTGCGGTTGCGCCAGCCTATGTCGAGGCCGGCGAGATCGCTCATCTCGAACGGCCCCATCAGCCAGCCGAAATCGGTGAACACCTGGTCGACCTGGCGCGGCATTGCGCCTTCCAGCAGAAGCGTCTCCAGTTCCGCACCGCGCGCCGCCAGCATGCGGTTGCCGACGAAGCCGTGGCAGACGCCGACGACGACCGGCACCTTGCCGATCCGCCGTGCCAGATCGACGATGGTCGCCAGCACGTCGGGCGAAGTCTTGTCGGCGCGGACGATTTCCAAAAGCTTCATGACGTTAGCCGGCGAAAAGAAATGCATGCCGAGGAGATCTTGCGGCCGCGACGTCGAAGCGGCGATTTCGTTGACGTCGAGATAGGAGGTGTTGGTGGCGAGGATCGCGCCCGGTTTGCCCACGGCATCGAGCCTGCCGAAGACATCCTTCTTGACCGCCATCTCCTCGAACACGGCCTCGACGATCAGGTCGCAATCGGCAAGATCGGCATAGTCGGTGGAACCCTTGAACAACCCAAGCCGTTGGCGCTTGGCGTCTTCGCTCAGCGAGCCGCGGATGACGGAAACGGCATAATTCTTGTTGATCGTCGCCAGCCCGCGCTGCAAGGCCTCGTGTGTCGCTTCCAGCAAGGTCACGGGGACGCCGCCGTTGGCGAACGCCATGGCGATGCCGCCGCCCATCGTGCCGGCGCCGATGACGCCGACCCGGGTGATCTTGCGCCTGACGACGTCCTTGCCGGCAATCTTTGCCGCCTCACGTTCAGCGAAGAACAAATGCCGCTGCGCGCGTGATTGGTCCCCGGCGACAAGCTTGACGAACAGGTCGCGCTCCGCCGCCAGCGCTTCGTCGAAGGGCAGCGTCAGGGCGTTGCGGATCGACTGCGCACAGGCGATCGGCGCCTCGAGGCCGCGTGCTTTGCCGGCAAGCACTGCCGCTTCCTTGTCGAACGCCGGCAAGTCGGCCTGGTCGAGGCGATCATTGCGGTCGCGCACCGGCGTGAACGGACCGCCTTTCGCGGCCGTTTCGTTGGCGAAATTCACCGCTTGCGCGGTCAGGTCGCCATCGAAGACGGCATCCACCAGGCCGGCGGCGAGCGCCTCGGCCGCACCGATCGGCGTTCCCGAAACGATCATGCTGAGTGCCTTCAGCGGACCAACCAAGCGCGGCAGGCGAACCGTGCCGCCGCCGCCCGGCAGCAGGCCGAGCTTGACTTCCGGCAGGCCGAGCCTTGCCGTTCGGTCGGCAACACGGAAATGGCAGCCGAGCGCCAGTTCCAGGCCGCCGCCGAGCGCAGTGCCGTGAATGGCCGCGACCGTCGGCTTGGCGATGGTTTCCAGCATGGCGACTAGGGCGCCCAGGTCCGGTTGCCTCGCCGGCTTGCCGAATTCGGTGATGTCGGCGCCGGCGACGAAGGTCCGCCCGGCGCATGCTATCACGATTGCTCCGACCGACGGCTCGTCGCCCAGGGAAACGAGCGCCTGCATCAGCGGCTCGCGCACATGGAAGCTCAGCGCGTTGACCGGCGGATTGTCGATGCTCACCACCGCGACGTTGCCGTGCCTTGTAGTGCTGACGAAATCGGACACGCAAACCTCACGCAATGATGTTGGCCAATAGCGCGACGGGATTTACAGCGCTGGCATGCGGATGGGAACCACGTGTTTTGCGGGCCGGATCGATATCCCCTCGCCGCCGGGTGGCCTTGCCTTAGCGCAGCGCCTTCTGCCCACCGGCGGCGGTGATGACGCCGACGATGATCAGCCCTGTCAGCACCAGGCGGACGCCGACGCTGACGCCGAATGTGTTGAGCATGGTCAACAGCAGCACCAGGAACAGCGCCGCGCCCCAGACCCCCGGCACATTGGCCTTGCCGCCCGCCACCGACGTGCCGCCGATGACGACGACCGCGATCGAGGCCAGCAGATACTCATTGCCGATATCGACATTGGCGCCGCGGAAATAGCCGGCGAGCAGTGCGCCGTCGAGGCCGCCGAGCGCGCCCGACAGCGTGTAGGTGAGGAAGCGGGTGCGGCCGACATTGACGCCGGCCAGCCAGGCAGCGCGGATGTTCTGGCCGATCGCCAGCACCGAGCGTCCGTAGATCATGCGCTGCAAAACGATGCCGGCGCCGATGGTGAACAGCACGGTGAGGATCGCCAGCACCGGGATGCCGAAGATCTGCCAGTTGGTGAAATCGGCAAAGCCCGGCGGCGGCTTGATCTGCAGGCCCCGCCCATAGCTGATATCGACCGACTGGATGACGAAGCTGGCCGACAGCGTCGCGATGATCGGCGGAATGCGCAGCGCCCAGATCAGCAGATAGTTGACGGCGCCGATCGCCATGCCGCAGGCAAGCGCTGCCAGCAGGCCGACCGCGATCATCGCATCATTGCCGTCCATCACCTTCATGGCGACGGCGCTGGCAAGGCCGATATTGGCCGGCAGCGACAGGTCGACATTGCCCGGCCCGAGCGTGATGACGAACATCTGCCCGACGCCGACGATGACCGTGAAGACGGCGAGCGACAGCGCCGCCGTGATCATGCCGCCGCCGCCATAGCCGCCGGTGAAGGCGATGGTCGCCAGCCACACTAGCAGCGCCCCGAAGAACGACCAGATCCAGGGCCTGGCGAGCAGCGTCCGCAGCGAGGCCATGCTCACCTCTCCCTGCGGCTGATCAGCACCCGCGCCGCCAGCACGATGATCAGGATGGCGCCATTTGCGGCGACCTGCCAGTCGGGCGGAATGTGCATGAACGTCAAGAGGGGCGATGCCGCCAGCGCCAGCGTCAGCGCGCCGATGACGGCGCCGATCGGCGACACCCGGCCGCCGACGAACTCACCGCCGCCGAGGATGACGCCGGCGATCGAAAGCAGCGTGTAGCCATTGCCGATATTGGCATCGGCCGAGGTGGTGATGCCGATCAGCGCCATGCCGGACAAAACGCCGAACAGGCCGGTCAGCGCAAAAAGGGCGATCTTGGTGCGCAGCAGCGACCAGCCGGCGCGCTTGAGTGCGGCTGAATTGCCGCCCGATCCACGCAGGATGACGCCGTAGGAGGTGCGCATCAGGCCAAAGTGGACGACGGCTGCGATCAGCAATGCCGCGATGATCGGGAACGGAATGAAGGGTGGCTTGAAGGCCATCAGCGCCAGCAGCCAGTCCGGCGCCTTGCCGCCGGGCTTAGGCAGGATGAGGATGGCCATGCCCTGCCAGACAAAACTCATGCCGAGCGTCACCACGATAGAGGGCAGGTTGCGCAGATGGATCAGCGCGCCGAGCAGCGCGTAGACGCCGATCGACCCGAGCAGGATCACGACGCCGAGCAGCGGCGCGTCCTTCAGCCATGTCGCCGTCACGCAGCCGACGAAGCCGACAAAGGTGCCAATCGACAGATCGAGCTCGTTGCCGGCGATGACGAACATCTGCGCGATCGTCGCCAGAGCGATCGGGATCGCCAGATTGAGCATCAGGCTGAAACCGAAATAGCTGATGGCGCGCGGGTTGAGCCAGGCGATGGCGATGAGCACCAGCGCCAGCGACAGTGCCGGCAGCAGGCTGCGCAGCATGCGCGCCCGCCTCGTGGCGCGAGCCGAAGATTTTAGCCCATTCTCGACGGATACCGCTGTCATCTCAGGCCGCATCGCCGAACGAGGACTGGATGATCTTTTCCTCCGTCAGTTCGTCGCGACGAAGATTGGCGACGATCCGGCCGTTCTTGAACACATAGATGTGGTCGCAATTGTCGAGCTCTTCGGTTTCGGTGGTGTACCAGAGGAAGGTGCGGCCATGGCGAGCCTCTTCGCGCACCAGGTCGTAGACTTCGAGCTTGGTGCCGATGTCGACGCCGCGCATCGGATCGTCCATCAGCACGATCTTGGCGTCGGAGCCGAGCGCCCGCGCGAACAGCGCCTTCTGCTGGTTGCCGCCGGACAGCGAGAAGATGTTGTTGTTCATGTCGGGCGTACGGATGCCGATTTTCCGCTGCCACAACTCCGCGAGCTCGGCTTCGCGCTGCGGCGAGATCAAGAGGCCGTTGCGCAATCGCGCCAGCGAACGGATGCCAATGTTCTCGGCAATCGACCATTGCGGAAAAATCCCGTCCGACTGGCGGTCGCCGGCAACCAGCGCCACCGGCGCGGTGACCTCGATGCCGGTCTTGGCACGGGAAGCCGCAGCAAAGATAGCCAGCAAAAGATCGGTCTGCCCATGCCCGGCAAGTCCGGCAAGGCCGATGATCTCACCGGCACGGGCGACGAGCTCGTTGCCGTCCTGCTGTCGCGCCGGGCGCGCCCGGACCCGCAGCGGGCCGGGCTCCGGCTTGCCGCTCGCAATTTCTGCGGCGGTCTTCTCGCGCGCCTCCGCTCCGCCCATCGCCGTCACCAGGCTGTCGCGGTCGAAGGCGTCGGCCTGCCCGGCGGCGACCACCTTGCCGTCGCGCATCACCACGATGCGGTCGGCATTTCCGAGCACTTCGCCCAACACATGCGAGATCAGGATGCAGCTCTTGCCGGCGGCGATGAAGCGGCGCACGAACGCCAGCAGCTGGCCGGCGGTATGCGCGTCGAGCGAGGATGTCGGCTCGTCGAGGATAACCAGCTCGAGCGGCTCCTGCGTGACCGTGAAGGCGCGCGCCACCTCCACCATCTGCCGGCTGGTGATGGAAAGATCACCGACGATGTCGGATGCCGAGATGCTGTGGCCGGGGAAGATCTCGTCGAGCTTGGCGGCGATCAGATCGGCCGCCTTGCGCCGCCAGCCGAAGCCATGCAGCGACGCGTGGTTGATCCGCGTGTTCTCGGCGACGCTGAGGTTCGGGCAGAGCGACAGCTCCTGGAACACACAGCGTATGCCGAGCTGCTGCGCGCGCGGCACCGAATAACTTGCCTCGACACCGCCGCGGACCGCGATCTGCCCGCTGTCGGGGGCAAGCGTGCCCGCCACCATATGCATGAGCGTCGATTTTCCGGCGCCGTTATGGCCGACGAGACCGACACATTCTCCGGCACGAACGCTGAAATCGACACCGGCGAGCGCCCTGACGGCGCCGAAATGTTTTTCGGCTCCGTCCAGTCTTATGATGTCCAAACTGACGGCGCCGAAAAGCTTTTCGGCGCCGTCCGGCATGATGATGTCTGCATTGGCCTCGGGCATCCCTCAACGATACCCGGTTATCCGTGGCGGCAACAATAGTGCCATGCTCACTTGATGTTGGCCTTGATCGCCGCGACGGCGTCTTCCTGCGTGTATTCGTGGCTGGCGACGCCGCCCTTCGGAATCTTCGGCAGCGCGGCCTCGAAATCGTCCTGGGTGAAGGCAAGATAGGGCACCAGCAGGTCGTGCGGCACGTCGGTGCGGCCGTCGAGCACCTGCTGCGCCACCCAGAAGGCAAGCGTCGATACGCCCGGTGCGATCGATGCCGACCAGGTCTTGTAACCGTCCTTTTCCTTCTGCTCCTTCCACCACTGCAACTCGTCCTGGCGATTGCCCATGATGATGGTCGGGCGTGGCTTGCCGGCGGCGGCGAAAGCCTGCGCCGCGCCGTAGCCGTCACCGCCCTGGTCGACGACCCCGACAACATCCGGCAGCGAAGGCAGGATCGTCGCCACGGCTTTCTGTGCCGTGGTCTGGTCCCAGTCGCCGGTCACCGAGCCGACGATCTTGAACTCGGGATGGGCAGCGACGCCTTCGAGGATGCCGGCATGGATGGCATCGTCGATCGAGGTGCCGGCGAGGCCGCGGATTTCCAGCAGGTTGCCGCCCTTGGGCTGGAACTTGGCCATCTGCTCGACCTCCTGCTTGCCCATGTCCTTGAAGTCGACAACGACGCGGTAGGCGCAGGGTTCGGTGACGATGCCGTCGAAGGAGACGACGACGATGCCGGCGTCGCAGGCCTGCTTGATGGCGCCGTTGAGCGCATCCGGAGACGCCGCGTTGATGACGATCGCGTCATAGCCCTGCAGGATCAGGTTCTGCACCTGGGCTGCTTGCGTCGGCACTTCCTTGTCGGCCGTCGTGAAGACGTCCGCGGCGCCGACCACCTTGTCGGCAACCGCCTTCTTGGTAACGATGGCGTAGCTGTCCAGCATCGCCTGCCGCCAGGAATTGCCGGCGTAATTGTTGGAGAAGGCGATTTTCTTGCCGCTGGTGTCGGCAAGCGCTGTACCTGCGGCGAGCATCGCCGCAAGAGCCCCCAAAACGAATATTTTCCTCATGTCATACTCCTCCCGTGAGTTGCTGTCTTACTGGTGGTTAATGGCTGGCTGGTGGGTATTGGCTGATACGCTCACAATCTTGTTTTTTATCTATTATCAGACAAATGCAGATAGGCGGCAAGCTGTCAACAGCAATCCATGGCCGGCGATCAACTTGCGGTGCAATCATTGAAACCGGTTCGACTCCTGGTCTAGGGATGGCACTGGAGACCGATCGAATGGCAACGAACCTTGCCCCGGGTGCACCCGGCATTCCGGCGCGCTGGACCTCGAGCGCCAAGAGCGGCGTCGGCACCGCGCTCTCGCCGGCCTGCCCGATCTGGTTCACCATCAGCCACGGTATCCTCAACGAGATCTACTACCCGCGCCTCGATAGCGCCTGCACCCGCGATCTGGGGCTGATCGTCACCGGACCCGACGGCTATTTCTCGGAAGAAAAACGCGACGCCGAACACAGTATCGAACCCCTGGCGGACGGGGTGCCTGCCCACCGGCTGGTCAACGCCGCAAGCGATGGAACCTACAGGATCGAAAAGCGCATCCTGACGGATCCGGAACGTCCCGTCTTGCTGCAGGAGATTATGTTCACGCCGCTCAAAGGCGCGGCCGCCGACTACCGCGTCTACGCGCTGCTGGCACCGCACCTCGTCAACGCCGGCATGGGCAACACCGCCTGGATCGACGACCATGAAGGACAGCCTGTCCTGTTTGCATCGGGACGCGGCACCTGCCTGGCGCTCGCCTCGTCGCTGCCGTGGAAGGTGTGCTCGGCCGGCTATGTCGGCGTCTCCGACGGCTGGCAGCAGCTTCGTCAACGCGGCCGGCTCGATCCGGCCTGCCGCAGGGCCGAGGACGGCAATGTCGCGCTGACCGGCGAGATCGCCTTTTCGGCCGCGAACCCAAAAATATTGCTGGCGCTCGGCTTCGGCACGACGCCGCAACAGGCGGCGGAAACCGCTTTCGCCAGCCTGAAGCAAGGTTTTGAGCCCGCGGCCAGTTCCTATGTTCAAAAATGGCACCAATGGCAGGCCGGCCTGCTGCCGCTGGACCGGCATGCGGCGTCCGGCCTCAACAGCTACCGCCTCAGCACGGCGGTGCTGGCGGCACACCGGTCGTCTGCCGGAGCAGCCGTTGCCAGCCTGTCGATCCCGTGGGGCTTCAACAAGGGCGACGACGACCTCGGCGGCTATCACCTGGTCTGGCCGCGCGATCTGGTCGAAACCGCCGGCGGCTTCCTCGCCGCCGGCGACCCGGCGGAAGCGCTGCGCATCCTCTCTTATCTGCGCTCGATCCAGCAGCCGGATGGCCACTGGCCGCAGAACGCCTGGCTCGACGGATCGGCCTATTGGCCGGGCATCCAGATGGACGAATGCGCCTTCCCGCTGCTGCTTGCCGACGCACTGCGCCGCGCCGGCCATTTGCCCCCTGCCGCACTCTCCTCCTTCATGCCGATGATCGAGCGCGCTGCCGCCTATGTCGTGCGCAACGGCCCGGTCACCGGCGAGGACCGCTGGGAAGAAGACGCCGGCTACAGCCCGTTCACCCTTGCGGTCGAGATCGCGGCTCTGCTTGCGGCTGCGGACATCTTCGATGCCGCCGGCAAAACAGAGCCGGCAAACTATCTGCGCGAAACCGCCGATGTCTGGAACGATCAGATCGAACGCTGGACCTACGTCGCCGGCACCGCCGCATGCGAGCAAGCCAGCGTCGAAGGCTACTATGTCCGCATCGCCCCGCCCGACACCGCCGGCGCGGCATCGCCGAAAGACGGCTACGTCCCGATCAAGAACCGCCCGCCGGCCGATACGGACCGGCCGGCCAAGGCGATCGTCAGCCCGGATGCGCTGGCGCTGGTCCGCTTCGGCCTCAGGGCGGCCGACGATCCGCGCATCCTCGACACGGTCAAGGTCATCGACGCGCAATTGCGCTGCGAACTGCCGCAGGGCCCGCTCTGGTACCGCTACAATGGCGATGGCTATGGCGAGCATGCCGACGGCGCGCCCTTCGATGGAACCGGCCGGGGCCGGCCCTGGCCGCTGCTGGTCGGCGAGCGCGCTCATTACGAGCTGGCGGCAGGCCGTAGGGATAGTGCGGCAAGCCTGCTCAGGACGTTCGAGAACTCTGCCGGACCGGGCGGCCTGCTACCGGAGCAGGTCTGGGACGGTCCCGACATGCCGGAGCGCGAATTGCGGCATGGCGGGCCCTCCGGCAGCGCCAAGCCGCTGGTCTGGGCGCATTCCGAGCACATCAAGCTGCTGCGGTCGCTGCGCGACGGCACTGTGTTCGACATGCCGCCGCAAGGCGTCAAGCGCTATATCGAGGGCAGGACGGTGTCGCGCTTCAGGGCATGGCGCTTCAACCACAAGATCCGTACCATCCCGGCAGGCAAGGCGCTGCGCATCGAACTTCTGGCCCGGGCGGTGGTTCATTGGAGCAGCGACAATTGGGCAACCGTCCATGACACCCAGACCACCGCGAATGCTTTCGGCATCC
Source organism: Mesorhizobium sp. M0040 (assembly GCF_040323505.1). Lineage (NCBI taxonomy): Bacteria > Pseudomonadati > Pseudomonadota > Alphaproteobacteria > Hyphomicrobiales > Phyllobacteriaceae > Mesorhizobium > Mesorhizobium sp. M0040. The sequence continues at coordinate 39,813 of NZ_JAMYVA010000015.1, forward strand.
ATCTTGCGGAATTGCCGGTTGCCGAGATTGCTCCGGGCAATAGCCCGGGCAATAGCATTGTCTTCACTTTCTTCTGGCCCGATAGCGGCCATTGGGAGAATGCTGACTTTTCTGTCGGCATCGGCGATACCGGATAGAGCATGATCCCGCAAAGTGGAGACCGGTTTTCGGAAAAGATCATGCTTCAATCACAGCGCCACTAGATCATCGATCCCTCAAGTAAGGCAGGACGAGACCATGCAGATAGGAATGATGGGACTGGGCCGGATGGGCGCCAACATGGTTCGGCGCCTGCTGCGCGATGGCCACGAATGCGTCGTCTACGACATCAACCCGGCGAGCGTCGCCGCGCTTGTGAGCGCCGGCGCGGTCGGAGCCGCCTCGATGGAGGAGTTCGTCGGCAAGCTGGCGAAGCCGCGCAGCGCCTGGCTGATGCTGCCGGCGGCGATCACCGGCAGGATCGTCGACCAGGTGGCTGCCCTGATGGAGCCGGGCGACATCATCATAGACGGCGGCAATTCCTATTATCACGAGGCCGTCGACCACGCCGCGCGCCTCGCCTTGAAAGGCTTGAGCTATGTCGATGTCGGCACCAGCGGCGGCGTCTGGGGCCTCGAGCGCGGCTACTGCCTGATGATCGGCGGCCCCGACAGCGCGGTCCAGCATCTCGATCCGGTCTTCGCAACGCTGGCGCCGGGCGCCGACGCCGCTTCGCCCGCCCCTGCCAAGGATGCCGGAACCGCTCCCTTCGGCTATCTCCACTGCGGACCAAGCGGCGCCGGCCATTTCGTCAAGATGGTCCATAACGGTATCGAATATGGCGTTATGGCCGCCTATGCCGAAGGCATGAACATCCTGAAGTCGGCGAATGCCGGCAAACGGCAGCGCACCGCCGACGCCGAAACCAGCCCGCTGGAAAACCCGCAATATTACCAGTTCGACATCGACATCGCTGAAGTGGCCGAGGTCTGGCGGCACGGCAGCGTCATCGGCTCGTGGCTGCTCGACCTGACGGCCGGCGTACTGAAGGCCGATTCGTCGTTGACGCAGTTCGGCGGGCGGGTCTCGGATTCCGGCGAAGGCCGCTGGACACTGAAGGCGGCGATCGACACCGGCGTGCCGGCGCCGGTGCTGTCCTCGGCGCTGTTCGACAGGTTCTCCTCGCAAGGCGAATCCGAATTCGCCGACAAGCTTCTGTCCGCCATGCGCTATGCCTTTGGCGGCCATGTCGAAAAACCCAAGGCCGGCTCGTGACGGGCGACAGGGAGGCACGCCCATGAGCCAGGAACGATCGGACACGCTGGTGCTTTTCGGCGCCACCGGCGATCTCGCCCACAAGAAGATCTTCCCCGCCCTTTACGCCATGGTGGCCAAAGGGACGCTGAACGAGCCGGTGATCGGCGTCGCCTTCGATCCCTGGGACCTCGCCAAGCTGCAGGCGCGCGCCCGCGACGGCATCGTCAACGCCTTGGGCAGCATCGACGACAAGATCTTTGCCAGGCTTGCATCGCTGCTGCGCTATGTCAGCGGCGACTACCGGGCGCCTGCGACCTTCGAGAAGCTGAAGACCGCGCTCGGCAGTGCTGAGCGGCCGCTGCACTATCTGGCGGTGCCGCCGGCGATGTTCGAGGTGGTCGTCCAGGGGCTGGAGCAGTCGGGGGCCGCCCAGGGCGCGCGCCTGATGGTGGAAAAGCCGTTCGGCCACGATCTTCAATCGGCGCGCTGGCTGAACCGGGTGCTGCATCTGGTCTTCGACGAGAAGTCGATCTTTCGCATCGACCATTATCTCGGCAAGGAGGCGATCCAGAACCTGCTCTATTTCCGCTTCGCCAACTCCTTCCTCGAGCCGATCTGGAACCGCAATTACGTCGAGAGCGTGCAGATCACCATGGCCGAGGATTTCGGTGTCGAGGGCCGCGGCCGCTTCTATGACGAGGTCGGCTGCATTCGCGACGTCATCGAAAACCATCTGCTCAACATCCTCTTGCTGCTCGCCATGGAACCGCCGGTCGGCCGCTCGGCCGACGATCTCATCGACGAGAAGGTGCAGGTCCTGCGGGCGATCCGGACGCTGACCAGGGACGATGTGGTGCGCGGCCAGTTCGACGGCTATCTCAACGAGCCGGGCGTGGCGCCGAACTCGCCGGTCGAGACCTTCGCGGCGGTGCGCTTTTTCGTCGATACCTGGCGCTGGCAAGATGTGCCGTTCTTCATTCGCGCCGGCAAATCCCTGCCGGTGCACGCCACCGAGGTCATCGTGCGGCTGAAGCGGCCGCCGCTCGACGTCTTCGATCCGATCAAGCCCGGCGACTGCAATCACGTGCGCTTCCGCATCGATCCGCAGGTGGCGATCTCGATCGGAGCCCGGCGCAAGGCGCCCGGCGACGACATGGTCGGTGAGCAGGTCGAGCTCACCGCGCTGGACGATTCGAAGGGCGACATGCCGCCTTACGAGCGGTTGATCGGCGACGCCATGAACGGCAACGGCCAGCTGTTCACCCGCCAGGACGCCAGCGAGCTCGCCTGGCGCATCGTCGGCCCGGTGCTCGGCGACACCACGCCGCCCCTTGTCTACGCGCCAAAGACGTGGGGGCCGGCCGAAGCCATGGCTGGATTCGGGCCGCAGAACGGCTGGATCAATCCAGCGAAATGATTTCTGGGAGGCGAAAGCGATGGCCAAGGCGGTGAAGCAACCGGCATCGGAGGAAGAAAAGATCGTGCTTGCGATCGATATCGGCGGCTCGCACGTCAAGATCCGCACCAGCGCCGGCGGCGACGAGCGCAAGACCGCTTCCGGACCGGAGCTTACGCCGCAGCAGATGGTCGCGGCGGTGAAGACGCTCGCCGAAGGGCTGCACTACGATGTCGTCTCGATGGGCTATCCGGGCCCGGTGCACCACAACCGGCCGCTGACCGAACCCGCCAATCTCGGCAAGGGCTGGGTCGGCTGCGATTTCGCCGCCGAGTTCGGCAAACCGGTCAAGGTCGTTAACGATGCGCTCATGCAGGCCATCGGCAGTTATGAGGGCGGCCGCATGCTGTTCCTTGGCCTCGGCACCGGCCTGGGGGCCGCGATGATCGTTGATAACGTTGCCCAGCCGATGGAGCTTGCCCATCTTCCCTACAGGAAGCGCGGCAGTTTCGAAGACTATGTCGGCGAACGCGGCCTGCAAAAGCGCGGCAAGAAGAAATGGCGCAAACACGTCTTCGACGTGGTCGACCGGCTTCGCGCCGCCATGCAGCCGGATTACGTGGTCATCGGCGGCGGCAATGTCGACGAACTCACCGACTTGCCCGCCGATTGCAGACGCGGCGACAACACACGCGCCTTCGAGGGCGGATTTCGACTATGGCGCGACAAATCCCTGATTATTTGATATTGCTGATTGTCTGATATTATCGAGCACCGGCTCAGGGTTGTTAATCCCGCGCTGCCGTTAGTATTATTATTCAAAATAATGTGTGACGTGGTGCGGCGTCATTGCATTGCGCAGATTTGCCGACTAGGAATTTCTGCGACCCCCATGGACGGAGAGATAGATTGACCGACGACAACAACAACGCTCGCAAAGACATCGACCTGCTCGAGCTGACCGCCCATATCGTCTCCGCATACGTCGAGAAGAACCGCTTGCCGGCTTCCGGCCTCGGCGATCTCATCGCCAGCGTCAGCGCTGCCATAGGCGGCCTCGGGCAACCGGCTGTGCCGGTCGCCGCGCCGCTGACGCCTGCCGTCAATCCCAAGAAATCGGTGACGCCGGACTACATCATCTGTCTCGAGGACGGCAAGAAGTTCAAATCCTTGAAGCGCCATATCGGCGTTCATTTCGGGCTGACGCCCGACGCCTATCGCGCCAAATGGGGCCTGCCGTCGGACTACCCGATGGTCGCCCCCAACTACGCGGCCTCGCGTTCGCAACTGGCCAAGGCAATCGGCCTCGGCCGCAAAGCCGCCCCGCCCGCGCCCGTCAAGGGCAGGGGCAGGAAGGCCAAGGCGCCGGCTTGATACCATTGGATCGAGCGGGATGCACATTGAACGCGTTCTGCTGATCGGTCTGTTGGTGTTCAGCGGAAGCTGCGACGCTCGAAGCTAACGGCATAGCATCCTAGGGTCTGCGCCGCGTCGCTTCGCTCCTTGCTCCGCCCTAGGACGAAGGTAAGGATGGCTGAAGGCTAATCGCTGATGTCGGAGAGTGGCAGCTCGTCCGGTGTATCGGACGACGATTGATGGCGAATTACAAGCTTTCGAGATTGGCCGAACACCCCTCCACTTCGTCATCCCAGGGCGGAGCAAGGAGCAAAGCGACGCGGCGCAGACCCTGGGATCCATGCCGTTACCTCGCGGCAGTGCGCCTGCGGACCAGAACCGTACGCTACCACCCCGTCCCGCGAAAAAGCTCGAACCACTCAGGGTTGGTCTTCTCGATCAGCTCGATCTTCCACTGGCGTGGCCAGCGCTTCAGCGACTTCTCGCGCTGGATGGCGTCGCGAATGTCGAAATGTTCCTCGTACCAGACCAGACGCTGCACGCCGTAACGGCTGGTGAAGCGCGAGCCTTGGCCGGTCTTGTGCTCCGGCATGCGGCGGCCGAGATCGTTGGTAACGCCGATATAGATCGTGCCGCGCTTCTGGCTCGCGGTCATGTAGACATAGCCGGTCATGGTTGAAGGGTAGCTGACGCCAATGCCGACACAAGTGCCGTTCTGAACCGCTGCATTCTTCGACTGAGGTAACGGCATGGATCCCAGGGTCTGCGCCGCGTCGCTTCGCTCCTTGCTCCGCCCTGGGATGACGAAGCGAGAGGTGTTTCGGCTAGTCTCGAAGGTTTGCAATTTGCCATGCGCTTGTTATCTGCCAGGACGAAATTGTTGATCCAGGCCGGATTTTTGCGCGCGCCTCCGGCCGAACTGCGCTAAAGGCTCTTTTGGCCGGACCAGCGCCCATCGTGGAAGTGCCCCGCCGGCCGACATAGCCGCCACGGGGCCTTATTCCATGACCACAGAATCCCAAGTACCATCCGACCAGCGCTATGCCGCCTTTCGCCACCGGCCGTTCCTGAGCTACTGGGCGGCGCGCTTCCTCTCGACATTCTCCACCCAGATCGTGTCGGTCGCCGTCGGCTGGCAGGTCTACGATCTCACACGCGACCCGTTCGACCTCGGCCTTGTCGGCATCGTCCAGTTCCTGCCTTCGCTGCTGCTGGTGCTGGTCACCGGCGACGTTGCCGATCGTTTCGGGCGCCGGCTGATCATGGCGCTGGCGGTGCTGGTCGAGGCGGGCTGCGCCTTGGCCCTCCTGCTGCTGACGCTACGCGGCCTCTCCGGGCCGATGCCGGTCTTCATCGTGCTCGCCATGTTCGGCATCGCGCGCGCCTTCTTCGGGCCGGCCTCCTCATCGCTGTTCGCCAATCTGGTGCCGCCCGAGGATTTCGCCAACGCCATCGCCTGGAACTCGTCCGCCTGGCAGACGGCAACCATCGTCGGGCCGGTCGCCGGCGGCCTGCTCTACGGGCTTTCAGCCGAAGCCGCCTACACCACCGCCGCCGTGCTGATGCTGGTTGCCGCCGTGCTGATCTTCACCATCCCGAAGCCTGCCCAGCGCAGCCGGACCGACAGGCCGACGGTACAGACCCTGTTCGCCGGCTTCGGCTATATCTGGAGCGAAAAGATCGTGCTCGGCGCGATTTCGCTCGATCTGTTTGCGGTGCTCCTGTCCGGCGCCTCGGCGCTGCTGCCGGTCTACGCGCGCGATGTCCTCGAACTCGGCCCATGGGGGCTCGGCCTGTTGCGCTCGGCGCCCGGCGTCGGCGCCATCTGCGTCGCCATCTGGCTGGCCGGACACCCGATCCGCAACCATGCCGGCCTTGTCATGCTCGGCTTCGTCGCGCTGTTCGGCGCGTTCACGGTTCTGTTCGGCCTCTCGACCATCACCTGGCTGTCGATTGCGGCCCTTGCGCTGCTCGGCGCCACCGACATGTTCAGCGTATATATCCGCGAGACGCTGATCCAGCTGTGGACGCCGGACGACGTTCGCGGCCGCGTCAACGCTGTCAACCAGGTGTTTGTCGGCGCTTCCAATGAGCTCGGCGAATTCCGCGCCGGTACCATGGCGGCGTTGATCGGCACGGTTCCGGCCGTGGTGGTCGGGGGTGTCGGGGCGATCGCTGTTGCCGGCCTGTGGGCGGTGCTGTTCCCGCAGCTGCGCAAGGTGCGTCATCTCAGGGGGCGAAACTGATTACCGCAGCGCCGGCTTGCCGAAAATCATCGGCAGGAACTCGCCGAGCCAGCGCTTGAGGTGCATGTCCCAGATCAGCCGGCCGCCGAGATGGTCGCGACCGGGCTGCGCGCCGGGCAGTTCGAAGCGGTGCGCGCCGCGCACCACCCAGCGCTGCATCATCGCCCGGGTCAATTCGCCATGGAACTGAATGCCCCAGGCATTGTCGCCATAGCGGAAGGCCTGGTTGGGATAGGTTTCGGCCGTCGCCAAAAGCGTCGCGTCCTTCGGCAGCGAAAAGCCTTCGCGATGGAACTGATAGACCATCTCCGGCCAATGCATCAGCCTGCTGCCCGCTTCGGTCGCCTTCAGCGGATACCAGCCGATTTCGACGAGGCCCTCGCCATGGCCCTCGACCCTGCCGCCGAGATGCTTGACCAGCATTTGCGCGCCGAGGCAGATGCCAAGCAGCGGCCGGTTCTCGTTGAGCGGAATTTTGAGCCAGTCGGTCTCGCGGCGGACGAACTCGTCGCCGTCATTGGCGCTCATCGGCCCGCCGAACACCACGGCGCCGGCATGGCCATCCAGCGTCTGCGGCAAGGCCTCGCCGAGCGGCGGTCGGCGGATGTCGAGATCGAAGCCCTCCTCGATAAGCATATGGCCGATCCGTCCGGGGCTCGAATGCTCCTGATGCAGCACGATCAGGATCTTTGGTCTCGGACTTGGCTTGGGCGGCATTGGACGGCGGGATCCTGTCTATTCGTCGCTTGAGGTTCCGGCAGCACCAGGAGCCGCGGCGGCCGCCTTGAGGCGCGCCTCGACACGGTCGCGACGTTCGACGCCGATCAGCTCGGCGACCCGCCACACGGTATTGTCCTCGAGTTCGTGCAGCTCGCCGTCGGCATAGACGATCTCCCACATCAGGCCGATGAAGGCCTTTCGCGCCTCGGCGTCGAGATGGCGCTTGAGCACGCTGGTGAAAGCGTAGAGGTCGATCGCCTCATTGTCGGCCCGCTCGCCGGCAGCCGCCAACGCGTCGAGTTCGTCGCCGCTGATCGAGTAGCTTTCCGCCAGCACCTTCTTGAACCGTTCCCATTCGGTATCCTGGCGCACCCCGTCGGCGTTCATCACGTGGAAAAGCAGGGCGGACGCGGCAATGCGCGGATCGTCGGCGCTGGGGCTGGCGCCACCACCGGACGGCAGATCCCTTAGAAACGACAAAACGCGTTCGAACATCAAATCATTCCCAATAAGCCCGGGTCCACTCGACCCTGATCAGAACAAACGAAACCGGCGCGTCGATTTATCCGCCGCGTCGTCTGGATCGACGCCGGGGTCGTCGGGCAGCCGCGTCAGCTCCTGCGCCGGCTCGACGGCCTCGGCATCTTCCGGCACTTGGGCAAACGCCGCCGCGGTGATTGGTGTCACATGATCCTCGCCGGCACGGTCGTCCGTCTTCTCCTCGGTCGCTGTGCCCGGTGTCTCCGCCGTGTGCTCGATCGTCCCGGCTCTTTCCTGTACCGGCCTGGCTGGAGCCGCGATGGCCGGCACCGGCGCCTCCGGCGTATCCTCATGACCGTCGATCAACTGTCCGAGCCGCTCCATCGGTGCCCGCCATTCGAATGCGTCGAGCCTGCCGGTGATCGGCGATATCGGAGCCCAGCGCTCGGAGACGACGCCGTCGGCGACCCAGGCCGGGTCGCGCGGCGCTCTCACCGCTTTCGACAGCAACTGCCGCACCTTGCCCTGGTCGGCGGTTTCGGCCTCCTCGATATCGGCCAGCAGCAGATAGGCGCCTTCGCGGCGATCGATGCGGATGGCGGCTTCAGCCTCCCGGCGGGCGGTTGAAAACTCCTGGGCATCGAGCGCGGCGCGCGCCACGGCCAGCGAGGACTCGGCATGGTTCTTCTTCAGTTCCTGCAGCTTCTTTGCCCGGTTCAGCCGGTCGAGCACGGCATCGCCCGGCCTGGCATGGGTGTAGAGTTCGGCGATCTCCGGATGGGGCTCGGCCTTCCACGCCGCCTCGAGGATTTTCGAGCCTTTGCGCACGTCGTTCTGCCGAAACAGCAATTTCGCCGCGACGACCGCCGCCGGCGCGAAATCCGGCCGCAGCCGGTTGGCTTCCAGAGCCGCCGTCCGGGCGGCATTGGCATCGCTGTCGATCAGCGCCTGCGCCTTGGCGGTCAGCAGCACGACGCGGCGCCGGTTGGCGGCGTCACGCTCGATCTGCCGGGTCGACTTCTGGGCGTCGACCAGTTTCAGCGCGCCATCCCAGTCGCCGCGTTCGGTCAGGTCTTCCAGCGTCGATTCGGCCGCCCAGGCCAGTTGCGGCGCTACCGCCGCGGCACGGCCGGCATAGTGGCGGGCTGCGTTGCGGTCGCCGAGCCGCTCGGCCTCGAGATAAAGCCCGCGCAGGCCGAGCAGCCGCATTTCGGGATCATCGAGCATGGTCTCGAACTTTTCGCGGGCGCCTTCATGGTCGCCTTCGAGCAGCGAGGCCTGCGCGTCGAGCAGCTGGATCAGTGGCTCCTGATCGGAGCGGATCAGCTTTGCCGCTTCCTTGGTCTTCTTGCGGGCGAGCGCGCCGTCACCGGCGCCGGCGGCGATCATCCCGGTCGACAGCGCCTGGTAGCCGCGGTCGCGGCGACGCACGCGGAAATAGCGCGAGATCGTATAGGGGCTGGTCCACAGCGCCTTGACCAGCCACCAGACGATCATCACCGCGGCAACCACGGCAACGACCGCCACCGCCGCGACCATCAGGCTGACCTGGTATTGATAGCCGTTGAAGGTGACGAGCATTTCGCCCGGCCGGTCGGCCAGCCAGGCGAAGCCGAGCCCGAGCGCAAAGACGACGGCAAGGAAGGCGAGGATGCGGATCATTGGGTTCCTCACGCCTTCATTGCGCCGGCGATGAGCGAATCGATCTGCGTCTCGACCTCCATCCGCGCTTTCAGCTTGCCGGCAAAGTCGGCGCCGGCGGCCTTGGCCGCCTCAGGCAGGGTTTCGTATTCGCTGAGCGCCTTGGCGTAGTCGCCCTGGTTGACCGCGACCTCCATGCGCGCGACGGTTTCCGGAACGCCGGTGCCTTCGACGGCGCCGATCGGCCTGACCTTGACCAGCGATTCGGCGCTGGACAGCAGCTTCTGCAGGATGCCGGCATTCTGGTCGATGGGCGTCGCGGCAGCGACCATTGCGTTGGCGGCGCCGTCCGCTTCGGCGGCGATCTCGGAGCGCATCGGGACGCCCTTTTCGGCATAGGTGCGCAACGTCGCGATCTCGGGTGCATCGGGTGAGATCGCGGCAAAGGTTTCGAGCTCGGCGGCGAACGGTGCACCACGGTCGAGCGCTGCCTTGAGCGCCGAAGCGGCAATGGCCAGTGCGATCTTCGGCTGCGAAGCCTGTGCATCGACCTTGCCCGAGAGCTGTGAAACCGACTGTTCCAGCGTCGCAAGCCGGCCTTCCTGCGCCTTTGCCGTGTCGCCGGCCGATTTCACCAGCGCATCGAGCGCGGCCAGCCTCTCGTTGAGCGGGCCGAGATCGACCGGCGCGGTGCCGCCGGCCTTGCCGAGGGCCGCGACCCCCGTCTCGATCTGCCGGACCTTGTCGCCAAGTGCTGCAAGTCCGGCATTGTCGCCGGCGCCGCCTTGCTCGACCGTCGATTTCAGAGCCGTGACGTCCGCCCTGACCTGGTCCAGCGCCGACGACAGCCCGTCCACCTTGGCCGATGCGTCATTGTTGGCGCCCGACTGTCTGAGGTCCGCGACCTCGCGTTTCAGCGAAACGATCTCACCATTGACCGCGTCGAGCGACACGCCGCCCGACCCCGGCGCACCGAGCAGGCCGGCAAATTGCAGCCCGCCGGCCGCGGCGAGGGCGATGACGCCGCCGATAATACCGGCGGCGATGCCGTTGATGCCGCTTCGCTTCGGCTGCGCTGCCATATGGTCGTCCCTCGTCTCAGCTGTCTTCTCGCCGGAACCTGGGATCCCCGGTTCGTTGGCCCCGGTTCCGCTGGATGCATCTTCGAAACTGTAGTCGGAAACCGTGGAGCGCCCGGCCGGCGCATCCGAACCGGCGGGATAAGGGGTTTCCGCTTCCCTGGCAGAATCGACGCCGGCGTCCGCCGGCTCTTGCGTGCCGGCCGGCGCGGCTGCGTCGGCATGTTCCCATGGCTCGAGATCGGTCTGGTCCGCATGCACCGGCTCTTCAGGTGGCTCCGGCTGCGAGGCGTTCGCCGCTTCCTCGGCCCGCGCCTCGTCGGTCTGCGAGGTCACGGCATCCTGTTCGTCGGCGACTCGCGAGACGGCGCCAGGCTCAAGCTCGATGGTCACCGGCTCACGGCGGCTCTTGGAATGCCGCATCTTCGGCGTCTTGACCATGCTCGGGCTCCGCAAAATTCGCTTCGGGATGGTTTGAAGGGTCTAGCACATCACCAAGCGGTGAAAAGGGGCGGCGTGATGACGCCACGGCTTGGAGTTCAGTTTTGGCAAAACGCCGCAGGGCCGAATCCACGTTTCAAGCCAAGGCCCATGCTCGGCACACAAAAAACCCGCCTCGGCGGGCGGGTCGTTGGAGCCAATTAGCACCATAACCAAACTAGTAGCATAGCTGCCGGCACAAAGCAAGAACAAAATGTGCCCGAGCGCAGTCATCCACGTTGGCACTGCCCCTCATCGCCCTGCCGGGCACTTCTCCCCGTATAGTGACGGGGAGAAGGGCTGTCACGAGTCTCGACGCTTCTCCTGCAACGCTGGAGGTTGGCGAAATCCTCGGCGAAGGCACCCTCTCCCCGTCACTATACGGGAGAGGATGCCGGCAGGCAGGTGAGGGGCGGCGCCAACGTTTGGAACAAGCTGGCACAGAGCAGCGGCGGATGCCGGTCAGCGCGACGCCTGCAAAAGTCCCAACAGCGCGTCCTCGCTGGGCTCAGGCGCAATCCGGATCTCGGCGACATCGCCCAAGGCCGCGGCGATGCGCCCCGATAATCCGAAAAAGCGCGTTTTTTCAAAAACACCGCGCAGCACCGGCCGGCTAGCCAGGGCCTGCATAGCGGTGGCCGCCTTGGCCGAATAGAGCAGCACCGCCTCGACCGGCCGGGCGGACAGGCGCGCAAGCACGGTCTCGTCGGAATAATCCAGCACAACGGTGTCGTAGGTCTCGACGGCGCGGACCTGAACGCCCGACGCCAACAGCCCTTCCTCGAAGCCGGGAAATCGCACCCGCCCGCAGAGATAGACGATCGTCTGCCCCGCGTAACCGCCAGCAAGCGCATCGGCCAGCGCCTCGGCATTGCCCGGGCCTTCGCTGACCGACAGAAACCCGGCAGCGCGGGCGGCTTCCGCCGTCTTCCTGCCGACGGCGTGGCACGGCAAGCCGGCCAGCGCCGCGATGACCTCTTTCGGCGCATGGCGAACGGCATTGGCGCTGGTGACCGCGACCGCCGCGGCGTCAGCGAGCGCGCCGGCATCGACCGGCAGCGCCACGGTTCCGGTCAATGGCAGCAGGATCGGCTGAAAGCCGGCATCCGCAAGCCGGCGCCCCGTGCGCGACGCGCCCGGTTCGGGCCTCGTCACAAGGACGCGGAGCATGTCAGGTCCAGCCATCGAAGAATGTTTCGCCGGCCTTGGCCCGAACGGTCGCGGCGGCTTCCGCGCCAATGCGCGCCGCCTCCTGCGCCGGCCCTTGCAGCCTGACTTCATGCGACTGCGTGCCATCGGGCGAGATGATCAGCCCGGCAAAGGAAACCGTTCCGCCCGATATCGTCGCATGTCCGGCGATCGGCGTGCGGCAGGACCCGTCGAGCGCCGCCAGGAAGGCGCGCTCGCAGGCCAGCACCTCGCCGGTCGGCCCGTCGTGGATCGCTGCCAGCATCTGTTCCACGTCGCGGTCTCCGATGCGGCTTTCGATGCAGATCGCGCCTTGCCCCGGCGCCGGCGGAAAGACCTCGAGCGGCATCAGGTCGGTGACGACGTCTTCGAGCCCGAGCCGCTTCAGCCCGGCATAGGCGAGGATGGTGCCGTCGGCGATGCCGTCGTCGAGCTTGCGCAGCCGCGTCTGCACATTGCCGCGAAACATCACCACTTCGACGTCCGGCCGCATCCGCCGGATCAGCGCCTGGCGCCGCAGCGACGACGAACCGACCCTGGCGCCCTGCGGCAGGCCGGCAATCGTTCGCGCCGCCTTGCCGATGAAGGCATCGCGCGCGTCCTCGCGCGGCAGGAACGCGGACAGTTCCAGCCCTTCGGGCAACAGCGTCGGCATGTCCTTCGACGAATGCACGGCGATGTCGATGCGGCGCGCCAGCAGCGCCTCCTCGATCTCCTTGGTGAACAGGCCCTTGCCGCCGGCTTCCGACAGCGGCCGGTCCTGGATGCGGTCGCCGCTGGTCGAGATGACGACCACCTCGAACGCCTCGGCCGGCATGCCGTGCGCCGCCATCAGCCGCGCCTGCGTTTCATGCGCCTGCGCCAGCGCCAGCGGGCTGCCGCGTGTTCCGATTTTCAAGGTTGTTTGCATGACGCGCCGTCCGTGATAACCCCCGGCAGGTTTTCGGGTTTTCTCCTATCGGGGAAAGGCCGACAGTACAATCTGTACGATTTTTGGACAGCGACGAATTGATCCGCGTTCTGGGCATCGAGACGAGTTGCGACGAGACCGCCGCCAGCGTGGTGGCGCTGGACGGTCGCAGCACGCCGCAAATCCTGTCGAACATCGTGCTCAGCCAGATCGAGGAGCATGCTGCTTTCGGCGGCGTCGTGCCGGAGATCGCCGCGCGCGCCCATGTCGAGGCGCTCGACGGCATCATCGAGGCAGCGCTGGCCGATTCCGGCGTCGACCTCGCCGACATCGATGCGATTGCCGCCACCGCCGGTCCCGGTCTTGTCGGCGGGCTGATCGTCGGCCTGATGACGGCAAAAGCAATCGCCGCGGCAGCCAAAAAACCGCTGATCGCCATCAACCATCTCGAAGGCCACGCGCTGACGGCCAGATTGACCGATGGGCTCGACTTTCCCTACCTCTTGCTGCTGGTCTCCGGCGGCCATACCCAGATCGTCGCCGTACGCGGCGTCGGCGACTACCAGCGCTGGGGCACGACGATCGATGACGCGCTTGGCGAGGCCTTCGACAAGACGGCCAAGATGCTCGGCCTGCCCTATCCGGGCGGACCGAATGTCGAGAAGGCGGCGGCAAATGGCGATGCGGCCCGTTTTGCCTTTCCGCGCCCGATGAAGGGCTCGGTGCAGCCCGATTTTTCCTTCTCCGGCCTCAAGACCGCGGTCCGCCAGGCAGCCACCGCGATCGCCCCGCTGAGCGACCAGGATGTCGCCGATATCTGCGCCTCGTTCCAGGCGGCGGTGGCGGATGCGCTGGGCGACCGTGTTGCGCGGGCGCTGACCCGGTTCCGTCAGCAATTCCCGGACAAGGCCGAGCCTGCATTGGTTGTCGCCGGCGGCGTGGCCGCCAATCGGACCATCAAGGCGACATTGCAGGGCCTGTGCGAGCAGGCCGGGTTCAGCTTCGTCGCGCCGCCGCTTAATCTCTGCACCGACAATGCGGCGATGATCGCCTGGGCCGGCATCGAGCGCTTGCGCGCCGGCATATCAGGTGAAAACGCCGCCGATTTCGTGCCGCGCTCGCGCTGGCCGCTGGACAGCGTCTCGGCCCCGATGGTCGGCTCGGGCCGGCGTGGGGCCAAGGCATGACCGGCAGCGAGCACAAGGCGCCAAGCGGCTGGCGCGTCGCCGTGCTCGGCGGCGGCGCCTGGGGCACGGCGCTGGCGCTGGCTACGCTGCGCGCCGGTCATTTCGTCCGCCTCTATGCGCGCGACCCGGAGACCGTCGCAGCGGTCGACCGTGGCGAAAACCCACGCTATCTGCCGGGCATCGCGCTCGATCCCGGCATCGTGGCGACGAGCGACATCGAGGCGGCGCTCGACGGTGCCGACTGCGTTCTGGCGGTAGCGCCGGCGCAATCGTTGCGGATTATGCTGACGGCCGCGTCCAGCCATATGCCGAAAGGCGTCCCGCTGGTCCTCTGCGCCAAGGGCATCGAGCGCGACACCGGCGCGCTGCTGTCGTCCATCACCGAGGAAATACTGCCGGCAAATCCGATCGCCGCTTTGTCCGGCCCAAGCTTTGCCACCGACGTCGCCAGGGGCCTGCCGACGGCCGTCGTGGTCGCCGCCCGCGACGAGGCTCTGGCCACCGACCTTGCCGCCCGCTTTTCGGCGGAAAATCTGCGCTGTTATTCGAGCGACGATCTAATCGGCGTCGAGATCGGCGGCGCGCTGAAGAACGTCTTTGCCATTGCCGCGGGTGCCGTCACCGGCGCCGGGCTCGGTGCCAGCGCCCAGGCGGCGATGGTGACGCGCGGCTTCGTCGAATTGCGCCGCATCGGCGCCGCCTTTGGCGCCAGGCCGGAGACGCTGATGGGGCTTTCCGGCCTCGGCGACCTGCTGCTCACCTGCTCGTCCGCGCAGTCGCGCAATTTCGCCTATGGGCTGGCGCTGGGGCAAGGCAAGCCGCTTGCCGGCCTGCCTTTGGCCGAAGGCGTGCCGACGGCGGCAATCGCCGCCCGCATCGCCGGCGAGCGCCGGATCGACGCGCCGATCATCGCCGCCGTCGCCGCCATACTGGACGGCACCATAACCATAGACCAGGCTGTGTCGGCGTTGATGACAAGGCCACTCAAGACCGAAACCGACATGTAATCGCGAACGATTGCGGAGATGGAAAGATGCTGTTTGCGTTGATTTGCAAGGACAAGCCAGGAAAGCTGCAGGTGCGGCTCGACACGCGGCCCGAGCACATTGCCTTTCTGGAAGGGCTGAACGGCGACAAGAAACTGGGTTTCGCCGGCCCTTTCCTCGACGCCGACGGCAAGCCGGACGGCAGCCTCGTCGTTGTCGAGGCGCCCGATCTGGCGGCGGCAAAAGCCCTGTCGGCGGCGGATCCCTATACCAAGGCAGGGCTGTTCGAAAGCGTCGAAATCCGGCAGTGGAACTGGAGCTTCAACAAGCCGGCGGATATCTGATGCATGTCGCGCAAAAGTGTGCAGCGGTTTTGTGATAACGACATGCATACAACAAGAACCTAAAGCGCGTCGCATGAGGCCGGTCGAACGCGACGCGCTTTTAGTCGCGGCGGCACCCTGAGGAGGAGCAAGACAATGAACTACTGGCTGTTCAAATCCGAACCTTCGGTCTTCTCCTTCGAGGACCTCAAGGCCAAGGGCAAGGCCGGCACGCAATGGGACGGCGTGCGCAATTATGCGGCGCGCAACAACATGAAGGCGATGCAGATCGGCGATCTCGGCTTCTTCTACCATTCCAATGACGGGCTGGACATCGTCGGCATCGCCGAAGTCTGCGCTCTGGCCCATCAGGACAGCACCACCGACGATCCCCGCTGGGAGTGTGTCGACATCCGCGCCTTCAAGGCCATGCCGAAGCCGGTGACGCTGGAGCAAGCCAAGGCCAATCAAAAGCTGGCCGACATGGCGCTGGTGCGGCTCGGGCGGCTGTCTGTGCAGCCGGTGACGCCGGCCGAATGGCAAGAGGTTTGCCGCATGGGCGGCCTGACGCCGGCGCCATGACGGCGCTGACGCCGGACCGCGCCAGGAAATTCATCCTCGACAACACGGCGCTGATGGCGCCGCCACATGTGCCGGAGATCCGCCTGCACCTGGCCGACGAGGCGCACGAACTGTGGCGGCGGACCGAGGACGAGCTGACCGAAATCGGCCTGCCGCCGCCCTTCTGGGCTTTTGCCTGGGCCGGCGGCCAAGGCCTTGCCCGCTACATCCTCGACAATCCGGCGGCGGTGCGCGGCAAGCGCGTGCTGGACTTCGCCTCCGGCTCCGGCCTTGTCGCCATTGCCGCGGTGAAGGCCGGAGCTGCCGAGGTGATCGCCGCCGATATAGACCCATTCTGCGCGACCGCGATCCGCCTCAATGCCGAGGCAAATGGGACCGAGATAAAATTCCTCGTCGGCGACTGCATCGGCACCGATGCGGGCTGGGACGTGGTGCTGGCCGGCGACGTCTTCTATGACAAGACTTTCGCCGACAGGCTGATGCCGTGGTTCGCGGCATTGAAGGCGCGCGGCGGCGACATTCTCGTCGGCGATCCCGGCCGTTCCTATCTGCCGAAGACCGGGCTGGAGCCGCTTGCCGTCTATGAAGTGGCGGTGACCCGGGCGCTGGAGGACGCCGAGGTCAAGCGCACCACCGTCTGGCGCCTTGCTTGACGGCATCGCCGAACAGGCGTTCCATCGCGCAATCGACCGGAGGGAACCATGGATTTTTCAGCAATCAATTGGCTGGCGGTAATCGTTGCTGCCGTCGTGGCGTGGCTGTTCGGCGCGGCCTGGTACATGGGCTTGAGCAAGCCGTGGCTGAAGGCCGCCAAGCTTGATCCGGCGACGATGAGCAAATCGATGCTGCCCTTCGTCGTCTCCTTCATCGCGGAGCTCGTCATGGCGCTGGTCATGTCGCTGATCATCGGCGCCGTAACCGGCGGCGAGCCGAGCCTGCTTGCCGGGGTGATCTTCGGCTTCGTTCTCTGGCTGGGGTTCGTCGCCACCACGCTTTCGGTCAACCATCGCTACGAAGGTTTCGGCTGGGATCTGACGCTCATCGATGTTGGTCACTGGCTCGGCGTGCTGCTTCTCATCGGCGCGGTGATCGGCTGGTTCGGCGCGGCGGCGGGCTGACCGTCAGCTCGGGGTCCTGGCGATTTCCTCGAGAAGCCAATCGCGAAAGGCGACGATGCGCGGATCATTCGCCGCGGTCTCCGGATAGACCAGGAAATAGGCGAATTCAGGCGCGACCTTGATGCCGAGTTCGAACGGCCGGATCAGCCTGCCTTCGGACAGGTCGTTTGCCACCATGGCGAAATCGGCGAGCGCGACCGCGTTGCCGTCGAGCGCGGCCTGGACGGCATCGGTCGAGTTGCCGAACACGATGGTCCGGCTGTCGTCGAAATCGTCGACGCCCGCCGCCGCCATCCACATGCTCCAATTCGGCCAGGTGACGCCCTGGCGCGACCACTCGATATGCGCCAGCGTGTGATGAAACAGGTCGCGCGGCTCTTTCAGCCGCGGCCCAGCCCGCAGCAAGGCCGGGCTGCAGACGGGGATGATGACGTTTTCGAACAGCCGGTGTGAGCGAAGCCCCGGATATTTGCCGGTGCCGAAACGGATGCCGAGATCGACGTCGTCGCGATCGAAGTCGCGCACCTCGTAACTGATGTCGAAACGCAGCTCGATTGCCGGATGCTGCTTGCGAAAATCGTCGACGCGCCGCATCAGCCACTTCGTCGCGAATTGCGCATCGAGGGTGACCTTCAGCAGCGCCGATCCGCGCGCCGCCTTCTGCGCCCGTGAGACGGCCCGGCCAAGCAGGTCGAGCGCATCGGTCGAAGCTTCGAACAGCACCGCGCCCGCCTCGGTCAGCCGGATCGTGCGGCTGGTGCGTGTGAACAGCACGATGCCGAGCTGATCCTCGATTTCCTTGATCTGATGGCTGACCGCTGCCGGCGTCAGGCCGAGCTCGTCGGCGGCGCGGGTGAAATTGAGGTGCCGCGCCGCTGCCTCCAGCGTCCGCAGCGCACGGGTTCCAGGCAGCAGGCGCGCCATCAGTGCCAGAGGAGGAGGGTTCGGTCGAGCATTCCAATCATCAAACAAAACTTGAAGATGCAGAAAAAACTACTCGTTTCTCGTTTGAATTTCAATCAGCCATGCTCTGAGCATCGAAGAAACATCAAACCGGATTTGATGTCCGGAGAAGCGGATTGCACCATGTCTGACATCGCCTTGCGCTCGGTAATCCTCCGCCCGGCCTGGCTGCGCGCCGTGCTTGACTGGTTTCGCCATGCAAAAATCGCCGTCAATCTTCCCTGCGAGAATGTCGAGGATCTCTCCGATCGCCAGCTTCGCGACATCGGCGGCGAACGCAAGGACATCGCACGCGCCATGGACCGAGAACTCGGCCGGCTCGGCCTTCTCGACATCGGTTGGCAGAGGCCGAGGAAGCGGATAGGGCAGTAGTGAATGCAGTAGTGAATAGTGAATGGTGAATGGTGAATGGTGAATGGGAAGCTAGGCGGTGCGCCTGCACATGTCCCTACCGATCGCTTCTCACCACTCACTATTCACTATTCACTATTCACTACCTCACCACCCTTACCACCGTCCGCTCCGACAGCAGCGGCAGCAGCCGTGCCATGGTGCGGGCCGTTACCGCGACGCAGCCTTGCGTCGGCGTGAAGCCGGGGCGCGCCAGGTGGAAGAAGATGGCGCTGCCGCGCCCGCGCCGGCGCGGCACAATGTTCCAGTCCAGCACCAGGCAGGCGTCATAGAGATCGTCGGTGCGCAGCATCCGCTCATGGCTGGCGCCATAGGGGATTTTGACCGGGCGGTTGTAGTTGCGGTCCCCAGGCACTTCGCACCAGCCGAGGTCGCGGCCGATCGGCATCATCGCCAGCCGCGTCCGGCGGCCGCCGGCAAAACGGTCGCCGCGAAAATATCCCGACAATATCCGCATCGAGGCAAGCGGCGTGGCGCCGTCGCCCTCGCGCTTGCCGGCCGAGATGCCGCCATGCCCCAGCGCACATGGAAACACCAGTTTGCCGGCCTGCAGAAAGCCCTGGCTGGGTTGGCCGGGGCGCGCGCGCACGGTGAGCACGGTGAGCCCTTTCGGCAAAATTGCGCCGACTGCATTGCGATCGTGTTTTTTCTTGTATGATCGTGCCACGGAACAAATCACTGTGAACGGCTGTTGTGCCCGGTCAGCTTCCGCATAAACAGGCAGCGGTCAACTGAAATCTCTTTTCAAAACAACGGATTGATCCATGACTTCACGCACCATTCTGATCGTCGACGACGATGACGACCTGCGCGGCACCCTTGTCGAGCAATTGTCGCTTTATGAGGAATTCGATGTCCTGCAGGAAGCGACCGCCGCCAAAGGCGTCGCCACGGCGCGTGGCGGGCTCATCGACCTGCTCATCATGGATGTCGGCCTGCCCGACATGGATGGCCGCGAGGCGGTAAAGATATTGCGCAAGGGCGGCTACAAGGCGCCGATCATCATGCTGACCGGCCATGATACCGATTCCGACACCATCCTTGGCCTCGAGGCCGGCGCCAACGACTATGTGACGAAGCCGTTCCGTTTTGCCGTGCTGCTGGCCCGCATCCGCGCGCAGTTGCGCCAGCACGAACAGAGCGAGGACGCCACTTTCTCGGTCGGCCCCTACACGTTCAAGCCCAGCCAGAAGCTTCTGATCGACCCGCGCGGCGCCAAGGTGCGGCTGACCGAAAAGGAAGCCTCGATCATCAAATATCTCTACCGTGCCGACCAGAAGGTGGTGACCCGCGACGTGCTGCTGGAGGAAGTCTGGGGCTACAATTCCGGCGTCACCACGCATACGCTCGAAACTCACGTCTACCGGCTGCGCCAGAAGATCGAGCGCGATCCTTCCAACGCGGAAATTCTCGTGACAGAAAGCGGCGGCTACAAGCTGGTTCCTTAAACATTTCATTATTCAAATAAGCGATCCGGGCGGGGCGCTTTTCGGGTACGGTCCTGAGGCTGGAGGTGGTTTTGGATCGGCCTCGTAGGGGAGGAGTCGGACTGACGGTTCGGGGACATAGCTAGATGGCGCTGGATGACGACATCCGCATCCTGTCCACCGTGAGGCTCTTCGAGGGCTTTACGCAGGAACAGCTGCGTCTGCTCGCCTTCGGCGCCGAAACCACCATGTTGAAAGCCGACCACAAGCTTTACCGCGAGGACGACGAGGCTGATTCGGCCTACATCGTGGTCAGCGGCCGCATCGTGCTCTACCGCGAGCACGATGGCGAGCGCATCCCGATCGGCACCGCCGGCCCCGGCACCATACTCAGCGAACTGGCGCTGATCGCCGACACCAACCGGCTGACCAGCGCCTCCGCCGAAATCGATTCGGAAGTGCTGCGGCTCAGCCGCAAGATGTTCCGCCGCATCCTCGAGGAATACCCGGAACTGGCGGTTCACTTGCACCAGCGCATTTTGGAGGATTTCCAGGCGATGATCCGCCGCATCGAGGAACTTGGGCCGCGTTTTGCCGGCTAATATAGCGCCTCTGGCCTAACCAGATCGATTTCGGAACTGCGAGGGCTCAGGGCCGGTGCGTTGCGGAAACAAGCTCGGCCTTGCGCCGTGCCGTCTCCAGTCCCAGCGCAATGAAGCGGCGCGCATGTTTGGCCAGCTCCATATTGTCGGTCCACAGATTGCGCCAGATCGCGGTTTTCCGCGACAGGTTCTCGTCGACGATTTCCGAGGAGAAGGATTCGAAGCTGAGGTCGTCGCTGTAGCCGATGGCGGTCAGCGCATCGAATATCGCGGCAAAATCGATATTGCCGGTGCCGAGGAAACCGCGATGGCTCTCGCCGATATGGACATAGCCGATCTTCCCGACCGCATTGCGAATGGCCAAGCCGACATCGGCCTCCTCGATGTTCATGTGGAAGCTGTCGAGATGCAGGAAGATATTGTCGGAGCCGCTGTCCGCGATGAAGGCCATGCCTTGCGCGGCGGTGTTGAGCAGATTGCTTTCGAAGCGGTTGACGATTTCGAGGTTGAGGGTGACGCCGGCTGATTTTGCCATGTCCGCCACCTCGGCCAGCGTGCCGGCGCTGCGGTTCCACTGGTCACGCGTCGGCGCCTCGCTCTGCAAGCCGTGGCTGGTGCTGAGGATGCCGGCAACCTTCTGGCCGCCGAGATCGCGGGTCAGCGCGATCGTACGTTCCAGGATTTCGACGCCGTGCGCCGCAATCGTTTTGTCGGCGCTCGAAATATCGCCGTCGGCCGGCAGTCCGATGCTGATCGCAACGCCGAGGCCGAGATCGGCGATCCGCTTGGCCAATCCGTCAATGTCGACATTGGCGGGGTCGAGATAGGAGAATTCGATCAGGTCGAAGCCGGCCTCCCTGGTGTTGGCCAGCGTCCACTCGAGGTCGCCCTGCGCCGAGCTCGCCGACCAGACGAATGAGTGGATTCCGATTCGCGACATGATTGTCTCCGGTCATTCCAGGAGTAGCGGACCCAAGGCCAAAGCGGTTTTGGCAATCCGCTGCTCGGACAAAAAAGGTGCGGCCGGTCATACCCGCCCCACCAGGCTTGGGAGGCTTAGCGAGCCGCGGTCCAGCCCTTGTAATCCTTCAAATTGTCGGCCGTGATCAGCTTCGGGTCGAGCAGCACCGTCGGCTCGGCCTGCTTCTTGCCGGCAAGCAGGTCAGCCGCCATCGTCAGCGACTGGCCGGCCATCACATAGGGATCCTGCGAGGCCGACGCCTTGATCATCGACGTGCCGGAGGCGAGTTCCTTCTCGATATCGGGTGCACCGTCGACCGCGGTGAAGATGAACTCCGAGCGGTTGAGCTGCTTGGCCGCAAGCTGGGCGCCGATCGCCGTCGGATCGTTGATGGCGAAGACCGCATCGATCTTGTCGAAACGCGTCAGCAGCGACTGGAACACTTTCAGGCCGCCGTCACGCGAGCCTTCGGCGTTCTGGTCGTCGGAAAGGATCTTGATGTCGGGGTGCTTTGCCAGCACGTCCTTGCAGCCCTTGACCCGCTCCAGGATCGACGACGAGGCCGGGCCATTGAGGATGACATAGTCGCCCTTGCCGCCGGTATGATCGACCAGATACTGGCACGCCTCTTCGCCGGCCTTGACGTTGTTGGTCATCACGGTGACGTCGGCGCCCGGCGCCGAAACGTCGAAAGCGGCAACGACGATGCCGGCCGCCTGCGCCTTCTTCACCGCCGGCGCGATCGCCTTGGCATCGACTGCGTTGAGCATGATGACGTCGACACCGGCAGCGATGAAGGAATCGACCTGCGATACCTGCTTGTTGAGATCGTAGTCGGCCGATACCGAGGTCACCTGCACATTCGGGTTGATCTTCTTGGCCGCGTCCTCGATGCCCTTGATGGTGGCGACGAAGAACGGGTTGCCGAGCAGTCCGACCGAGATGCCGACCTTGTTCAGATCCTTTGCCGATGCCGGCGCGATGACGGCGGCCGCAAGGGCGACGCCGCAGAGCAGTTTAGCGATGGTCTTCATTGTTTTATTTTCCTCCTGATGCCCCGCGCCTCTCACGGTGCGTTACACATGAAACCGGCTCGTTGGATGCCGGCGACTAAGGGCCATCACGTTCTTGCTCCTGCCTGGAGCCGGTAACGGTCGAGGGCGACCGCCACGATGATGACCAATCCCTTGATGATGTACTGCCAGATGTCCGAAACACCGGCGAGGATGAGCCCGTTGGACAGCACGGCGATGATCAGGCCGCCGATCAGCGTGCCCCAGATCGAGCCGACACCGCCGACGAAACTGGTGCCGCCGAGGATGACTGCGGCAATGGCGTCGAGTTCGTAGGACTGGCCGAGCTGAAGCCCGTTGGCGGCATAGAGCCGGGCCGCCGACATGGCGCCGCCAAGGCCGGCCAGAAGGCCGGAAACGCCGTAGACGAAGAGCAGCACCAGCGGCACCTTGATGCCGGTCAGCCTGGCGGCCTCGGCGTTGCCGCCGACGGCGTAGATCCAGGTGCCGAGCACGGTGCGCTTGAGCACCAGCCAGGACAGGACGACGACCGCCAGCGCGATGATTACCAGCCACGGAATGCCGAACAGCGAACCGTTGCCGATGAAGTCGAACGGCAGGTCCGCGTTGAACACCGTCGTGTCCTGGCCGAGCAGGCGGGCGACGCCGCGCACGGCGGTCAGCGATCCCAGCGTGACGATGAAGGGCGGCAGCTTGATATAGGCGATCAGCAGCCCGTTGATGACGCCGAAACCGAGCCCGACGAGAATGGCCGCGGGCACGCCCAGCAGTCCCCAATCGGGCACCAGCGACACCATCACCGCCACCATCGCCGAGGCGGCAAGGATCGAGCCGACGGACAGGTCGATGCCGCCGGTCAGGATGACGAAGGTCATGCCGGCGGCCAGCACGATGTTGATCGACGATTGCTGCATGACGATCAGCAGATTGGTCTGGGTGAAAAAGCGCGGATTGATGAACTGGAAGCCGACCGCCAGCAGGATCAGGATCGGCAGCATGCCGAGTGCGGCGATGGCGGTACGCCACCTCGTGCTCCTGCCGACCGCCCGGTCGTCCGCTTTCATCGTGTCGGCCACCTTGTCGGTCATCGCTGAGCCGCTCCCGTTGCAAGTTCCATGATCGCTTCCTGCCGCAGCGGCTCGCCCTCCGACGCCGTCACCTCGCCGGCAATGGTGCCGTCGCGCATCACCAGCACGCGGTCGGCGATGCCGATCACCTCCGGCAGTTCGCTGGAGATCATCAGGATGGCGATGCCTTTCTTGGCCAGGTTGTCGATCAGCCGATAGATTTCCGACTTCGCCCCGACATCGACGCCGCGGGTCGGCTCATCGAGGATGACGACCTGCGGCTCGGTTTCCAGCAGGCGGGCGAGCAGCACCTTCTGCTGGTTGCCGCCCGACAGCGAGCCGGCATTGGCCTGCACCGAGCTGGTGCGGATGGAGAGGTCTGACACCGCCTTGGCGGCGCGCTTTTCGGCAGCCGTGAAGTCGCGCAAACCGCCGGCCTTCGCGTCCTTTGCCAGCACGCCCATGCTGATATTGTCGGAGATCGACATGTCGAGAAACAGGCCAAGTTGCTTGCGGTCCTCGGTCAGGTAGGCGATGCCGGCATCGAGCGCCTCGCTCGGCGAACCGATGGATATCGGTTTGCCGCCGAGCTCCAGCGTGCCTGATGTGTGCCTGTCGGCGCCGAAGATCAGCCGTGCCAGTTCGGTGCGGCCCGAGCCGACCAGGCCGGCCAGTGCCAGCACCTCGCCCTTGTGGAGGTCGAAGGAACAATTCTTTATGAGATTGCCGTCCGACATGCCGCGCACCGACAGCGCGATGGCGCGCTTGCTGTCCGGCGGACGGTGATCCTTCTTGTAGAACGTCGACAGATCGCGCCCGACCATCATCGATACCAGGCGCGAGGCGTTCAGGTCGGCGCGGTCGAGCGTGCCGACATAGCCGCTGTCGCGTAGCACGCTGACGCGGTCGGCGAGCTGGTAGACCTCTTCCATGCGGTGGCTGATGTAGATGATGGCGATGCCTTGCGACTTCAGCGTCGCGATCACCTCGAACAGCCGGTCGGTCTCACGCGAGGTCAGCGACGTGGTCGGCTCGTCCATGACGATGATGCGCGCATTGGTCGACAGCGCGCGGGCGATTTCCACCAGCTGTCGCTCGCCGAGCGACAGGCTTGCGACCGGAGTGCGCGCCGAGAAGGTCACGCCGAGCCGCGCGATGATCTCGCTGGCGCGCCGATTGCACTGCTCGCGGTCGACAACGCCGAACCGTCGCGGCTCGTTGCCGAGAAAAATGTTCTGCGCTACCGACAGATTAGGCGCCAGCGACAGCTCCTGATAGATGACCGCAATGCCGGCGGCGCGCGCCTTGATCGGGTCGCCAGTCGCGGCCGGCACGCCGTCGATCAGGATTTCGCCGCCGGGGTCCGGCCGGTAGGCGCCGGACAGCACCTTCATCAGCGTCGACTTGCCGGCACCGTTTTCGCCCATCAGCGCGTGCAGCTCGCCGGCGTGAACGGTCAGCGACACATCGTGCAAGGCGCGGATCGCACCGAACGTCTTGGAGATGTGGCGCATCTCCAGCACCGGCTGGCGCACCGTCTCGATCCGGGCGGCGGCGCTCATCGCGCACCTCCTGCAGCTGCGCTGGCCACAGCCCGGTCGGCGGCAAGGTCGCGCCAGTCGTTGCGATAGCCGGCAAGGCCGCTGAAACTTGCCGCATGCACCGCCTCCGGCGCTTCGGTGGCAAACTCGCGTCCGACGCTTTCGAAGGCAAGTGCGGCAGCACCGGTGGCGCTGCCCTCCAGCGTTGCGCCCTGCAGGAAAGCCTGCCCGGGCCGCAACTGCGCCAGCAACGCGGCAAGCAGCCCGCCATTGTTCAGGCCGCCGTCGACGATCACTGTGTTGTCCGAATGGATCAGCTCGAGGCACAGATCGACCATCAGCGCGACATAGAGCAGCGCCATGGCCGCGCGTTCCTCGGCATTGGGCGTACGCCCGACCAGTTCGCCGCGGCGGTGCGGCATCGGGCCGCCGGGCGCGAAGCTCGGCAGCGCCATAATGCCGGCGTCGATCACCCGTTGTATCGATGACGGCGCGATTGCGCCCTGCCAGCCGGCGCTGATCGTGGCGAATTCGCGTCCGCCCATGAACCGGACGGTTGGCACCGGGCCGCCATCGACATCGACATTGACCAGCATGTCGCGCTCGCCGTCGAGTGCGTCGAGCGGGCAGTCCGGATTGAGCACGACCACCCAGGTGCCGGTCGAGACCACGGTCACCGGCCCGAGCTGCTGCCGGCGGTAGGCATGGAGCGCGGCATTGCTGTCGTGGACGCCATTATGGATGGCGACTGGCTTCGCGGCCTGGCCGAAGCGCTGCTCGCCGATCACCGCGCCGGCACGCTCGAAGGCGGGCATCTGGCCGCGCCAGCCCTCGGCATCGACCAGCGAGCTGAAATCGCGTTTGCGCGGCGCCCATAAATGCGAGTGGCAGCCAAGATACGACACTTCCGATACCGGCCGGCCGCCAAACCGCCAGCTCCAATATTGGGGGTAGCCGAGGATCGATTTCGCTGTGGCGAAGGCACCGGGCTCCACCTCCTTCAGCCACAACATGTGGCGGCCGTAGTTGAAGCCAAGCGGCAGGCGCGGCGAAAAGGTCTCGGCAAAATCCGGAATGCGGCGGTCGATCTGCGCGGCGATTTCAGCTGGCGGTTCCTGCTCGTAATCGAGGATCGGATGCGTCAGCGCGGCTTCGTCGACCAACGCGAAGGTGCAGCCATGGCCGGATACCATCAGCCCTTCCACGCCATGCGTGTCGACTGCATCATCGATGGCGCGGGCCGCCCAGTCGTGCAGCGCTGGCTCGTCGAGCACGCTGAAGCCGCCTTTGCGGATCCAGCTCGGCTGGGTACGGCGCTCGTCGAGGATCTGTCCGTCCTGGCCGAAGACGAACAGCTTCGAATTGGTCTTGCCGAAATCGAGGACGGCGATGTTCACTGGGCGCCTCCCGAGGAAGCCGCGATCCGCACCATGACGCCGGCATCTTCGAGCATGCGGGCATCTGTCTCGGACAGGCCGTCATCGGTGACCAGCGTGCCGATCCGCGACAGCGGCAGTGCCACATTGCGCGCGTGGATCGACAGTTTTCGGCTGTCGGCCAGCACGACGATCTGGTCGGCGCAGAGGCTGAGCTCGACGATCGAGCGGACCAGCAGCGGGTGCGATTCCAGAAGGCCTTCCTGGCCGATGCCTTGCGCGCCGAGAAAGAACTTCGAGGCGTAGAACGGCACCGTCTGCGTCAGCGAATGGATGATGCCCGGCTCGCGGTGCAGTTCGCCGCCGGCGACGGTGAGGCTGCAATGGCCGTGGTCGCTGAGATAGGCCGCGAGCGGCATCGAGTTGGTGTAGAGCCGGATGTTGCGGTCGGCGAGCTTGACGCCGAGATGGAAGCAGGTCGAACCGCCATGCACGATGACCGCGTCGCCGTCGCGCACCATGGTGGCGCCGAGAGCGGCGATCTGCCGCTTGGCCTCGACGGCGAGGTCGCGGTTCTCGTCATAGGGCCTGGCATAGGCGACGCCGGCTTGCGAAGCGCCATCGAGCGCCGAGATGCCGCCATAGACCTTGCGCGCTTCGCCGGCCTCGTCGATCTTGTCGATGTCGCGCCGCACTGTCGCCGCCGACACGCCAAGCCGTTCCTGCAGCTCGCGCACCGATGCGAAAGGCCGGTCCCGCAAAAGCTCGACAATCTGGCGCTGGCGGCCGGAGTCGCTCAACCCTTACCTCCCAATGCACTTGCCTCCCAAGCATTTTGCACGTCATTGCCATTTTGCACGGCAATTGGTGCAACTTACTCAACACGCCTCGGATTGCAAGCCTGATCTGACGCGATAACATCACTGTTGACGTAACTTACTCGCATCTGCGATACCAGCGTCGGTCTTCGTCCCGGCACCGGGACGTCCAAAGCCGTGGCCACGCGGCCGGTTTGTGGAGGAATTTCGATGACGATCAGTGCGGATGCGCAGGAACTGGCAGCGCTGCGGTCGCTTTCGGCCGCCATCGGCAGCGACCCGCATCTGACCCAGGCCGCCGGCGGCAACACCTCGCTGAAAGCCGGCGACACGCTCTGGATCAAGGCCTCCGGCACCTGGCTGAAGGACGCGCTCATCGCGGACATCATGGTGCCGGTCGGCATCCCGCCATTGCTCGACGCCATCGAACGGCGCGACCCGGCCGCCGAACAGCCGCAGGCCTTCACTGTCGACGCCCTCAACGCGCGCGGCTTGCGCCCGTCGATCGAGACCACCGTGCATGCGCTGATGCCGCAGCGCATCGTTCTGCATGTTCACTGCGTCGAGACCATTTCGCTGGCCGTGCAGGCCGACTGCGAGGCCGAGGCCGCCAGGCGGCTCGACGGCCATCAATGGGCGTATATTCCCTATCGCCGGCCGGGACTGCCACTCGCGCAGGGTATAGCCGAGCGCCTTCGGCCAGGCGTGGATATCCTGATCCTCGGCAATCACGGCCTGGTCGTTGCAGCCGAGACCGTCGCCGCGGCCGACATGCTGCTGCGGCGCGTGACACGACTGTTGGCGCGGCCGCCGCGCCAGGTGGCGGAACCGGACATCGCGGCATTGACGGCGCGCGCCGGCGACAGCGACTACAGATTGCCGGCGGACGTTGAGGCGCATGCGGTGGCGATCGACGCCGAAAGCTGCCGCATGGCTTCGGGTGGCAGCCTCTACCCCGACCACGTCATCTTTCTCGGCGAAGGCTCGGTCGTGGCGAGACCGGACGAGGGTGTGAAGCGCGTCATCGAGCGCTGCGGCGCCGCACCCGCGGCGATCCTGTTTCCTGGACTCGGCGTGTTGATGCGCGGCGACGCCGGCGCCGGTGCCGACGCCATGCAGCGCTGCCTTTCCGACGTGACAGCGCGGATCGATGTCGCGGCGAAGCTGAATTATCTGACAGCGGCGGAGAATGACGAGCTGATCAACTGGGACGCCGAAAAATATCGTCAGAAACTCAATGCCGGAGGCAGCTGACATGCCGCGTTCGTCTGGCCCGCTTGCCATCGGCATCGACATCGGCACATCCGGCGCGCGCGCCGTCGCCATGCGTCCGGATTTTTCCATTGCCGCGCATTCCGCTATTGCCCTCGAGCGATTTGGGCCGAACGGCCGCGACCCCGCCATATGGTGGGAGGCGGTCGGCGCGGCGTTGGCGGAACTGCTCAAATGTATCGATCGTGCGGCAGTGCGCTCGATCGCCGTCGACGGTACGTCGGGCACGCTGCTGCCGGTCGACGGCGCCGGGCGGCCGCTGGCCGAACCGCTGATGTACAACGACAAGGTCGCTGACGACACTATTCTGACAGCAATAGCCGGCGCGGCACCGGCAACGAGCGCTGCACTTGGGGCGACCTCCGGTCTCGCCAAGGCGCTGTCTTTCCAGCACCTGCCCGGCGTCGCCACTGTGCTGCACCAGGCAGACTGGATCGCCGGACAGTTTTCCGGCCGCTTCGATGTCAGCGACGAGAACAACGCCCTGAAGACCGGCTACGACGTCGAGGCCCGGCGCTGGCCGGACTGGATCGCGGCGACCGGCGTGCGCATGGAATTCCTGCCCCGCATCGTGCGGCCGGGCGATGTCACGGACACGCTCACCGCCAGCGCTGCGAAAATGTTCGGCCTGCCGCGCGACGTGGTTATCGTTGCCGGCACGACGGATGGCTGCGCCTCATTCCTGGCGACCGGTGCGAGTGCCGCGGGCGACGGCGTTACCGCGCTCGGCTCGTCGCTGACCATCAAGATCCTCTCCGACCGGCCGATCTCGGCGCCGCAATTCGGCATCTACAGCCATCGGCTGGGTGACACCTATCTGGCGGGCGGCGCCTCGAACTCCGGCGGCAAGGTGCTGGCCCAGCATTTCCCCGTCGCCCGCATTGTCGAACTCAGCAAAAAAATCGACCCGGCGACGAAGACCGGCCTCGATTATTACCCGCTGCCGGCGCCGGGCGAACGCTTCCCCATAGCCGATCCGGCGCTGCCGCCGCGCCTCGAGCCGCGGCCCGCCGACGACGCCGACTATCTGAAAGCGATGTTCGAGGGTATTGCGGCGATCGAAGCGCTCGGCTATCGCCGGCTTGCCGAACTCGGCGCCCCCCGGCTGACATCGGTCAGGAGCGTCGGCGGCGGTGCGGCCAATCCGGCCTGGACAGCGATCCGGCAGCGCAAGCTTGGCGTCGCTCTCGTGCCGGCTCTTTCGGAGGAGGCCGCTGCCGGCACGGCGCGGCTGGCGCTGATGGGCGCAAGCGCAGCGGGGCTTTTATGACGGCCAAGGCAATTCAACACCTCGACGGCATCGCCGCGCTGACCGACCGCTATCAGGTGTTCCTGCTCGACCAATTTGGTGTGCTGCACGACGGCACCAGCGCCTATCCGGGTGCTGTCGAAGCGTTGTCGGCACTCAAGCGCGCCGGCAAGACCATCGTACTGATCTCGAATTCCGGCAAGCGGGCGCAACCCAATGAGCGCCGCCTGCTGAAGCTCGGCTTCGAACCGGGAAGCTGGGATCACTTTGTCTCCTCCGGCGAGGTGGCGTGGCGCTCCTTCCACCAAATGGCAGCATCCGGAGCCCTGCGCCCGCAGACAAAATGCCTGCTGATCCGCCGCGACAATGACCGTTCGGCTGTCGACGGCCTGCCCTTCGTCCTGGCCAAGGACGGCAACGATGCCGAACTGGTGCTGATTTCCGCCAGCGAGGGCGATCGCTACGACCTCGACCATTATCGCCGGCTTCTTGGTCCGGCGGCGGCGCGGCGGGTGCCATGCTTCTGCACCAATCCCGACAAGATCATGCTGACTGCCGTCGGCCCTCGCTTCGGCGCCGGCCGGCTCGCCGATCTCTATGAGAGCCTCGGCGGCAGCGTGGCGCGCATTGGCAAGCCCAATCCGCAGATATTCGAGGCAGCGCTGGCACTGGCGGGCCACCCGGAGCGCGACAGCGTGGTCTGCGTCGGCGACAGCGTCGAGCACGACATCGCCGGCGGCAACGGCGTCGGCGTCGCGACGACGCTGGTCCTGTCGGGCATATTGGCGGGGGCGCCTGACCTGGAGGACGTTTTCGCCACGCTGAACGCCCGTCCCGACTACATCGCGGATAGTTTCAGGTTTCGCTGAGTTGTTAAGGCGAGACAAAGCTAATCCAGGTTGAAACGCCCGATCACCGGCACATGGTCCGAGGGCCGTTCCCAGCCGCGCGCCGGCCGCAGGATTTCATAGCCGGCAAAATGCGGCACCAGGTTTGGCGACGACCAGACATGGTCGAGGCGGCGGCCGCGATTTGAGGCCTGCCAATCCTGGGCGCGATAGCTCCACCAGGTGTAGAGTTTCTCCTCGTAAGGCACATTGAGCCGCATCAGGTCGATCCAGTCGCCGGCGAGCCGCATTGCCTCGAAGTTTTCCGTCTCGACCGGCGTATGGCTGACGACCTTGAGGAGCTGCTTGTGCGACCAGACATCGTGCTCGAGCGGCGCGATGTTGAGGTCGCCGACCAGGATCGAGCCGGAGTGCTCGTCATGCTCGGCGCGGACGGCGTTCATCTCGGCAACGAAATCGAGCTTGTGCTTGAACTTGCGGTTGACGGCCGCGTCGGGCTCGTCGCCGCCGGCCGGTACGTAGAAATTGTGCAGCAGGATCGTTTTGCCGCCGGCGTTGACGGTGACCGACAGATGCCGGCTGTCGTCGATCTCGCAGAAGCGGCGCTTTTCGACCACCTCGATCGGCCGCCGCGCTATGGTGGCAACGCCGTGATAGCCCTTCTGGCCATGGAAGGCGATGTGCTCGTAGCCGAGCTTGCGGAACGCTTTCTCCGGAAACAATTCGTCCGGAACCTTGGTTTCCTGCAGGCAGAGCACGTCCGGCGCCTGCTCGACCAGCAGGCGTTCGACGATCGGCATACGCAGCCGGACGGAGTTGATGTTCCAGGTAGCGACGGAAAACGGCATGTGGGTTCCGGATAACGCGAGATCCGCCGGATTGGTCCGACGGAAGTCAATCGCGGAAACTACTGCCAGCCGCGCACCGCAAAAACAAGCCGCCTGCACCAACGCGGAAAAGCCATCCCGCAGCAGTAGAAAGTTACCGCGTCTTGGTGTTCAGCTCGCGGTTCGCCGTATAGTCGATGGCGAAGGTGTCGGGGGCGAAGCTGACGCCCTCCTTGGTGTTGAAGATCATCACCGTCGTGTCCTTGCCTTGCGCATCGGTGATGGTCCACTGCCGCAATTCATAAGATTTCGGATCGAACATCATGGTGATCTTCGAATTGCCGAACACCGATTTGTCGGCAAGCTGGATGGTGGTGAGATCGTCCTCTTCCTTGACGCTTCTGACGCGCCCGCCCGACAGATCGATCTTGTCGTCGAGCAGCAGCTTCAGCGGCGTCTTCGACAGCGGATAGAGGTCGGAGGTCCGCAGCTTCTTGTTGAGGATGACCACCGACTTGCCGTCGGAAATCACTCTGAAATTCGAGGCGCCGTCGTAATTGAAGCGGATCTTGCCCGGCCGTTCCAGAAAGAACTTGCCGCCGGTCTGCTCGCCCTTGGGTCCGAACTGCACGAACTCGCCGCTCATCGATTTGACCGAGGAGAAATGATCGGCGATCTTCTGCGCCGTCGCCGGAACCGCTGCTTGCGCCGACGCCAGCAACTGGAAGCCGGGCACGAGGTTGGCGGCCGCCGCACCGGCCAGGACCAGGCCGAGGCCGAGCACCTGCCGGCGGGTTGGGGCGAAATCCCTGCTTGGGGCGAGAGTTGCGTTTTTCATGCCGGTCACCATCATCTGATTGCTTGCTCGTTATATTGGTCTGGCCCCCCAGTTGGGCTTAAGTTTGGCGGGCCGCACGGCGCCCGTCCGCTGCAACGCGCCAAAAGGTTCAAAGTTGCCGGCGCGGACGCGCTCTAGAACTTGTCGTCCTCCGTCGGCACCAGGATTTCGCGTTTTCCGGCATGGTTGGCCGGGCCGACAATGCCTTCCTTCTCCATCTTCTCGATGATCGAGGCGGCGCGGTTGTAGCCGATGCCGAGCCGGCGCTGGATGTAGCTGGTCGAGGCCTTGCCGTCGCGCAGCACCACCGCGACCGCCTGGTCGTAGGGATCGTCGGAATCCTCGAAATTGCCGCCGTCGCCGCCGCCACTGCCTTTGCCCGTCGGCTCGTCGTCATCCTTGTCGTCGTCCTCGGTGATGGCGTCGAGATATTCCGGCACGCCCTGCAGCTTCAGATGCGCGACAATTTTCTCCACCTCGTCGTCGGAGACGAAGGGACCGTGCACGCGCTGGATGCGGCCGCCGCCGGCCATGTAGAGCATGTCGCCCATGCCGAGCAGCTGTTCGGCGCCCTGCTCGCCCAGGATGGTGCGGCTGTCGATCTTCGATGTCACCTGGAAGGAGATGCGGGTCGGGAAATTCGCCTTGATGGTGCCGGTGATGACGTCGACCGACGGCCGCTGCGTCGCCATGATGACATGGATGCCGGCGGCGCGCGCCATCTGCGCCAGGCGCTGCACCGCGCCTTCGATGTCCTTGCCGGCGACCATCATCAAATCGGCCATCTCGTCGATGATGACGACGATGTAGGGCATCGGCTCGAGGTCGAGGTTCTCCGTCTCGTAGATCGCCTCGCCGGTTTGGCGGTCGAAGCCGGTCTGCACGGTGCGCGAGATCCTTTCGCCCTTTTTCTCGGCCTGCTGCACGCGCGCGTTGAAGCCGTCGATGTTGCGGACGCCGACCTTGGACATCTTGCGGTAGCGGTCCTCCATCTCCCGCACGGTCCATTTCAGCGCCACCACCGCCTTCTTCGGATCGGTGACGACCGGCGTCAGAAGATGCGGAATGCCGTCATAGACCGAGAGCTCCAGCATCTTTGGATCGATCATGATCAGCCGGCAGTCCTGCGGCGTCAGCCGGTAGAGCAGCGACAGGATCATGGTGTTGATGGCGACGGACTTGCCCGAGCCGGTGGTGCCGGCGACCAGCACGTGCGGCATTTTGGCGATGTCGACGATCACCGCCTCGCCATTGATGGTCTTGCCCAGCGCCAGCGCCAGCTTGGCCTTGGTGGTTTCGAAATCGCGGCTGGCCATGATCTCGCGCAAATAGACCGTCTCGCGCCTGGCGTTCGGCAATTCGATGCCGATCGCGTTGCGGCCGGGCACCACGGCGACACGGCAGGCGATGGCGCTCATCGAGCGGGCGATGTCGTCGGACAGGCCGATGACCCGCGACGATTTGATGCCGGGCGCCGGTTCCAGCTCGTAGAGCGTGACGACCGGACCCGGACGCACATGGATGATTTCGCCCTTGACGCCGAAATCCTCCAGCACGCCCTCGAGCAGGCGGGCGTTCTGCTCCAGCGCGTCCTTGGACAGGCTGGCGTCGCGCACCACGTTCTTTGGTTCCGACAGGAAGTGCAGCGACGGCATCTCGAATTTTTCCGAGCCGATCAGCGAAGTCTGCGCCTCGCGCTGGACGCGGGCGCCGGGGGCCGGCCGCGGCGCCGGCGCCTCGACGCGTGTCGCCGCGTCGGAACGGAAGTTCTGCACCTTCGCCGTCGGCGCCGCGCGGCGCTGGCCGGCCGGCTCGGGCGCGAAATCCATGTCGTCGTCATTGTCGTCGTTATCGAAGACGTCGGCATCGTCAGGGTCGATCGAGGCACTGCGGTCGTTGACCATGGCGGCGAAGAATTCCGGCTCGACGCGGGCGCGCCCGCCCGGGCTCATCCGCGCCTCGGCGAACTCGGCCGATTCGACCCGTTCGGCCGCCCGCCGCCAGGCGCTGGGCCGCGGTTCCATCTCCGGCTCGAAATCGTCGCGCTCGCGCCGGCGCGCGGCGCGGCGGCGCAGATAGGCCCGCAGCGACAGCCACCAGTGGGTGATGGCGCCAAGCGCCAATATACCTTCGTCGCCCTCGTCCTCTTCATTGTCGAAAAGCAGGTCGTCCTGCGGATCGGGCACTGCAGGCTGTTCGAGGACCGCAAAGCCGTTCTTGCGCGAAATCAGCGCCGAGCCATACAAGAATACCCACAGCGCCGGCGCTGCCAGGAGCACGGCGAGCACGCTGGCGACGAGGCCGGTCGGATAGCCGCCGATGACCAGGCCCGGGATATTGAGCACCATGTCGCCGAAGACGCCGCCGAGGCCGGTCGGCAGCGGCCAGGTCTTGGGCGGCACCACGCAGCCGGCAATTGCCGCGCCAAGCAGCGAAAACCCGAACCAGGCCAGCGCCCGTTTCGGCAGCCGGTCGACGCCGCGCGCGGTAAACAGCAGAAATCCCCAGATCACCGCCGGCACCAGCGCCGCAACGGCGGCAAGTCCGAAGAACTGCATGGCAATGTCGGAAAAGACGGCGCCGGCATAACCCATTGCATTGGTGACGATATTATCGGTGGCGTGCGAAAAGCTCGGATCGGCGACGTTCCAGGTGGCAAGGGCGGCGACGCCGAAGCCAACCAGAGCAAACAGCCCGGCACCGACCAGGCGCCCGACCTGGCGCCTCGCGAACGCCCGGATGCCGTGCCCCGTATCGGCCAGCGCAAGCGGTGCTGAAGCCCCTGAACGCATGCTCTTCCTCGTCTGTCGTTGCCCGGCCGGGCGCGGACGCGCAACACGGCAGATTCGGCTGTCAGACTAGCGGCGGGAAGGTTAAGGGCGCATTAACCATGGGCATTCTGCGTCACCGGTACGGGCGACCGCCACCACAGTTCGAAGCCGCTGCGGCCGATGTTTCACGCCGCCGGCGGATCGAGCACCTTGATCAAGCGACCGTGATCGAGCCATCACGGCCATCCGCGCGCAAAAAAGAGGCCCGGAAATCTTCCGGGCCTCAAGGCGTGAGCCCTTTCGGGAGCATCACGACGGGATCTTCCCGGCACCGGCAAAACGCCGGTACCAGCCAATACCTTTACGGCACCACTTCGCCGTGCTGGCTGATGTCGAGGCCTTCGACCTCTTCCGGGGTGGAAGGACGCAGGCCGACCAGCGCCTTGACGATGTAGAGGATCACGAAGCTCGCGATCGCCGTCCACAGGATGGTGAAGACGATACCGTAGAGCTGCTTGCCGACAGAGGCGCCCGAGCCGAGGCTGTTGATCGCCGGATCGGCGAGCACGCCGGTCAGCAATGCACCGATGATGCCGCCGATGCCGTGCACGCCGAATGCATCGAGCGAGTCGTCATAGCCGAACGCGTGCTTGAGCTTGACGGCCGAGACGTAGCAGAGCACGCCGGCGACGATGCCGACGATGAAGGCGCCGGTCGGATTGACGAAGCCGGAAGCCGGCGTCACCGCGACCAGGCCAGCGACGGCGCCCGAGATGATGCCGAGAACGCTCGGCTTCTTGGCGACGATCCATTCGGCGAACATCCAGGCGAGCGCCGCAGCAGCAGCGGCAACCTGGGTGTTCAGCATTGCGGCACCGGCAAGGCCGTCGGCGGCCAGTTCCGAGCCGGCGTTGAAGCCGAACCAGCCGACCCACAGCAGCGAAGCGCCGATGACGGAGTAGACGAGGTTGTGCGGCGCCATGTTGGTGGTGCCGTAGCCTTCACGTTTGCCGAGAACCAGCGCGCAGACCAGGCCGGCAACACCGGCATTGATGTGAACGACCGTGCCGCCGGCGAAATCGAGAACGCCGGCTGTGCCGAGGAAGCCGCCGCCCCACACCCAATGCGCGATCGGGGCGTAGACCACCAGCAGCCACGCGCCCATGAAGATGAGCAGCGCCGAGAACTTCATGCGTTCGGCGAAGGCGCCGGCAATCAGCGCCGGCGTGATGATGGCGAAGGTCATCTGGAACATCGAGAAGACGAACTCAGGAATGTTCGCCACGCCCGGCAGCCACAGCGAGGAGGTGGTGATGCCGTTGTGGAAGAACTTCGAGAAGCCGCCGAGATAGGCATTCATGCCGCCGCCATCCGAGAAGGCCAGCGAGTAGCCGAACATGAACCACAGCACCGTCACCAGGCAGGTGATGGCAAAGCTCTGCATGATGGTGGCGAGCACGTTCTTTTTGCGCACCATGCCGCCATAAAACAGCGCCAGGCCCGGTATGGTCATCATCAGCACCAGCGCCGTCGAGGTCAGCATCCAGGCTGTGTTGCCGGTGTCGAGCGCGGGCGCAGGGGCAGCCGGTGCCGCCGGTGCCGCTTCCTGCGCGAACGCAGCAACCGTGCCCAGTGCAGCGAGAGCGAGCGAACCTAAAACGGCCGCGCGTCCCGTTATCTTCAAGGTGGAAGGAATATTCATTGAACTCTCCATTGGAATACGTATCCGCAGCTCAAAGCGCGTCGGTGTCTGTTTCGCCGGTGCGAATGCGCACCGCCTGGTCGATGCCGAAAACGAAGATCTTGCCGTCGCCGATCTGGCCGGTCTTGGCCGCCGCAGTGATGGCTTCGACGGCCTTGTCGACCATGTCGACAGCGACCGCGACTTCGATCTTGATCTTCGGCAGGAAGCTGACCGCGTATTCCGCCCCGCGATAGATTTCCGTGTGCCCCTTCTGACGTCCGTAGCCTTTTACTTCGGTGACGGTCAGGCCCTGGATGCCGACTGCGGTGAGCGCCTCGCGCACCTCGTCGAGCTTGAACGGCTTTATGATTGCCATCACGATCTTCATAAGGTTTCACCCTTTGCTGTTGCGGGTCCCCGCGTTTGCACGACTTCGCCGATCCCCATGAGAGCCGGAGAGTGCCCGCTAGGATTCAAGCTCCGTGCCAATTGCCGAAGCAGGGTGTTAAGCTGTTGTTAAACAACGAAATCGAGAAGGTCTGGCAGCTGCCTGTTCACAGGCGCGGCAGTGCATATGCTTAAAAAATAGGCAAATTTCGAAAAATGCCTACTCCGCAGGCGGCCGCTTCAGCCGGATGAGTCCTTCTTGGGCAACCGAGGCGATCAAGGTGCCGTCGCGGGCAAACAGCGAGCCGCGGGTAAAGCCACGCGATCCTTGCGTCGACGGGCTGTCTTGCGTGTACAGCATCCAGTCGTCGAGCGGATGGCTGCGGTGGAACCACATGGCGTGGTCGAGGCTGGCTGCCTGGATATCACGATCGAAAATGGCGCGGCCATGGGCAAAGGTCGAGGTGTCGAGCAGAGTCATATCCGAGAGGTAAGCGAGCACGGCCGCCTGCGTGGCGCGGTCGGCCGGCACCGGGCCGGTGGTGCGGATCCAGATGTTCTGCTTCGGCTCGAGCTTTTCCCGGCTGGTATAATGCTTCAGCATCACCGGCTTCATCTCGATCGGCCGGTCGCGCTCCCAATAGCGCTTGATGCCGTCGGGCACGGCTTCGCCGAACTTGCCCAGCAATTCGCGCTGCGACAGCAACGTGTCGGGCGCCGGCACGTCCTGCGGCATCGGCACCTGATGTTCCAGGCCGACCTCATCCTGCTGGAACGAGGCTTCCAGCGAAAAGATCGCCTGGCCGTGCTGGATCGCCACGACGCGGCGCGTGGTGAAGGAGCCGCCGTCACGGATGCGGTCGACCTCGTAAATGATAGGCACCTTGGTGTCGCCCGGCCGCATGAAATAGCCATGCAGCGAATGCACGTGGCGCTCGGGCTCGACCGTTCGCTGCGCGGCGACCAGCGCCTGGGCGATGGTCTGGCCGCCGAAGATGCGCTGCCAATCGAGCTTGGGGCTGCGACCACGATACAGGTTGTGTTCCAGCTGCTCGAGGTCGAGAATGCCGAGAAGCTCGTCCATGGCTGCCGTCATCTTGACCTCGCCGCAAAATTACCATGGCGGTTTCCGACAGGAACAGCGGGCAGTCAAGGGCGGAATGCCCGGCGACAGTCAGGCTGCGAAAGGAATTGCCCATGGTCGACAGCAAGAATTCGCTCGACGTTCTGGTCGCCGGCGCCGGTTATATCGGCTTGGCCGCCGCCGTGTCGCTGAAGCAGGCGCGGCCGAGCCTCGCCGTCGCCGTCGTCGATGCAGCACCCGCCGGCGTCTGGCAGAAGGACGGCCGCGCCTCGGCGATTGCCGCCGCCGCGTGCCGCATGCTCGACCAGCTCGGCGTCTGGAATGAGATCGCGCCGGAGGCGCAGGCAATCACCGAAATGATTGTCACCGATTCGCGCACATCCGATCCCGTCCGCCTGGTGTTCCTCACCTTCGACGGCGAGGTCGCGCCCGGCGAACCCTTTGCGCATATGGTCGCCAACAAGGATTTGAACGGCGCCTTGCGCCGGCGCGCCGAACAACTCGGCATCGGCATCATCGAAGGCGTCGCCGTCAGCGCCTTCGACATCAACGGCGCCGGCATAACGGTGCATCTTGCCGACGGCGCGACGCTGAAGGCGCGGCTGCTGGTTGCCGCCGACGGCGTCAATTCGAAGCTGCGCGACATGGCCGGCATCAAGACGGTGAAATGGGAGTATGGCCAGTCCGGCATCGTCTGCACGGTGGCGCACGAGCGGCCGCACAACGGCCGCGCCGAAGAGCATTTCCTTCCCGCGGGCCCGTTTGCCACGCTGCCGCTCAAGCCGGGCAAGGACGGCACCAACCGCTCGTCGATCGTCTGGGTCGAACGGTCGCAGGATGCCGAAAAGCTGGTCGCGGGCGACACCCTGGTCCTAGAATACGAGCTCGAGCAGCGCTTTGGCCTCAAACTCGGCGAAATCCATATCGCCGACAAGCCCCGCGCCTGGCCTCTCGGGCTGACCATTGCGCGCGCCTTCGTCGCGCCGCGCATCGCCTTGGCCGGCGACGCCGCCCACGGCATCCACCCGATCGCCGGACAGGGTCTCAATCTCGGCTTCAAGGACGTGGCGGCGCTGGCCGAAGTGGTGGTCGAGGCCGACCGGCTCGGCCAGGACATCGGCGCGCTCGACGTGCTCGAGCGCTACCAGCAATGGCGGCGTTTCGACACGGTGCAGATGGGCATCACCACCGATGTGCTGAACCGGATGTTTTCCAACGATTTCGGCCCGCTGCGCACTTTGCGCGACATCGGCCTCGGCCTCGTCGAGCGCATGCCCCGGCTGAAGGGGTTTTTCATCCGCCAGGCGTCGGGTCTGTCCGGCGACACGCCGAAACTGTTGAAGGGCGAGGCGATTTAGGCTTGGCGAGTGCGCGTCTTTGGCCGTTCGGTCAGTTGACCTCGAAGCCCAGCTTCTGGCGCAGCCGCAGCATGCGCTGGTCGGGAATCTGCAGGTTTTGCCCACCGGCTTCCGCCACACGGCCGACCATCTGCAGCAGATCGTTCCTTTCAGCCGCGTCGAGGCGTTCGCGCAGGAACGGCGCCAGCTTGTCGATGACGACCGTGGCGTCATCAATTTGCGATGCCGCCCATTTGGCGTAGATCACCGCTTCATCGGTCTGTTTTTTGTCGGCAATCTCCGAGATCACCGATCGAATGGCAGCTTCGCGTTGCGGCAGCACAGGACCATGTTCGGAAACGATGGCGGTGATCAGCGTCGCGGCCGCCACGACCGGATCGTCGATCGCCGTCAGCGGCGAGAGTGCCGCCTGCTTGCGTAGCTTCTTGCGGCGCGCATTGCCCTGCACGCGACCAACGACGTCGGCAACCTCACGCGCCGCGTCGTTCATGATCTTCAGCCGGTATCACCAGAAGCCCGCTGCTCCGAGCAGGCCGATTGCTGCAATCAATATATGCATGCCCCGAAATCCCCCGATCTCGGCGACGATAGGAGAAGTATTGCTTCGCTTCAACACGCAAAAGTTGCGTCCGACGAAGAAAACGAAAGCCCGCGCCAGTCGTTGGTCGCCACCGCTCCGCGGAGGAACTTATCGAGACATCTCTATGACCCGGGCACCTTGTAGATCGCCCGCACCTCGATCGTGCCGATTTCGGCCAGCGGAATCTCGCCCGCGATCTCCAGCGCCTCGTCGAGGCTCTCGGCCTCGATCATGACGAAACCGAGCAACTGCTCCTTGGTTTCGGCGAAGGGGCCGTCGGTGACCAGCCGCTTGCCCTTGCGCCTGCGAACGGTTTTCGACGTTTTCACCGATTGCAGCGCCTGCGCGATGATCAGCATCCCGCGTTGGTCCAATGACCGGTCATGGGCCATCGAATCGGCGTCGAGCTTGGCCAGCCTCTCGGGCGTCATTGCGTAGAGATCTTTTTCTTCACCATAGACCAGGCAAACATACTTCATTTTATCTCCATTCCTGGCTTGAAGCCGAAGACGAGGCTACGGAAATCTCCGCGGAGCCCTTGCCTGCCGCAGAATCGAGACCGGCCGCAGCATAGTCGAGAAGAGATACCGCAATCCCGATAATGGCAATCGCCGCAAGCAATCGGCCGAAGCCGGAAGGCTGCAGGCGCGACCAGTCGGCTTGTTGTTCACCGGCCCTGTGGCCGGTGCTTGTCCAGTGAGCAGAAAACAGGTTGTTCATGTGGTCCTCCATCCGGCCACCAAGTCCATGGCCGCCCGCAGGACGGCCGGGACAGATGGAAGTCGACATTTTTGCACGCATATTTTTTCGCGATTTTTTTCCCGAGCGATTTTGCCCGACCATGCTGCTGTCGATACGAAAGCGCGGGTGGCCTTCGCTCCCGCGCGCGCTATAGTCGACTGGATGCCGATCACGGGCTCAGCCACGACAATCAAGGAGGAATTGATGGACCGCACCGCCAACGCCGTTTGGAAAGGCAGTTTCAAGGAAGGCAAGGGCACACTCGAAACCCAGAGCGGGGCGCTGAAGGGCACTCCCTATTCCGCCAAGATGCGTTTCGAGGACGAGAGCGGCAAATCCGGCACAAACCCGGAAGAGCTGATCGCCGCCGCCCATGCCGGCTGCTACGCCATGCAGCTTTCGCATTTCCTCGCCGAGAACGGCACCCCGGCTGCCGAGCTCGACGCCAAGGCCGTGGTAACGCTTGTCCCCGGCACCGGCATCACCGGCAGCGCGATCACGCTGGTCGGCAAGGTGCCGGGCATCGATGCCGCCAAGTTCAAGGAATTGGCCGAAAAGGCCAAGGCCGAATGCCCGGTCTCGAAGGCGCTCGGCGCCATCAAGGTATCGCTCGACGCCAGGCTCGGGTGAGAGCTGGTCTGCGGAAAGCGGGCGATCCTTCGCGCCCCCCTCTGCCCTGCCGGGCATCTCCCCCACGAGTGGGGAGATTGGCCGTCATCCTGCCTTTCGCCAATCTCCAACGCTGAATGAGAGGCGGGACGGCGAAGCTGCCAATCTCCCCCCTCGTGGGGGAGATGTCCGGCAGGACAGAGGG
This sequence comes from Mesorhizobium sp. M0040, assembly GCF_040323505.1. Classification (NCBI taxonomy): domain Bacteria; kingdom Pseudomonadati; phylum Pseudomonadota; class Alphaproteobacteria; order Hyphomicrobiales; family Phyllobacteriaceae; genus Mesorhizobium; species Mesorhizobium sp. M0040. The sequence continues at coordinate 81,394 of NZ_JAMYVA010000015.1, forward strand.
GGGCGCTGTCCCGCCAACCTCTCGAATGATTATTGGCTTTTTTCGCCAACGAGCGCGTCGAGGCGGGCGCGCAATGCCGCGACCTCTTCCTCGAGGGCCTGCACGCGCGTCTCCAGATCCGACGCCGGCGAGGACGACTGCAGGGGCGCTGCGGCAGCCGACAGCTGCGGCGGCCCGCTGAGCAGATGGACATAGCGATCCTCGCGCTGGCCGGGACCACGGTCGATCTGCTGCACAAGCGGCGGCCTGCGGCCGATCAGCAGATCGAGATTGCCGCGAAGCTCGTCGATCGACGGCAGCCGCGCCATGCGCTCGCTTCGCGCCAGCAATTCATAGGCCGTCTGCGGGCCGCGCAGCAGCAACAGGCCGAGCAGCGCGATCTGCGCCGAGGTCAGGGAAAAGCGCTGCGCTACGACATGGTCGTAGCGCTCGACGCGCGACGCGAACACCTGCCTGACTAGGCCCTTCTGCTCGAGCTGGCCAAGCGCTCTTCTGACCTCGGCAAGCTCGACCGACATCACCGGCTCGCGCGCCGTCTTCTGGTTGGCCGCCGCATGTGCCGCATTGAGCGTCAGCGGATAGACGTCCGGCGTCAGCTCCTTCTTCTCGATAAGGCAGCCGAGCACGCGGGCTTCGATGGGAGAGAGGATGGGAAGGTCGGAATCGGTCATAAGTTTGCTATCCTTTCGAACTCGGCGGGACAGCGCCCCCCTCTGTCCTGCCGGACATCTCCCCCTCTAGTGGGGAGATTGGCTGTCATCACCGCTTCGCCACTTTTCAAGGCTGCAGAAAGGGCGCTGTCCTCCAAGCTGCTAATCTCCCCCATTGAGGGGGAGATGTCCGGCAGGACAGAGGGGGCGCGAAGGATCGCTGCGGACGAGACGATCTCGGCTGCAACCCGCCCGCCGCCTACACCCGTCGCTCCACCATCATCTTCTTGATCTCGGCGATCGCCTTGGCCGGGTTGAGCCCTTTGGGGCAAGTCTGGGCGCAGTTCATGATGGTATGGCAGCGATAGAGCCGGAACGGGTCTTCGAGATTGTCGAGCCGCTCGCCCGTCGCCTCGTCCCTGGAATCGATCAGCCAGCGATAGGCCTGCAGCAGCGTCGCCGGGCCGAGATAGCGCTCGCCGTTCCACCAGTAGCTCGGGCAGGAGGTCGAGCAGCAGGCGCACAATATGCATTCGTAGAGCCCGTCGAGCTTTTCGCGGTCCTCATGGCTCTGCAGCCATTCCTTGGCCGGCTCGGGCGACACCGTCTTCAGCCACGGCTCGATCGAGGCGTGCTGGGCGTAGAAATTGGTGAGGTCGGGCACCAGGTCTTTGACCACAGCCATGTGCGGTAGCGGATAGACCTTGATCGCGCCGGAAATGTCGTCGCAGCCCTTGGTGCAGGCCAGCGTGTTCGACCCGTCGATGTTCATGGCGCACGAGCCGCAAATGCCTTCGCGGCAGGAGCGGCGCAGCGTCAGCGTCGGATCGATCTTGTTCTTGATCCAGAGCAGCGCGTCGAGCACCATCGGCCCGCAATCGTCCATGTCGACGAAATACGTATCCATGCGCGGGTTCTCGTCATCGTCCGGCGACCAGCGGTAGATGCGGTATTCGCGCAGGTTGGTCGCGCCCTCCGGCTTCGGCCAGGATTTTCCGGCCATGATCTTCGAGTTTTTCGGAAGCGTGAGTTCGACCATTACCTCAGGTCCTTTCGGATGACGAGCTTCAGCCCGGACCAGATCTCGTTCACGGCGGCGACCTTGACGTCGACGAGGTCGAGCTTCAGCGCCTCTGTGCGGATAACGTCCTCGGTGACGTCGATCGGCACTTTCGATGCCTTCTTCGGCCAAGAGACCCAGACCATGCCGTCCCGCTTGATCGCCGCTTCGACGTCGCCAAGACGGTCCTCGATCTCGACACGCTGCCGGGTGAAAGCATGCACGGCATCGTATTTGTCATGAACGCCCGAAATCGCCGACCAGTTGGCCAGCCGGTCGACACCGGCAAAATCGACGGCGTCGGCCAGATCGTCCAGTTCCGCCGGCAGCGCGATGAAGGCCGCGGTCATCCCGCCCTTCAGGCCGAGCTTGGCCGGAAGGAGCGTGCCGGAATATCCCGCAACCGCCAGCGCCATCGTCAATACACCCTGGCCTTTGGCGCGATCTTGGCCGGGTTGATGCCGCCGTCTGCTTCCTTAAGCAGCGTTTCGGTGTGCACCGGCCGGTAGGTGAGCGCCACCTCGCCGGCCTCGTTGAGCCGAGCCAGCGTATGCTTGCGCCAGTTGGCGTCGTCGCGGGCCGAAAAGTCCTCCCGCGCGTGCGCGCCGCGGCTTTCCTTGCGCGCCTCGGCGCCGTAGACGGTGGTGATGGCGTTGGCCATCAGGTTTTCCAGCTCCAGCGTCTCGACCAGGTCGGAGTTCCAGATCATCGAGCGGTCAAACACCTTGACGTCGCCGAGTTCACCCCAGATCTGCGAAATGCGCCTGCAGCCGCTTTCCAGCGATTCCTGGGTGCGGAACACCGCCGCGTCCTCCTGCATCGCCTTCTGCATCTTTTCGCGTAGCACCGCGGTCGGCGTCGAGCCGTTGGCGTGACGCAGCCGGTCGAAGCGGTCCATGATCTTTTCGACGGCGGCCTCGTTGGGCGAAGGGATCGCCGATGTGCGGTCGATCACCTGGCCGGCCCGGATTGCCGCCGCACGGCCGAACACCACCAGGTCGATCAGCGAGTTGGAGCCCAACCGGTTAGCACCGTGCACCGAGGCGCAGCCGGCTTCGCCGACCGCCATCAGCCCGGGCGACACCTGGTCCGGATTCGACGCCGTCGGGTTCAGCACCTCGCCCCAGTAATTGGTCGGCACGCCGCCCATATTGTAGTGGACCGTCGGCAGCACCGGGATCGGCTCCTTGGTCAGGTCGACGCCGGCAAAGATCTTTGCCGATTCCGAAATACCCGGAAGCCTCTCGTGCAGAACGGCCGGGTCGAGATGGTCGAGATGCAGGAAAATGTGATCCTTCTTCGGGCCGACGCCGCGGCCCTCGCGGATCTCCAGCGTCATGCAGCGCGAGACCACGTCTCGGGAAGCAAGGTCCTTGGCCGACGGCGCGTAGCGCTCCATGAAGCGCTCGCCCTCGGAATTGACGAGATAGCCGCCCTCGCCGCGCGCGCCCTCGGTGATCAGGCAGCCGGCGCCGTATATGCCGGTCGGGTGGAACTGCACGAACTCCATATCCTGCAGCGGCAGGCCTGCGCGTGCGGCCATGCCGCCGCCATCGCCGGTGCAGGTATGCGCCGAGGTGGCCGAGAAATAGGCGCGGCCATAGCCGCCGGTCGCCAGCACCACCATCTTGGCCGAAAAGCGATGGATGGTGCCGTCGTCGAGGTTCCAGGCGACGACGCCGGTGCAGGTGCCGTCCGGCTCCATGATCAGGTCGAGCGCGAAATACTCGATGAAGAACTGCGCATTGTGCTTCAGCGACTGGCCGTAGAGCGTGTGCAGCATGGCGTGGCCGGTGCGGTCGGCGGCCGCACAGGTGCGCTGCACCGGCGGCCCCTCGCCGAAATTCATCATCATGCCGCCGAACGGCCGCTGGTAGATTTTCCCGTCCTCGGTGCGGCTGAAGGGAACGCCGTAGTGCTCGAGCTCGTAGACCGCCGCCGGCGCTTCGCGCACCATGTATTCTTGAGCGTCGGTGTCGCCCAGCCAATCTGAGCCTTTGACGGTGTCGAAGAGATGCCACTGCCAGTTGTCGGGACCCATATTGGCGAGCGAGGCGGCGATGCCGCCCTGCGCCGCAACCGTATGCGAGCGCGTCGGGAACACTTTGGTGATGCAGGCGGTGCGCAGGCCCTGTTCGGCCATGCCGAGCGCGGCGCGCAGGCCGGCGCCGCCGGCGCCGACGACCACGACGTCGAATTTGTGATCGACATAGCTATAGGCGGAAGCCGTGTTGGCGTTCTTCGCGTCCTTGGCCAAAAAATCAGCCTCCAAATGCCAGTTTAAGCAGGGCGAAGACCGAAGCGACGCCGACGACTACGGGAAAGAATGTGTTGAGGGCGAGCAGCGCCAGCCTGGTGCCTTCGCCATGCACATAGTCTTCGATGATCGCCTGCATGCCGAGCCGCATGTGGTAGAGCACCGACAACAGCACCAGCGCCAGCACCAGTGCAACGAACGGATTGGCAAGTGCGGCGCGCACCTCGAGATAGCTGGCGCCGTTGAGTGCGATCAGGAAGCCGACGAAGAACAGGACCAGCGGGATGTTGGAGATCGCCGTCAGCCGCTGGCGCCAGAAATGGCCGGTGCCCTCGCGGGCGGAACCGAGGCCGCGGACCTTGGCCAGCGGCGTGCGCATGTCGGTGTTCTTGCCGTTCATGTCAGGCTCCCCGCGCCATGTAGCCGGCGATCCAGATCAGCAGCGTCAGCGTGACCGAGCCGGCAAGCGTCGCCCAGGCGATCCTCGATGCCGTATGCTTTTCCAGCCCTGCCCCAGTGTCCCAGATAAGATGGCGCACACCGCCCAGCATGTGGTGCATCAGCGCCCAGCTGTAGCCGAACAGCACCAGCCGTCCCAGCCACGAGCCGAAGGCCCAGTTGACGGCATTGAAGGTCGCCTCCGAGCTCGCCGCCGCCATCAGCCACAGCGCGACCAGCAGCGTGCCGAAATAGAGCGCCCCGCCGGTGATGCGGTGGACGATCGACATCGTCATGGTGATCGGCGGCCGATAGACGGTCAGATGCGGCGAAAGCGGCCGTTCACGTCTGGCAAATTCGCGGGTGGCTGGTGATTTGCTCATGGCTCCCCCAGTTCGGCGTCTCTGGAGCCTCAGGTGGGAATGCGGCATTACCGCTTCCGGTTGCGACTTCGGACAGCCGGTTTCTAATGCTCTTTTTGCACCGCGTCAAAGCCGGAAAACCGTTTCGAAAACGTAATTTAGTCTGATGAAAGCGAGGCTTTCAGCTTCAATCGATTAGGACTGTCGCCTTGCGCCGGCACAATGTCGCCGCACTGCAAAATATGGCTGGCGCAAGGGGCGGATCAGCGCTTGCAGGCCAGCGGTGATGCACCGCCCTTCATCACCAGCGCCTCACGCCCATCGATCACGATTGCGTCATGCGCCTCGCCGTAACGGCTGGTCTGATTGGCCGGTGACGCCGGCAGCTCGGCGCTGGCGCCGTTCTGGCCGAGGACGCGCACCGACGTGCCGAGATTCTCGATGGTCATCACGCTACCGTCGGCGCAGTTGTAAGTAGCTGTGCGCGGCTGCGGTGCCGTCGGTTCGCTAGCGGCGGGAGCCAGCGACACGGAAGCGGCGGCCGTGTTGCCGAGCTTGGGCGCGCTGGTCTGCGGCGCGCAGGCGGCGGCAGCCAGCAGCGGCGGAATGGCCAGCGCCATCCGAAACGTGCGGCGTAATCTCATTTGCTGCTTTCCCCCCGCGTATCGAGCCCGCCGCGATGCTCCGGCAAGCCACCGGATTTCATGCTTTTTGAGTCGCGCCCGATGCTGGGGATGGTGGGAACAAGGCATGGCCGAATGATGGCCGGTGGGCGATCGAGTATTAACCATATTTTCCGAGACCTCGCCCCTGCTGCGGTTGCCCTCTTAACAAAGGTTAATAAAAGGTTAATTTCTGATTCGAGGAGGCTTGCCTCTCAGCAATGGAGCAGCACGCCATGCATTCGAATTCAGCAGGATCGCGCCTTCCCTGGTTCCTATTGGCGGCGCTCGCCGTCGGCGTCGTCGCACCGGCATTCGCCGGGACGCGCCATCATGACCGCGTCTATGCCGATTCCTTCGGCAATCTCGTCATCGACAGTGCCGCCGGCTACAAGCGTATCCTCGTTGGCGAGGGCAAGCTGGCCAAGGAATTGTCCGACTACACCAGCGCCGGCCAGCCCGACGTGATCTACGAAAACGAATCGGACGATGTCCGCGGCGGCGACTGCTATAGGCCGCCGGTTTTCGTCAAGGGCCGCAGCTATATGTACGGCCTCTCCGACGGCGAAATGCCGGAGCTCAGCCCCTGCCGCTGACGGCCACGCCGCCCTTGGTTGACGGCGCCGGCAGGGCAACAGCCGGCCCCACCGAGACACGCACGCAATCGCGACCGCTGCCCTTCGCCTGATAGAGCGCTTTGTCGGCGCGCCGCAGCAGGTCGGAAAAGCTTTCACCCGGACCAAGCTCGGCAACGCCGAAGCTGGCGCTGCAGCGGTGATCCGCGGGCAGGCAGTCGATCGGCGTGGCACCGAAGGCGCTACGCGTGCCCTCGGCAAAGAGCCGGGCGGCGGCTAGATTGGTCCCCGGCAGGAAAATAGCGAATTCCTCGCCGCCGATGCGGCCGGCGACATGATGGTCGGCCGCGGCATCGCGGAGAAAACCGGCAAAGGTCTCGATGACCCGATCGCCCGACGCGTGGCCGTAAGTATCGTTGATGCGCTTGAAATGGTCGAGATCGGCAATGACCAGTGCCGCCGGAACGGCGCGCCGCATGGCGTCACGCAGTGCGATCTCGGCATGGCGCTCGAAGCCGCCACGGTTGAGCAGCCGCGAAAGCGTGTCGGTTTCCGATTTCGACGTCGCCTCGGCGAGCACGTCGCGGACCAGGATAGCCAATGTCACCAGCGCAAGCGCCAGGCCGAACACGGTGCCGACCGACTGCGACACCAACGCATAGCTGGTCTGCGCATAAGATTGCGGGTTGGCGCCCCAGCCACCAAGCGCATGGGCGATGAAGGGTTTGCTGGCGAACTGCAAGGTGCTGGCCGCCAGGACAGCCATCAGCATATAGTCGAGCCGCTCGCGTCTTTGCCTGGACGACACGACGATCGCCAGCCCGGTGAACTGCATGGCCGCATAGGGAAGCTGGTAGGCCGCCATTCGCACAAAGGATTGGCGTGGCAGGTCCTGCACGAAGTAGACCGCGAGGGTGGCGAAGACCAGGAAGAACAGCATCGGCGGCCAAGGCGGCGAAACGCGGTATTTATGGGCAAGCCCGCCATTGAAGGCGACGGTAGCGCCAAGGAAGGCGGCAAAGGCGGCGACAACCATGGGGCGCGCATTGTCGAAGGCAGGAATGCTGAACTCGATCGCGAAATAAGCCGTGCCGAGCACATAGCCGAACGCCAGCCAGCGTGCCGACACCCGGCCGGCGTCATAGACCGCGATCGTCATGAAGGCCGCCGCCAGCAGCCCGGCAACGAACAGGTTGATCATCAGGATGAAATTAGCGCTGCCCATGGCGTTTTGGCACTCCCCCCGAACAGCAAATCACCAACGCGCGAAAAAGACGTTAATTCGAAGCCGCCGCTGACGCTCAGCCAGCACTGGTCCGATTGGGAAGGACGACCGTTTCAGGCCGCTGACAGGACAGGCATACGCTGTCGCGGCCACTCCTTTTGGCTTTGTAGAGCGCTTCGTCGGCGCGGCGCATCAGTGGGTCCAGCCCTTCGTCGCTGGTGCGGGCGGCCACGCCGAAGCTCGCGGTCACTCTTGTGTCGGGCGGAAGTCCGTCGATTCTGCCCGCCGAATAGACCGTGCGAATGGCTTCGGCAAACAGTCTTGCCGCGCCAAGGTCGCTGAGCGGCAACAGCACGGCGAACTCTTCGCCGCCGATACGGCCGGCAACGCCGCGCGTACCTGCAGCCGACAGAAGCTTGGCAGCGAAGTCGGCGATGACGCGATCGCCGGCCGCGTGGCCATGCTGATCGTTGAGCGCCTTGAAATGATCGAGATCGGCAAGCACCAGCGCAACCGGCAATTGCGCCGTGGCACAGTGCTGCAGGACAAGCATGGCGCGCTCCTCGAAGCCGCGGCGGTTGAGCAGGCCCGACAGCGGGTCTGTCAGGGTTTCGGTCTTCAGGGCCTTCATCACGTCGAGCGCGGCGGCGCCGAACAGGCAAAGCGCAATAAGCAGCGACAGCAATGCATGCGACAGCAAAGCCGTCGTCCAGTAGGACGAGGAGTAAAGCCCTTCATAGCTGGTGAACGGCCCATGCGCGATGACGACGGCAAGCGTCCGCGCCAGGAAGTTCAGGCCGGAAAGCAGCGACAGCACGAACAGGATCATTTCTGTCGGGCCGTTGTTGCGCACCACGCGCAACTCGGCGGCGACAACCAGGCTGATGCCGCCGAAGCTGAAATTGATGGCAAGGATACGCCAGGTGAGATCCGGCCGGGCAAAAAGAAACCACGAGAACGCGGCCAGGCCGCCGCAGGCCAGAATGCCGACCGCCGGGTAAGGCACGCGCCGCCCATAGCGCGCAATGACCGCGCCGGCGAGACAGCAGGTGGCGAAGGTGAAGCACAGGATCGAGATGAGCTTGGTCGGTGCCATGCCGACCGGCAGCGTGAAATACTGGAGCAGGAAGCCTGCGGCCGAGGCCGAGTAGCCCGCCGCCAGCACAGCCAGATAGGAACGGTGGCGCTGATAGAACCACAGCACGAGAAATGCCGCGCCGAGTGTGAGGGCGATGCCTGGATTGAGCAGCGCTATGAGCAGGTCGGTGTCCAAGCGCTGTAATTTCCCCTCGCTTCCCCTTGGAGGACCTTAGAGCGGAAGCCCAAACAAGCGGTTAAGCGAAAGCGAATATACGACAGGTGCGTCGACAAAGCCGCTGGGCGGAACCGCGAACGGCGAGCGGCGTTTCACGACGGCAACCAGGAGACGCTCCGATGGCCGACACGATCATGCTGACCGATCACGATGCAATTCGCTCATGGGCCGCGGCACGCGCCGGCTTTCCGGCGATCGTCGACGTGTCGCCCGAAGCCGGAACGCAGCCCATGCTGAGGCTGGTCTTCGGCCAGCATGCCTACCAGGACCAGGATGAGGCCGAACGCCCGGTCAACGCCGGCGGCTACGAACTGGTCGAATGGGACGAATGGTTCAAACTCTTCGACGAGCGCCAACTGGCGCTGGTCGTCGCAAAGGACCAACCCGGCCGCCGTGAGGGATTCCACGAATTCGTCAGGCGGCCCGACTGAAGAATGCCCGAACCGCATTGCGGCTCGGGCTCCTCATATCCGACTGCGCGCGCCTGCCCTATTTCCACTCGCGGATGTCGACGAAATGGCCGGCGATCGCCGCCGCCGCGGCCATTGCCGGCGACACCAGATGCGTCCGGCCCTTGAAGCCTTGGCGCCCCTCGAAATTGCGATTCGAGGTCGAGGCGCAGCGCTCATGCGGCTTCAGCCGGTCGTCGTTCATAGCAAGGCACATCGAGCAGCCCGGCTCACGCCAGTCAAAGCCGGCGGCGACAAAGATCTTGTCGAGGCCTTCGGCCTCTGCCTGTTCCTTGACCAGGCCGGAGCCCGGCACGATCATCGCACTGACCCGCGGATTGACTTGTCTGCCCTCGATCACCTTGGCGGCGGCGCGCAGATCCTCGATGCGGCCATTGGTGCAGGAGCCGATGAAGACGCGATCGAGTTCGATATCGGTGATCTTGGTGCCCGGCTTCAGGCCCATATAGTCGAGTGCGCGCTGCTTGGAGGTGCGCTTGTTCTCATCAGTGATGTCGTCCGGGTTCGGCACGATGCCTTGCACCGAGACCACGTCCTCGGGCGAGGAGCCCCAGGAGACGATCGGCGGCAGCTTTGCCGCGTCGAGCACGACCACCTTGTCGAAATGCCCGCCTTCGTCGGACTGCAGCGTCTTCCAGTAGGCGAGCGCGGCGTCCCAGGCTTCGCCCTTGGGGGCGCGCGGCTTGTCCTTGACATAGGCGAAGGTGGTCTCGTCGGGCGCGATCAGGCCGGCGCGGGCGCCGGCTTCGATCGACATGTTGCAGATCGTCATGCGGCCTTCCATCGACAGCGCACGGATTGCCTCGCCGGCATATTCGATGACATAGCCGGTGCCGCCGGCCGTGCCGATCTCGCCGATAATGGCGAGGATGATGTCCTTGGCGGTGACGCCTTCCGGCAGTGCGCCGTCGACGCGCACCAGCATGTTCTTGGCCTTGCGCTGGATCAGCGTCTGCGTCGCCAGCACATGCTCGACTTCCGAGGTGCCGATGCCATGCGCCAGCGCCCCGAACGCGCCATGCGTCGAGGTGTGGCTGTCGCCGCAGACGATGGTCATGCCGGGCAGCGTAAAGCCTTGCTCGGGACCGATGATGTGGACGATGCCCTGGCGGATATCCTTCTCGGAATAATATTCGATGCCGAAATCCTTGGCGTTCTTGGCCAGCGCCTCGACCTGGATGCGGCTTTCCTCGTTCTTGATGCCGAACTTGCGCTCGGGCGAGGTCGACACATTGTGGTCGACCACGGCCAGCGTCTTTTCCGGATGCCGAACCTTGCGGCCGGTTATGCGCAGGCCTTCGAAAGCCTGCGGGCTGGTGACTTCGTGGACCAGATGGCGGTCGATATAGAGCAGGCAGGTGCCGTCGTCCTGGCGGTCGACAACATGGTCGTCGAAAATTTTGTCGTAGAGGGTGCGCGGTGCGCTCATTTGCGTAAATCCGTCGATTTAAAAAGGGAAAACGACGCCGGTCGGACCGGCGAAACAGCCTGGCGAGTCTGCCCTAGCTAAGTCGGCTGGTCAGCGCCCCGCAGACGCGCGCGGAAAATCGCGACGGCAGGCGTTTCCTGTCCTGCAGCACGAAACCTTTATAGGCCGGATCGCCAAAAAGCTCTTCCATGGCGCTGCTCATATCAATGTTTTGGCTTTTCAGCAATCGCGTCTGCCTTCGCAGGCGCTTCACAGCACCTCGAACACGAAGGTCTTCACCAGCGCGTCGGGCTCGGCGATTGCGTAGCAGCGAAACCACGGGCTCTCCTCGACCGGCCGCCATTTTTTCGCCTGCTCCAGTTCGCCAAACACGGCCTTGAACCCGCCGCTTTCAAACACCTGGTCGCGAACCGTGAAGATGGCGTGGCCGCCCGTCCTGGTGATGCGTACCAGTTCATGCAGGCCCGACGCCGGTGCGTGGCTGATGGTGAACACGCCGGTCGAGAAAAAGGCGCGGAAATACCCGTCCGCCCAAGGCAATGGCCCGCCGAGCATCGCCTGTTTCAGCTCGCTGTAGGCCTGCCGGCTGCCGGCGATTTTCAGCATGTCCTGCGACAGGTCGAGCCCGGCAATATCGTGGTAGCCGAGCGCCTTGAGCGACGGCCCCGACAGGCCGGTGCCGCAGCCGGCGTCGAGCAGCGGCCCTTCGCCCGCCGGCACGTGGCGCGCCACCCAGGCGGTGATCAGGAACGGCAGGAGATAGCCGAGCGCCGCGGTTTCGCCGTCATAGGTCGCGGCCCATTGCGCATAGGCCTTGGCGAGCGTCTCAGGCGTGTCGGCCGTATAGACCGCTTCCAGCGCCGCATTGGCCTTGTCGATGATCATGGGTCCTCCCCGGTCGCGTCCGCTCGATGGTAGCGCCGTTTTCGCCTGCCTTCTATTCCCCATGCTGGTGGCGGAGCCGCTTCTCCAGCGCCCGCAAGGCCAGCGACAGGCCGACGGTCAGGATGAGATAGATATAGGCGACGATCGAATAGGTTTCGAAGAAGCGGAACGAGCCGGCGGCGTAGATCTTGCCCATCTGGGTGATGTCGGCGACGCCCAGCACCGAGACCAGCGAGGAATCCTTGACCATGGCGACGAAATCATTGCCGAGCGGCGGCAGGATGGTGCGGATCGCCTGCGGAAAGATGACCAGCCGGAAGCGCTGGGTGCGCGTCAGCCCGAGCGCCTTGGCCGCCTCGATCTGCCCCTTCTCGACCGCCTGGATACCGGCGCGGAACACCTCCGAGATGAAGGCGGAATAGCCGATGGTCAGCGCCATGACGGCGCGCCAAAGCAACGACACGTCGCGTACCAGCAGCTCACCGAAGAGGCCGGCGCTTTGCAGCGGCGCCGTCAGCGCGTTCCATGCCGCGACGAAGGCCGGCGCGCCGGCAAAGGCGATCCAGAACAACAGCACCAGCATCGGCACGCCGCGGATGATCTCGACATAGAAGCGGCCGATCTGGCTGAGCCAGCGTGAGCCCGACAGGCCCATCAGCGCGACGCCGAGGCCGATCGCGCAAGCCAGCGCGAAGGCGACCACCGTGACGAAGATGGTGACCCCGATGCCCTTGGCGACGGTTGCGAAGACCTGGGCATAGAGGTCGCTGGCAGCGATGAAGATGGCGGCGGCCAAGGCGATCGCCACGGCCACGGCAAGCCACCACGGGAAGTCGGATTTGGCTGAGGCGAGAGGCGCCGACGGCATCAAGCGGTACCGATAACAGAGTCACGAAGGCAGCGTTCTGTCACACCCCCCTCTGGCCTGCCGGCCATCTCCCCCTCCAGGGGGGAGATCGGCAGCTTTGACCTCGCGGCCCGTTCTGCAACACTGAAAATTGGCGAAAGCCGATGCGAAATCCGATCTCCCCCTTTGAGGGGGAGATGTCCGGCAGGACAGAGGGGGGTGTACGAGCGCAGAGTCAGCGCGAGTTCCCGCGCACAATCGTCATGAAATGCGCGCAACAAGCGGGCCTACTGCCCCATCTTGTAGTCGAGGAACCACTTCTTGTTGAGCGCGTCGAGCGTACCGTCGGCCTTGAGCGCGGCGATTGCCGCGTTGACCGGCTTCACCAGGTCGGAGCCCTTGGGGAAGATGAAGCCGAAATCCTCGGTGCCGAGCGGGCCGCCGATCAGCTTCAGCCCGCCATTGGACGCATCGACATAGCCCTTGCCGGCAGTGCCGTCGGTGAGCACGACGTCGACGTCGCCGGCCTTCAGCGCCTGCACCGTCGCGCCGAATGTCTCGAACAGCTTTATGCGCGGGTTCTGCTCATTGCCGTCGAGCACGCTGTAGACAGCGGTGTAGAAGGGCGTCGTGCCGGCCTGCGCGCCGATCAGCCCGTCCTTGAAGACGGCGAACGTCTTGGCATCGGTGAAGCGCTTCTCGTCGCCGCGCACCAGCATGAACTGTTCCGAGCGCATATACGGATCGGAGAAATCGACCTTCTGCTTGCGGTCGTCCTTGATGGTGATGCCGGTCATGCCGATGTTGTACTGATTGTCGGAAACCGCCTGGATCATCGCGTCCCAAGAGGTATTCTGGTACTCGACCTTGAAATTCAGCCGTTTGGCGATCTCGTTCATCGCGTCATATTCCCAACCGATCTGCTTGCCGGTCTTGGCATCGATGAACTGCAGCGGCGGATAGGCGTTTTCGGTCACCACCACCACTTTCTTGCCGCCGAGGTCGGGCAGCGCCTGCGCCAGAGCCGCGACAGGCACGAGAAGGCAAGCCAGCAGGCCGGCCAGCAGCAGTTTCGAATTGATCATGACGATGCTCCCCAGGAACTGAACCGCCTCGATCGGCCGAGGCATGCAGGAAATCCGGCGCCGACTTTAGCTTTCCGCAGGCGCCTTGCAAGCCGCTCCGATGCGGCGTTCGGCACGAAAATGGATTCCAATGCTTTCAACGGCGGCATTACGCAACGATCCGTATCGATTGCGGCCGACGCAGCCCGGCAAAATAGAATCCGCCTCGCGAAACAAAAAGGCGGCCGAAGCCGCCTTTCCGAAAATACGTTCTTGAAAAGCCTTATTCGGCGGCAGCTGCTTCCGCGGCCTTCGCGGCCTCGTCGGCGGCCTTCTTCTCGGCGGCGTCCTGCGCGGCCTTCTCGGCGGCCAGCGCCTGGGCGGCGGCCACTTTCTCGGCCTCGATGCGCGCCTTCTCGGCGTTCAGCGCATCGCGCTCTTCGTCGTTGAGCTTGCGGGCGCGCACACCGGTGTTTTCCGAAATGCGGGCCGACTTGCCGCGACGGTCACGCAAATAGTACAGCTTGGCGCGACGCACCTTGCCGCGGCGCACGATCTCGACCCCCTCGACCATCGGCGAATAGACCGGGAACACACGCTCCACGCCTTCGCCGTAGGAGATCTTGCGGACGGTGAAGTTTTCCTGGAAGCCGGCGCCGGCGCGGGCGATGACGACGCCCTCATAGGCCTGGACGCGGGTGCGGGTGCCTTCGGTCACGCGGACCTGGACGCGCACGGTATCGCCGGGCTGGAATTCGGGGAGCTTGCGCTTGGCTTCGATCTTGGCGGCCTGCTCGGCCTCAAGCTGACGGAGGATGTCCATCTCATAGATCCACTTCTTGTTCTTCCGACAGTCAGAGCGTCCGACACTCGCCTTGCAGTCGCATCGACCGCTCGGCTATGCCCTTCGTTCGAGAACTTCTGTTCGAGAACATCGGGCAGGGGCGACTACACCGTCATTGTTGACGGGCCAGAAGATCGCTCTTGGCAGATTTTTCTTCCGGTTCGGCGCGCACATACAGCTATTTCGGCGCTTTGTCACGTCTTCGCCGTTTCTTTTTTGGGCCGTTTCTTTTTTGCGCTGCTTCTTGGGCTGGCGCCCGCTGTGGCAATCCCGTGATCGCTTGTGGTCCAGGGGGTTGCGCCCGCGCGTCAAGCTTCCTAAGCCGGAAGACAGGCATTTTCCTCCAGCGACGACACCCCTCATGCCAATCTTGGACGCGGTCCTGCTCTTTCTCGCCGGCTTTGTATCAGGCGCGGTCAATGCCGTTGCCGGCGGCGGCACGTTCATAACCTTTGGCGCCATGACACTGGCCGGCCTGCCGCCGATCGTCGCCAATGCGACATCGTCGGTGACGCAATTTCCTGGCTACATCACCTCGACGCTCGCCTATTGGCACGACATCAAGCATTTCTGGCGCGGCGCACTGCTGCTCAGCCTCATTTCGGCTCTCGGTGCGCTGTCTGGCGCGCTTATCCTTCTAGGGCTCGACAACCCGTCGTTCCGCGCCTTGGTGCCGTGGCTGCTGCTGGCGGCAACCGCACTGTTCGCTGCCGGGCCATGGCTGAAGCCGGCGCCCAAGCCGGAGCATGAGGCCGCGGTAGGTTCGCTGGTCGGGTCGCTGGCGCAGTTCGCCACCGCCGTCTATGGCGGCTTCTTCGGCGCCGGCATGGGCGTCATGATGCTGGCGACGCTCGGTCTCACCCAGTCCGGCGACTATCACCGGCTGAACGCACTGAAGAACATGCTGGCCGTGGTCATCGCTGCGGTTGCCATCCTCGTCTTCGTCTCGGGCGGCGTCATTGCCTGGCTGCAGGCGATCATCATGATCCCGGGTGGCGCGCTGGGCGGCTATGCCGGCGTCTGGATCGCCAGGCGCGTGCCGCAGAACGCGGTGCGCGGCTTCGTCATCGCCGTCGGCCTGTTCCTGGCTTTCTACTATTTCGATAAGGGCTGAGCGGCTGAAAGATCCGGCCGTCGCTCCTTCGTCAGCCTCTCCGCTTCGGCCCGCCGCCACGCCGCGATCTTCCTGTGATTGCCCGAAATCAGCACTTCGGGAATCGGCCGGCCCTCGAACTTCTGCGGCCGCGTATAATGCGGATGTTCGAGCAGGCCGTTTTCAAAGCTCTCTTCCTCGCCCGATACCGCATTGCCCATGACGCCGGGCAGCAGGCGCACCACGGCGTCGAGCAGCACGAGTGCCGCCGGCTCGCCGCCGGACAGGATGAAGTCGCCGATCGAAACTTCCTCGAGGCCGCGCGATTCAATGACCCGCTGGTCGACGCCTTCGAAGCGGCCGCAGACGATCACCGCACCCGGCCCGCCGGCGAGCTCGCGCACCCGTGCCTGCGTCAGCGGCTTGCCGCGCGGGCTCATCAGCAGGCGCGGACGTGGATCGCCTGCCGGCGAGGCGTGGTCGATGGCGCTGGCCAGCACGTCTGCCCGCATCACCATGCCGGCGCCGCCGCCGGCCGGCGTGTCATCGACGGTCCGGTGACGATCGCTGGCAAAGTCGCGGATCTGGATCGTTTCGAGCGACCAAATGCCGGTCTCGAGCGCACGACCGGCCAGCGACAGGCCAAGCGCGCCGGGAAACATCTCGGGATAGAGCGTCAGCACCGAAGCCGAAAAACTCACCGGTTGCCTCCGGCGTCCCTCGGCCCGCGCGGCCTGCCCTTGGGGTCGAAACCGTCGTCAGCGATAGGCTCGCCGTCCTCGTCCTCGACCAACCCTGCGGCGGCTGGATCAACGCGGACAAAGCCGCCGGCGATCGACACTTCCGGAACGGCGGCCTGCGTGAACGGGATGAGCACCCCTTTGCGCCCGACAAGCGTCACGTCGAGAATGTCGCCGCCGCCGAAATTGTGCACGGCGACGACCTTGCCGACGACCGCACCGGTGTCGTCCTTGACCTCCAGTCCGACGAGGTCGGCATGGTAGAATTCATCCTCTTCGCCCTCATCGGGCAACACCGAACGATCGACGAACAATTCGGTGCCGGCCAGCGCCTCGGCGGCATTGCGGTCGTTGACGCCTTTGAACCGCACCACCACCACGGTGTTGGCGGGCCTGATGTCGACGATCTGGAAGGCGCGGCCATCCCTGGCGTAGAGCGGACCGTAATCGGCCAGCGCCAGCGGGTCGCCGGTAAAGCTCTTGACGCGCAATTCGCCCTTGATGCCATGCGCGGCACCGATCACGGCCATCTGGACGGGGTTTTGCGGCTTGATCATCTGCGGAAAATCCTTTGCCTTGCTCTAACCCCAGCCCGTCGTCATTTCAATGACGCCGCTCTTCACCACTTCCTAACCCGCGTGCCGGAAGATGGCGGGGAACTGGAAGAGTGCAATGCAGGAATTCCTCATACCGGCAAAACCCGACCTGCAGGCGGCGCGCGAGGCCTGGCTGAAGATGCTGGCGCGCGAACGCCGGCTATCGCCCGAAACCGTCGAGGCCTATGAGCGCGACACGCGCCAGTTCCTGCATTTCCTGACCGGCCATTGCGGCGGCTCGCCCGGCATTTCCGACATCGCCGATCTGCGCCCCGCCGATTTGCGCGGCTTTCTCGCTGCCCGCCGTGCCGAGGGCGCCGGCGCCCGCACGCTCGGGCGCGGGCTGGCCGGCATCCGCTCGCTGCTGCGTTTCCTGGAACGGCGCGGCCTCGCCAATGCGGCAGGTGCGACAGCCTTGCGCGCGCCGCGGCAGCCGAAATCGCTGCCCAAGCCGCTGACCGCAAGCGATGCAAAACACGTCGTCTCGGTGGAAGGCCAACTGGCGGAGGAGCCGTGGATTGCCGCGCGCAACGCCGCCGTGCTGACCCTGCTCTATGGGTCCGGCTTGCGGATCTCCGAGGCGCTCGGCCTGTCGGGCGCCGATCTTTCCTCACCTGGTGATACCGTGCTGCGCGTCACCGGCAAGGGTGGCAAGACCCGGCTGGTGCCGGTGCTGCCGGTGGCGCTGCGGGCGATTGCCGAATACCGCCGCTTGTGTCCCTGGCATCTCGATCCCAAGGGCCTGCTGTTTCGCGGTGCCCGCGGCGGCCCGCTGAACCCGGCAATCGTCCAGCGCGACATGGCCAAGCTGCGCTCGGCGCTCAACCTGCCCGACACGGCGACGCCGCATGCGCTGCGCCATTCCTTCGCCACGCATCTGCTAGGGCGCGGCGGCGACCTGCGCACCATCCAGGAGTTGCTCGGCCATGCCAGCCTGTCGACAACCCAGATATACACCGGCGTCGACACCGCCAGGCTGCTCGAGATTTACGAAGCAGCTCATCCTCGTGCGTGATCGATGCATGTGTCGGTGGCCATCTCGCAACAATTTTGATGCGCCGATTAACCGTTTTGCCGCTTTTCGCGCTTAGAACCGCGGCATGAAACGCCTCATCGCCATCGCCGACCGCGCGACCCATATGTCGCTGAAGCTGCTCGTCGCGCTCAACGCCCTGTTTTTCCTCTCTTTCCTCATCGTCGCGCTGCTCGCCGCGGGCAAGGCACGCGCCGAGACTTCGGCCTGCGCCGGTAGCGATATGCTGAGCGCGCTGCAAAAGGACGACCCGGCTGCCTACCGCAAGATCGAGGCAGACGCGGCAGCGACGCCGAACGGCAAGGGCCTGCTGTGGAAGCTCGAAAAATCGGGCGAAAAACCGTCCTTCCTGTTCGGCACCATGCACGTTACCGACCCGCGCGTCACCACGCTGCCACCCGCCGCGCAGAAGGCATTCGATGCGGCTGGCACCGTCATCATCGAGACCACCGAAGTGCTCGACAAGCAGAAGATGATGGCCGCACTGCTGAAAGAGCCGGATCTGATGATGTTCACCGACAAGACGACGCTTTCGTCGCTGCTGTCGCCGGAGGATGCGGCGGTGGTCAACAAGGCGCTCGATGCGCGTGGCATCCCGCCAGCGACCGTCGCCAAGATGAAACCCTGGTTGCTGTCGGCGATGGTGGCGCTACCTGTATGCGAAGTCGCCCGCCAGGCTGGCGGTGCGCCGGTGCTCGACGTCAAGCTTGCCAAGGACACCGAGGCTTCGGGCAAATCGGTCGAGGGGCTGGAGACAATCGCCGACCAGCTGCGCGCCATGGCTTCGCTGCCGATCGCCTTTCACCTGAAGGGGCTGGTCGATACGCTGAAGCTTGGCGACAAGGTGAACGATGTCAACGAAACCATGATCGTGCTTTACCGGCGTGGCGACACTGGCATGTATGTACCGCTGTTTCGGGCCGTCATCCCCGAACAGGTCGACGACCAATCGGGTTACGCCGAATTCGAGCAGACCATGATCACCAGCCGCAACAAGGTGATGGTCGATCGTGCAGCGCCGATCCTCGCCCACGGCAATGTCTTCATGGCGGTCGGCGCCATGCACCTTCCCGGAGCGCAAGGCTTGGTCGAGGGTTTCCGCAAGACCGGCTATACGGTGACCGCCGTCAACTGAACGACACGGCGGAGTTGCACACCGAATCATTGCCGAGGCGGGATCAGCCCTTACTCGTGGCGCGACGGCGGACCAGCCGCGCTTCGTGCCAAGAAACTGAAAAAGGTTCGGTTTGGCTCGATCGAAACCCATTTTGCGGTGGAAATGCATGCCTGCAAGCGATTCCGGATCAGAATTGCCCTGTTTTCGGCGTTTTCAACGCCTAATGTGAAACCGATTCAACGATTGTACGTTGATGGCTATTACTTGATGTTTTTCATCCACGGAGGACACTTTTATGGCGAACACACCCAATCCGAACGACCCATTCACCTCACCGGGTACCGCACGGCCACGCGGCGGCGGCAGCGGCTGGCTGATTGCACTGGTCGTCGTTATCCTGGCAATTGTCGCCTATTATGTTTTTGGAAGACGTAGCGAGGCACCTGCGCCTGCCGAACCGCCCGCAGCCAGCACACCGGCTCCCGCCCCAGCGCCCGCCGAGCCGATGAAACCAGCCGAACCGGCTCCTGCGCCAGCTCCGGCAACACCCGCTCCGGCTCCGGCTCCGGCTGAGCCTGCACCCGCTCCGGCCCCTGCGCCAGCCCCGGCCCCGGCCCCAGCACCGGCACCAGCCCCGGCTCAGTGATCAGACTGCTGATTTAATATATGAACGGCCCGCTGAAAGGCGGGCCGTTTTGTTTTTGGAGCAGCAGTCGATGGTCTGAGCTGCGATTAGCCATAGGCTAACTTCATCTTCGTCATCCAGCGCGGAGCAGGAGCGAAGCGACATCGCGGAGATCCTGGAATCCATCTGCGGTTCAGAATGGAAGCCGTCTGTGGTGATCCTTCGCGCCCCTCTCTGTCCTGCCGGACATCTCCCCCACTTGGTGGAGATTGGCTACCAGCCCGCTTTCGCCAATCGCCACCGTCGCCCGCGATTCAACCGCTCAGATATGGATCGGCTTGAAGAACGTCGCCAATGCCGCCTCCTTTACCGCTTCCGACATTGTCGGATGGGCGTGGCAGGTGCGGGCAAGGTCTTCCGACGAGCCGCCAAATTCCATCAGCACGACCGCCTCATGGATCATCTCGCCGGCCCCGAAGCCGACGATGTGGACGCCGAGTACACGGTCGCTGGCCTTGTCGGCCAGGATTTTCACAAAGCCGTCGGTATGCAGCATGGCGCGCGCGCGGCCATTGGCGCTGAACGGGAATTTTCCGGCCTTGTAGTCGATGCCGGCCTTCTTCAATTCTTCTTCGGTCTTGCCGATCGTGGCGATTTCCGGCGTGGTGTAGACGACGCTCGGAATCACGTCATAGTTCACATGACCGGCCTGGCCGGCGATGGTTTCGGCCACCGCCACGCCCTCGTCCTCAGCCTTGTGTGCAAGCATCGGCCCGGCGATGACATCGCCGATGGCATAGATGCCAGGCACGTTGGTCCTGAGATGGCCGTCGGTCTTGACCCGGCCGCGCTCATCGACGTCGACGCCGGTCTCCTTCAGCCCGAGAGCGTCCGAATAGGCCCGTCGTCCCGTCGCAATCAGCACCGCGTCCGCCTCGATCGTCTCGGCTGCTCCGCCCTTGACCGGCTCAAAGGTAACCGTCGCCCCCTTCTTGGCCTTGGCGACGCCGGTCACCTTGGCGCCCAGCCTGAACTCAAAGCCCTGCTTCGACAGCAGGCGCTGGAACTGCTTGGAGACCTCGCCATCCATGCCGCCCAGGATGGTGTCGAGGAACTCGACCACGGTGACCTTGGCGCCGAGCCGCGCCCAGACCGAGCCGAGCTCCAGACCGATGACACCGCCGCCGACCACCACCAGATGGCCCGGCACCTTGTCCAGCGACAGCGCGCCGGTCGACGAGACGATCACCTTCTCATCGAAATCGACCTCGACGCCGGGAATGCCGGCAACGTCGGAGCCGGTGGCGATGACGATGTTCTTGGTCTCGATCTCCTCGACCTTGCCGTCATCGGAGGTCACCGACACCTTGCCGGCCGCAACCACCTTGCCGGTGCCACGAAAACTGTCGATCTTGTTCTTCTTGAACAGGAAGGCGACGCCATTGACATTGGCCGTCACCGTCGCATCCTTGTGTGCCATCATCTTCCCAAGATTGAGCTTGGGCGCGCCGATCTCGACGCCGAGCGCGTCGAAGGAATGGCCGGCCTCGGCAAACATCTCGGACGCATGCAGCAGCGCCTTTGACGGGATGCAGCCGATGTTGAGGCAGGTACCGCCGAAGGTCGGGTTCTTTTCGACTACCGCCGTCTTCAGACCGAGCTGCGCCGCCTTGATGGCGCAGACGTAGCCGCCTGGTCCCGATCCGATGATAACGACGTCATAGGCCATGATACTGTCCCTTTTGCTTTAGCGGCCGCCGCCGATTTCCAGATTGGCGCCTGTTGTGTAGGACGCCTCGTCCGACAGCAGCCAGAGAATTGCGGCTGCGACTTCCTCGGCGGTGCCGACGCGCTGCATGGGCACCACCTTGCGCATTCTCTCGACGCGATCCGGCTGCCCGCCGGAGGCATGAATTTCGGTGTCGATGATGCCCGGGCTGACCACGTTGACACGAATGCCTTCGCCGGCCACTTCGCGGGCAAGCCCGATGGTGAAGGAATCGATCGCGCCCTTGGAGGCGGCGTAGTCGACATATTGACCCGGCCCGCCAAGCCTTGCCGCGATCGAAGAAACATTGACGATGGCGCCACCCTTGCCGCCATGCCTGGTCGACATCCGCTTCACCGCCTCGCGGGCGCAAAGCATCGGCGCGATCACATTGATGCGCATCATGCTCTCCAGCCTTGCAGCGCTAAGCTCGTCGACGCGCGCGCTCTGGTCGACCACGCCGGCATTGTTGACGAGCGCGTCGAGTCGACCGAAACGGCCATCGACAGCCTCGAACATGGCCAATACGTCCGTCTCGCTGCCGACATCGGCCTTGACGGCGAAGGCTTCTCCGCCAGCGGCATCGACGTCGGCGACCACCGCTTCGGCGGCTTTTGCATTCGACGCGTAATTGACCGCAATGCGATAGCCGGCCTTGGCGGCAAGCCTGCATGTAGCGGCGCCGATGCCGCGGCTGCCGCCGGTCACCAGCAGGATTTTTCCGCTCGCGCTCATTCCTGACATCCCTTCAGGGCAAAGACGTCCCAGGGCACCTTGGAAAAGCCGTTGGCGCCATAGGCCGCCGACATCTGCAGCGACGCTCCCAGATCGGGCAGGATCAGCTTCTTCGGCGCATCCTTTCCTTCGCCCGGCAGCAACGCGATATTGCCCTGGTCGTCGGCAGTGTAGATGACGCCCTCCCACACAGTGCAGGCGGCGAGTTCGTCGCCGGTGACGTCGCCGGCCGGGCATTTGTACATCAGCGAGCCATGCGGCCGCGCCACGCCCTCCGTCCACATGACGATGCCGTCGAGCACGACGCCCTTGTCGAGCACCATCTTGAAGCTGTTGGTGACGGCGGCCGACTCGCCGGTCGGCCTGAAATCGATCTCGGCGGCGTTTTCAGGATCGCCATAGACGGCGAGCTCGAGCGGGCAGGCGGCATGGGCGGCGGAGACCGTCTGCACGCCGAGTGCGCAGATTGTGACAAACAAACCGGACCGGAAACGAGACGAACTCATCCGGCGGCGCAGATCCATGCTCCGGCTCACGTCGGCTGCCCCTAGAGGTCGAGCACCAGCCGCTCAGGATCCTCCAGGCTTTCCTTGACGCGGACCAGGAAGGTCACCGCTTCCTTGCCGTCGACGATGCGGTGGTCGTAGGACAGCGCCAGATACATCATCGGCCGGATGACGATCTGGCCGCCGACCACCATCGGCCGCTCCTGAATCTTGTGCATACCCAAAATGCCCGACTGCGGCGCGTTGAGAATCGGCGTCGACATCAGCGACCCGTAAACGCCACCGTTGGAAATCGTAAACGTGCCGCCTTGCATATCCGCAACCGACAGCTTGCCGTCGCGCGCCGCAAGCCCCAGCCTGCCGATGTCCTTCTCGATTTCGGCGATCGACATCTGGTCGGCATTGCGCACAACCGGCACGACAAGGCCTTTCTCTGTACCGACGGCAACGCCGATATGAGCGTAGTTCTTGAAGATGATGTCGGTGCCATCGATCTCGGCATTGACCGACGGGATCTCCTTCAGCGCATGGGTGACGGCCTTGGTGAAGAAGCCCATGAAGCCGAGCTTCACGCCGTGCTTCTTCTCGAACACGTCCTTGTATTTGCCCCTCAGCGCCATCACCGCGCTCATGTCGACCTCGTTGAAGGTGGTCAGCATGGCGGCGGTCGATTGCGCTTCCTTGAGGCGGCGCGCGATGGTCTGGCGCAGCTTGGTCATGCGCACGCGCTCCTCGCGCGACGCATCGTCGGCCGGGGACGGCGCGCGCGCGGCAACGGGTGCCGGTACAGGCGCTGCCTTCGGCATTTCGGCCGGCTGCGACGGCGCGCCCCTGGCGATCAGGTCGAGCACGTCGCCTTTCAGCACCTGGCCGCGCTTGCCCGAGCCCGACACCTGGTCGACTGCGAGATTGTGCTCGGCCAGCAGCTTTGCCGCCGACGGCGCCGGCGGCATGGTGCGCGTCTCGATTGCGCCGGCGTCGCCGGCGATCTTGGCCGTCTCGGCAGCGGCCTGCTTGACGCTCGAGGCCGCAGTCGGAGCCGAGGCCTGCGACACCGCCTCCTGCTTCGTTGCCGGAGCGGCGGCATTGGCTGCCGCGCCGGCGCCTGCCGAAATCGTGCCGAGCAGTGCGCCGACGCCGACCGTCTCGCCTTCCTTGACGGCGATCTCGGCGAGCGTGCCCGCGGCGGCGGCCGGCACTTCCACCGTCACCTTGTCGGTTTCGAGCTCAACCAACGGCTCATCGGCGGCGATCGCGTCGCCGACCTTCTTGAACCATTTGCCGATGGTTGCCTCGGTGACGGATTCACCAAGTGTCGGGACGCGGATTTCGGTTGCCATTGTGCCTGTCCGTTTCTTTCGGTTCTGTTCTATTCACCAAGCGCGTCGTCGAGCAAGGCGGCAAGCTGGGCGAGATGCTTCGACATCAATCCGGTCGCCGGCGAGGCGGCGGCCGGCCGGTCGGTATAGCGCACCCGCTGATGCTTGGCGTCGATATGCGCCAGCACCCATTCGAGATACGGATCGATGAACGACCAGGCGCCCATGTTCTTGGGCTCCTCCTGGCACCACACCATCTCGGCATTGCGGAAGCGCGACAGTTCGGTGATCAGCGCCTTGGCCGGGAACGGATAGAGCTGCTCGACGCGCAGCAAATAGATGTCGTTGATGCCGCGCTTCTCGCGCTCCTCGTAGAGGTCGTAATAGACCTTGCCCGAACAGAGCACGACACGGCGGATCTTCGAATCCTTGGTGAGCTTGATGGCCTGGCCCGACAGCAGCTGGGCATCGTCCCACAACAGCCGGTGAAAGGCGCTTTCGCCCGACATCTCCGGCAGCGTCGATACCGCCCGCTTATGGCGCAGCAGCGACTTCGGCGTCATCAGGATCAGCGGCTTGCGGAAGTCCCGCTTCAACTGCCGGCGCAGTATGTGGAAATAGTTGGCCGGCGTCGTGACGTTGGCGACCTGCATATTGTCTTCGGCGCAAAGCTGAAGGAAGCGCTCGAGCCGGGCCGACGAATGCTCGGGGCCCTGGCCTTCGTAGCCATGCGGCAGCAGGCAGACGAGGCCCGACATTCTGAGCCATTTGCGCTCGCCCGACGAGATGAACTGGTCGAAGACCACCTGGGCGCCGTTGGCGAAGTCGCCGAACTGCGCTTCCCACAGCGTCAGTGCCTTCGGCTCGGCCAGCGAGTAGCCATATTCGAAGCCGAGCACGGCCTCTTCCGACAGCATCGAGTTGATGACCTCGAAACCGGCCTGCGCCGCCGACAGATTGTTGAGCGGGATGTAGCGTGTCTCGTCGCGCTGGTCGTAGAGTACGGAATGGCGCTGCGAGAAGGTGCCGCGCTCCGAATCCTGGCCGGACAGCCGGATCGGATTGCCGTCGAGCAGGATGGCGCCGAAGGCCAGCGCCTCGGCCGTGGACCAGTCGATGCCTTCGCCCGACTCGATCGCCTGGCGGCGGTTGTCGAGGAAGCGGATGATCGTCCTGTGCGCCTCGAAATCCTTCGGCACCTCGGTCAGTTTCTTGCCGATCTCCTTCAGCGTCTTGACCGGCACCGCAGTCTTGCCGCGCCGCTGTTCGTCCTGGTTGTCGGCCGAGCGCAGGCCGGACCAGGCGCCGTCCAGCCAATCGGCCTTGTTGGGCTTATAGTGCTGGCCGACCTCGAATTCCTGCTCGAGATGCGCCCGCCAATCGGCCTTCACCTTTTCGAGCTCGGCCTGGGTGATGTGGCCTTCCGCGATCAGCCGGTCGGCATAGATCTGCATGGTCGTCTTCTGGTTGCGGATCTTGCGATACATGATCGGCTGGGTGAAGGCCGGCTCGTCGCCCTCATTGTGGCCGAAGCGGCGGTAGCAGAACATGTCCACCACGACAGGCTTGTGGAACTTCATGCGGAATTCGATCGCCACCTTGGTGGCATGGACCACGGCTTCCGGATCGTCGCCATTGACGTGGAAGATCGGCGCTTCGATCATCTTGGCCACGTCGGACGGATAAGGCGACGAGCGCGAGAAGCGCGGGTTGGTGGTGAAGCCGATCTGGTTGTTGATGATGAAATGCAGCGTGCCGGCGACGCGGTGGCCGCGCAGGCCCGACAGGCCGAGGATTTCGGCAATCACGCCCTGGCCGGCAAAGGCCGCATCGCCATGCAACAGCAGCGGCAGCACCTTGGCGCGCTCTTCCAGCGGCACGATCTCCTCGCGGCTGCGGCCGAACAGATAGTCCTGCTTGGCGCGCGCCTTGCCCATCACCACCGGATCGACGATTTCCAGATGCGACGGGTTGGCGGTCAGCGACAGATGCACCTTGTTGCCGTCGAACTCGCGGTCCGACGAGGCGCCGAGATGGTACTTCACGTCGCCCGAGCCCTCGACCTCGTCGGGCGCTGCGGAGCCGCCCTTGAACTCATGGAAAATGGCGCGGTGCGGCTTGGCCATCACCTGCGACAGCACGTTCAGCCGGCCGCGATGCGCCATGCCGAGCACGATCTCCTTCATGCCGAGCTGGCCGCCGCGCTTGATGATCTGCTCCAGCGCCGGGATCAGCGACTCGCCGCCATCGAGGCCGAAGCGCTTGGTGCCCTTGTACTTGACGTCGATGAATTGCTCGAAGCCTTCCGCCTCGACCAGCTTCTGCAGGATCGCCTTCTTGCCGGCGGCGGTGAAGGAGATCTCCTTGTCGGTGCCCTCGATGCGCGCCTGGATCCAGGCCTTCTCCTCGGGATCGGAAATATGCATGAATTCTACGCCGAGCGTCGAGCAATAGGTCCGGGTCAGGATGTCGAGCATCTGCCGGATGGTGCCGAATTCCAGCCCGAGCACATTGTCGAGGAAGATCGGCCGGTCGTAGTCGGCTTCGGTGAAGCCGTAATTCTCCGGCGACAGCTCGTTATAATCCTCGAGCGGCTTGGCAATGCCAAGCGGATCGAGATTGGCGTGCAGGTGGCCGCGCATGCGGAAGGCGCGGATCATCATGATGGCGCGGACGGAATCGCGCGTCGCCTGATGCACGTCGGCGTCGGAAAGCGCTGCGCCGTTGCCGGCGGCCCTGTCCTTGACCTTCTTTTCGATGTGCTTTTCGACCAGGCCCCAATTGCCGTCCAGCGCCGAGACCAGCTCGCCATTGGCCTGGATCGGCCAGGAGGGCTTGGCCCAAGAGGCGCCCTTGGCGTTCCTGCGCACGTCGCCGGCGTCGTCCTTCAGCGCCGCGAAGAAGTCCTGCCATTCGGGATCGACCGAAGCGGGATCGTCCTCATAGGCGGCATAGAGCGCGTCGATATAATCGGCATTGCCGCCATAGAGGAAAGAGGTAAGCGAAAACTGGTCGTTGGCCTGATCTTGTCTTGCCATTTTTTTCCGCGGAGCGCCTGCCCCGTCTCCTTTTCAGAAGTGAATGGTGAATAGTGATTGGTGAATGGGAAAAAGGGGAGGTCCCTCGCTCGCCCCATCACTCATCCGTTCCTCACCCATTCACCATTCACTATTCACCATTCCCTAACCCTTGATCGCCTCGACCAGCGTCGTGCCGAGCCGGGCCGGCGACGGCGAAACCTTGATGCCGGCCGATTCCATCGCCGCGATCTTGTCCTCGGCGCCGCCCTTGCCGCCGGAGATGACCGCGCCCGCATGGCCCATGGTGCGGCCCGCCGGCGCGGTGCGCCCGGCGATGAAGCCGGCCATTGGCTTGCTGCGGCCGCGCTTTGCCTCGTCCTTGAGGAACTGCGCGGCATCTTCCTCGGCCGAACCGCCGATC
This sequence comes from Mesorhizobium sp. M0040, assembly GCF_040323505.1. Taxonomy (NCBI): domain Bacteria; kingdom Pseudomonadati; phylum Pseudomonadota; class Alphaproteobacteria; order Hyphomicrobiales; family Phyllobacteriaceae; genus Mesorhizobium; species Mesorhizobium sp. M0040. The sequence continues at coordinate 108,450 of NZ_JAMYVA010000015.1, forward strand.
TCACCGATCATGATGATCGACTTGGTCTCGTCGTCGGCGAGGAACATCTCCAGCACATCGATGAACTCCGTGCCTTTGACCGGATCGCCGCCGATGCCGACGGCGGTGGTCTGGCCGAGGCCGACATTGGTGGTCTGGAACACCGCCTCATAGGTAAGCGTTCCCGAGCGGGAAACAACGCCGACCGAGCCCTTGCGGAAGATGTTGCCGGGCATGATGCCGATCTTGCATTCGTTGGGGGTCAGCACGCCGGGGCAGTTCGGCCCGATCAACCGCGACGTCGAGCGGTCGAGCCTCGCCTTGACCTTGATCATGTCCATCACCGGTATGCCCTCGGTGATGCAGACGATCAGCGGGATCTCGGCCTCGATCGCTTCCAGGATCGCTTCCGCGGCCCCTGCCGGCGGCACGTAGACGACGGAGGCATTGGCGCCGGTCCTGGCCTTGCCTTCGGCTACGGTGGCGAAGATCGGCAGTGCCTCGCCCTTGGCGCCGGTCCAGGTTTCGCCGCCTTTCTTGGGGTGGATGCCGCCGACCATTTTCGTGCCGTGATAGGCCAGCGCCTGTTCGGTGTGGAACGTGCCGGTCTTGCCGGTCAGGCCCTGCACCAGCACCTTGGTGTTCTTGTCGACGAGAATGGACATGATGGTCCTTTTTAAAAACCGTTGATCGGGGAAGGCCGCGCGCTCATGGTCACAACCGCTTCAGCTCGGCGACGGTAAGGTCGCTTTTGGCATTGCCGGTGTTGAGCGTCGTTGCCGGCTCGAACATCAGCACCACCGGCTCCTCGCTTAGCGAGCGCGGCCGGTGCTCGACGGCGCGCGGCACGACAATGAACTCGCCGCTGCCAAGCTCAACCTTGCCGTCGCGGAAATCGATGGCGATGCGGCCGCGCAGCACCAGGAATGCTTCGTCTTCATTGTCATGCGCGTGCCAGTCGAAGACGTCGCCGAATTTGGCGATCTTGACTTGGGAATCGTTGACGTCGCCGGCAATATGCGGATCGAAGACCTTGTTGATCTTCTGATCCGCCGCCTCGACGAGATTTATCTTGTACGGAGGCACAGGCTCATTCCTTTTCCGTTATCGGGCATCTGCAGCGTGCTGTTCATCAATCTCGTCCCGCAGGAAACGGTCAGGTGCATGTCCGAGATCATTCTCTTTGCCATACATCCAGGCTCTCATTTTCATCGTAGGTTTGAACGGGCTCTTTCCTGCTCCGACGACGACGTACCACTCGCGCCCAATCTCATCTGACACCTGATAAAGCCAGAAACGTCGATAATTATCGGTCTTCTCAGCGACTACGCCCCGCACTTTGTAGTGCATCGGTTTTTCGTCCAGCTTCCAATGATAGTGGCACTCCCAAAGGTATTGTTCGATTTCCTCGACCGAATAGGGGCTGCGGTCGGGCAGCCGGTCCAAGCTCTCAACCTCTTCTTCCCCGTGGATGGGGAAGCTACCCAACGCAACGCTCCTAGTTTGTCAGTGCTTCACCGCCGCGACGATCTTCTTGGCTGCGTCATCAAGATCATCGGCCGACACCACGTTTAGCCCGCTGTCGTTGATGATCTTCTTGCCGAGCTCGGCATTGGTGCCTTCCAGCCGCACAACCAGCGGCACTTGCAGGCCGACCTCCTTGACAGCGGCGATGACGCCCTCGGCGATGATGTCGCATTTCATGATGCCGCCGAAGATGTTGATCAGGATGCCTTTGACCGCCGGATCCTTGGTGATGATCTTGAACGCCGCCGTCACCTTCTCTTTCGACGCGCCGCCGCCGACATCGAGGAAGTTGGCGGGCTCGGCGCCATAAAGCTTGATGATGTCCATCGTTGCCATGGCGAGGCCGGCGCCGTTGACCATGCAGCCGATATTGCCGTCGAGCGCGACATAGGCGAGGTCGTATTTCGACGCCTCGATCTCCTTCTCGTCCTCTTCGGTGGTGTCGCGCAATTCGAGCACGTCCGGGTGGCGAAACAGCGCATTGTTGTCGAACGACACTTTGGCGTCGAGAACGCGCAGCCGGCCGCTCCTCATGACGATCAAAGGGTTGACCTCGAGCAGGCTCATGTCCTTCTCGACAAAGGCCTTGTAGAGGATGGGGAACAGCGTGGCGCCATCCTTGGCGGCGTCGCCGTCGAGCTTCAGCGCCGCGTTGAGCTTCTTCACGTCGTCGGCCGTAACGCCCTTTTCCGGGTCGATGGCTACGGTGATGATCTTTTCCGGCGTGTCGTGGGCGACCGCCTCGATGTCCATGCCGCCCTCGGTCGAGACGACGAAGGCGACGCGCCCGACCGAGCGGTCGACCAGGATCGACAGATAGAGCTCGCGCTCGATGTCGGCGCCGTCCTCGATATAGAGCCGGTTGACCTGCTTGCCGGCCGGGCCGGTCTGCTTGGTGACCAGCGTATGGCCGAGCATCTCCTTGGCGTTGGCGACGACCTCGGCCACCGACTTTGCCAGCCTGACACCGCCCTTGGCATCGGCGCCGAGCTCTTTGAACTTGCCCTTGCCGCGACCGCCGGCATGGATCTGGCTCTTGACCACATAGAGCGGGCCGGGCAACGCCTTGGCGGCGGCTTCCGCCTCGTTCGCCTTGAACACCGGCACGCCCTCGGCCACCGGTGCGCCAAAACCTTTCAGCAGCGCCTTGCCCTGATATTCATGGATGTTCATGCGCTATGTCTCCAGCTTGCTTGGCGGGCTTGGTTAGCGGCTTACTTGGCCGCGAGATGCGGAGCGATCTTGACGCAGGCGTCGCACAGGCCCTGCACCGCCGCGACCGAATTGTCGAACATCTTCTGCTCGCTCTTCGCGAGCTCGATCTCGATGATCCGCTCGACGCCGCCGGCGCCGATTACCACGGGAACGCCGACATAGGTGTTCTTGACCCCATATTGGCCGGAGAGGTACGCCGCACAGGGCAGCACCCGCTTCTTGTCCTTGAGATAGGCTTCGGCCATGGCGATGGCCGAGGCGGCCGGCGCATAAAAGGCAGAGCCGGTCTTGAGCAGGCCGACGATCTCGGCGCCGCCGTCGCGGGTGCGCTGCACGATCTGGTCGAGCCGCTCTTTCGAGGTCCAGCCCATCTTGATGAGGTCGGGCAGCGGGATGCCGGCAACCGTCGAATAGCGGATCATCGGCACCATGGAATCGCCGTGGCCGCCGAGCACGAAGGCAGTGACGTCCTCGACCGAGACCTTGAATTCCTCGGCAAGGAAATAACGGAAGCGCGAACTGTCGAGCACGCCGGCCATGCCGACGACATGGCTCTTGGGCAGGCCGGAAAACTTCTGCAGCGCCCAGACCATGGCGTCGAGCGGATTGGTGATGCAGATGACGAAGGCTTTCGGCGCGTATTTCTTGAGGCCGGCGCCGACCTGCTCCATCACCTTCAGATTGATGCCTAGAAGATCGTCGCGGCTCATGCCGGGCTTGCGCGGCACGCCGGCGGTGACGATGCAGACGTCGGCGCCCTCGATACCGGCATAGTCGTTGACGCCGGTCAGCCTGGAGTCGAACCCATCGACCGGTGACGACTGCGCGATGTCCAGTCCCTTGCCTTGCGGGATGCCTTCGGCGATATCGAACAGCACGACGTCGCCGAGATCCTTGAGGCCGACCATGTGGGCGAGGGTGCCGCCGATCATGCCCGAGCCGATGAGCGCTATCTTGTTGCGTGCCATGTCAGGATATTTTCCCTTTGACTATGACGGCGCCCAAATCCTTGACGATTTGATGACGGCGTCGGAGGAAGAGGCCGGAATGCTGCGGAACCGCGAAATTCGCCGCACGCAATAGCCCCGGCCGCACAAAAATTCAAACGATTATTTTGGAGTGAGTAATTTCAATCGGTTAGAAACAATGGGAATTACGTAAACGTCAAAATTCTGAAGCCGACTAGAGGAATTCTACACAATGGCACTGGAAATCAGAAGGCTGTTTCCTGACGATGACGCCCTTGTGATGCGGGTTGCCGATGAAGTCTTCGACGAGCCGGTCAGGCCGGATCGGCTCTCCGCCTATCTCGCGGAGCCCTGTCATTTCATGGTCGTGGCCCTCGCCGACGGCATCGTCGTTGGCCAATGCGCAGCCGTCATCCACCGCCACCCGGACAAGGTGAGCGAACTCTACGTAGACGAGGTCGGCGTGGCGCCGGCCTTTCAACGCCAGGGCATTGCGACGAGGATGCTCGGCGCCATGTTCGCACTCGGTCGCGAGCATGGCTGTGAGGAGGCGTGGGTCGGCACCGAGCCGGACAATGTTGCTGCTCGCGCACTTTACGAGTCGCGAAAAGAGCCGCATGGGCCGGCGGAGGGGTTCGTCATGTATGTTTATCGATTATAGGCGCCGGCGGCAGCGCCCCCTTCGGTACTATCCCTCACGCCTGTGCCTGCCGTGCCTCCGTCGATGATCCCTGCGCCCTCTGCCTCTCCGCCCAGTCCTCCAGCCAGTCGTGGCTCTGCATCTCGATCAGCCGCGATGCGGTGCGCTCGAACTCGAAGACTTCGTTGCCGCGCTTGGCCGTATAGAGCTGCGCCGGCGGTGCCGCGGCGCTCATCACCAGCCGCACATGATGATCGTAGAGCGTATCGACCAGCAGGATGAAGCGCTTGGCTTCGTTGCGCTTGCCTTCGCCGAGCACCGGCACATGGTCGATGAAGATGGTCGAGAAACGGCTGGCAATGGCAAGATAGTCGCGGGCGCCGAGCGGCCTCTCGCAGAGATCGGCGAAGGAAAACCGCGCCGCCTCGCCGGCAGCACGCGGCACTACGACGTGCCGGCCCTTCACCGTCAGCATCGTCTCGGCCGTCGGCCTGCCATGCGTCATCACCGCCCACGCGTCGTCGAGCGCATGGTCGGCGACGGCATCGGCCGGGGTGACGTAGACCGGCATGCGGCTGAGCTTGTCGAGGCGGTAATCCTTGTCGGCGTCAAGCGCCAGCACCTGCGCGTAGCGCTCCAGGATAGCGACAAACGGCAAAAACAACTGACGGTTCAGCCCGTCGCGGTAGAGATCCTGCGGCGCGACATTGGAAGTGGCAACCAGCACCACGCCATTGGCAAACAACGCCGAGAACAACCTTGACAGGATCATCGCATCGGCGATGTCGGTGACGGAGAACTCGTCGAAGCATAGCACCCAGGCTTCCTCGGCCAGCGCGCGCGCCACCGGCGGGATCGGGTCGTCCTCCTTGGCCGTGCCGTTCTTGCGAGCCTGCCGGTGCTTCTGGATGCGGTCCTGCACGTCGGCCATGAAGTCGTTGAAATGCACCCGGCGCTTGCGCCGCACCGGCAGCAGCTCGAAAAACATGTCCATCAGCATGGTCTTGCCGCGGCCGACGCCGCCATGGATGTAAAGGCCCTTGACCGCCTCGTGCACCTCGCGCTTGCGGGCGAACAACCACCCCAGCGCGCTTGATTTCTGCGCCAGCCGCTTTGCCGATATCTCTTCGATCAGCCGGTCGAGCGCAGCGGCGATCCGCTCCTGCGCCGGATCGCGCCCGATGGCGCCGGTCTCGACCAGATGGTCATAGCGCTGCTTGACGGTCGCATGGGTCTGGAGGCCGTCACGCAGATGCATTGGTCACGTCGTTCCGGAGCAATTCCAAGAAAAGTGTGTAGCGGTTTTCTGTCCGGAATTGCGTAACAATGGGGGGCCGTTCTCTTACCTTGTAAGCGAGATCGGCAGGCCGTTGGAAGTCTGGCCGTCGAATTTCTCGCCGCCCGAAGAATAGAGCCGTGCCAGCGTGCCGCCATTCTCGTCAAAGAGCGTCAGCTGTTTGCCGGCGACGTTCCACGATTTGATGCCATCGAGCGGCGCCGGGCAATGCAGCGGTCCGGCGCGGTAGCCCGAACCGAATTTGGTCTGCGGCGTCGCCACCTGACAGCTCTGGCCGGACACGCTTGCCTTCCAAACACCGGCGACGCTGGAGGCGGTCAGATCGGCCGCACCGGCCGGCGCCGTCCCGTCGGGCGGCAGCGAGGCGACCTGCGTGTTCTGCGGCGCGGTCGGAAATTTCGACGGGTCGGCCGGGCCGGGTGTCGCCGGTGGCGGCAGCTGGTTTGCAGTCACCTTGCCGGCCGGCGCAGCTTCCAGCGGCGCCGGCTGCTGCTCGTCCATCGATGAGAACCGTGAGGTTGAACAGCCGCTCGCAACGAGCACGGCCAACGATACGGCCAGCAGGCCGGTTTTCGAAAATTTCATTCTTCAACCTCCGTCGGATCGGGCTGGGGATGCCGTCCGCGCAATGTCCCCCTCACCAAGATGGAGAAGGTGGCGAAATTTCAACCCGATATGGTTAAAATACGGTTTGCGCCGCTAATGTTGCAAATTTGTCGCAAAATGCACATTGCCTGAATTGCGCTACGCCTGGCCGTTTGGCCGGCACTTCCGGTTGATGCGATACGGCGCGCTGGCGCCAAATCCTTGGCGTTCACCTCAAATGCTTGTGCGGGCCGGCGCCGGCATTATCTCTTGGGATCAGCAAACTGCAGGGAGCCGATTTCTTGGCCGCGAGAAAGAGAGCCGCCAACCGCTATTACAGCGGGCCGCCCAGCGATCATTTCGACGGCACCTTGTTCTTCAATCCCAACGGACGGCCGCCGGGTCGCTTTGCCGATCTGTTGAAATGGCAATTGAGCCGCGAGCGCTCGAAATGGCCGGCGGCGGATCCGAGCCCGTTTCCACCGGCAAGACCGGTCGAGCGCATCGATGGTTCTGCGCTGCGCCTCACCATGGTCGGTCATTCCTCGCTGCTCGTCCAGACAGCCGGCCTGAACATCCTGACCGACCCGGTCTGGTCGCGGCGTGTCTCGCCGCTCTCCTTCGCCGGTCCGAAACGCGTCAATCCGCCGGGCATCGCCTTTTCGCACTTGCCGCCGATCGACCTCGTGCTGGTCAGCCACAACCATTACGACCATCTCGACCTCGCCACGCTGAAGCGCCTGAAGACAAGACATGACCCGCTGCTGCTGACGCCGCTCGGCAACGACACGATCATCGGCGCTGCCGTGCCCCGTATGCGGCTTTCCGCGCATGACTGGGGCGAACGGGTCGATATCGGCGATGGCGTCGCCGTCTATGTCGAGCCGGTGCACCACTGGTCGGCCCGCGGTACTCGCGACCGGCGCATGGCGCTGTGGGCGGGTTTGGTCGTCGAGACACCCGACGCAAAGATCTATTTCGCCGGCGATACCGGCTTCCACGGTGGCATCAATTACCGGCTGATGGCGCAAAAGCACGGGGGGTTCCGCCTCGCCATCCTGCCGATCGGCGCCTACGAGCCGCGCTGGTTCATGGCGCCACATCACCAGGATCCGGAGGAGGCGGTGCAAGGCATGCTTTTGTGCAACGCCGCCTATGCCGCCGGCTGTCACTGGGGCACGTTCCGGCTCACCAACGAGCCGATCGACGAGCCGCCCAGAAAGCTCGGCGAAGCGCTCGATGCTGCCGGCCTGCCGCGGCAACGTTTTCGCGCCTTGCGGCCGGGCGAAGTCTGGGACGTGCCGGCGGTCTAGCGCGGCGACCGGCCTGACGGCGCAGGCGACCCCAAGGCTTCCATACACCTGGCTATGTGGGCGGCGTCGCGGCCTACATATGAGAGAAGGCCGGAGCCAAAGGTATGCATCCAATGGAGGCCAAGAAAATACAGGCCAGGAAAAGCCGTCACGCCACGCTGTTGAACGGGTGCACCGCGCGAACCGAAAATTGGCAAATCTATCCAGTTGTAGTCGAAGAGGTATCCCGTCCCCCAGATAACCGAGCTGACGTTCTCGCCGGAGATATCCACTGACCGGGCGCCGCCGACTTCCGCCAGGATTGGCGTTGCTGAGCGTTCATTGCCATCGCTGATGTGGTCCGCGACTTCAGGTTTCTCTGCCAACGCCTCTGCAGCGGAGACAAAATCGTCATAGGACCTATCGGCTTCAGCCAATATCTGCGAGGCATCCCCGGCCACCAACAGTTTTCCATCGGCGCATCCGAGCACACGTCCCAGCACCGTTCCGCTATCGCGGGCAAAACGGCGGACGTTCATATCGTAACCGCCATTGACACCGGTTACGACCGTCGAGGGGGGATACCGCTGCTCCGGGAAACTGTCGATGGTGATCTCGAAACGTCCCATTTTGTCGAACCACCACAAAACATCCTTGCCGCGATAGCGCCGAGGCACCCGACGATGGGGGCTGACCGAAAGATAGACATTGCGCCCGGATTGCTGGAGCTCATCGGCTATCTGGCTTCCAGATGCGCCGCTGCCCACCACCAGCACCGCTCCGGGGGGAAGTTCGTCGGGGCTGCGGTAGTTCGAAGCGTGAACCTGGTAAACGGATCGAGGCAAATCCCTGGCGGCCGCCGGTACCATCGAACGCTGGAACGGGCCCGTCGCCACTACGACATTGCGGGCTCTCATGCTGCCGGTGTTTGTCTCCAATGCATAATCGCCGGTATCCCTGTGCCGGAGCCTCGTGACCTCGACACCCTGGCGAACCGGAGCTGCAATTTTGGCCGCATAGTGCTCGATGAATCGCGTGACAGCGGTGTGATGGGCGAACCCCTCCGGTTCGGGGCCCTGATAAGAAAGCCCAGGAAGCTCTATTGCCTGGTTGATGAATTGAAATCGGAGCGAATCCCAACGCTCCGTCCGCCAGCGTTCGGCAATACGAGCGCGTTCCAACACAACATGCTCACGTTCATGTTGTTGAAGATAGTAGCTCATGGTGAGCCCCGCCTGGCCGCCACCAATAATGATTGTGTCCCAACGCTCGGTCATTGGAAAATTTACCAAGCCGTCGAGACTCAAATATGCAAGTCCCGACTTTCCTATCCGCCGGCCGCAGCTCATGTGCCAGCTAACACGTCGTTTGGATTATTCAATACTATGACACATTGCATCCGTAGCTGCATATCCCAGCCGGGTTCTCCGACCCGCCCCAGCCACCGCCGGCGGAACCCAAGGCCTCGCTGAAGCGTTTGTACGTGTTCAAACCTGTCGGCTGCGAGGTGTCTCTCATGATCAGGTGGATCATCATTCTTTTGATTGTCGCGGCCGCGGCGAGCCTGCTCGGCATGCCGGCTCTGGCCGGAGCCGCCGCCACCGGCGCCCGCATCCTCATCGGCATCGTGCTGATCATCTTCCTGCTGATCGTGCTTGGCGTATTCGCGGTGACCTGAAAATCACGCCGCGCTGGTAATTTCTGCCGCTATCCGCCATATAGGCGCCAAACCGGCAAGAGATGTTTCGATCGATGGCAAGCGCGGCCCCTTTCGCCAAGATGAACGGCATCGGCAACGAGATCATCGTTGCCGATATGCGCGGCCGTGCCGATCGCGTGGCGCCTGCGGCAGCCGTCGCGCTTAATGCAGATGCGGCGACCAGGTTCGACCAGATCATGGCGATCCACGACGCCCGTACGCCGGGCACCGCTTTTTTCATCGACATCTTGAATTCCGACGGCACCAGGGCGCAGGCCTGCGGCAACGGCATGCGCTGTGTCGTCCAGGCGCTCGCCGCCGAGACCGGCCAGAAGACATTTGCCTTCGAGACCGTCGCCGGCATCCTCAATGCCGAAGAACATGCCGACGGGCTGATCTCGGTCGACATGGGCAGGCCGCGCTTTGGCTGGCAGGACATCCCGCTGGCCGAGGAATTCCGCGACACCCGCATGATCGAGCTGCAGATCGGCCCGATCGATGCCCCGGTGCTGCATTCGCCGTCGGTCGTCTCGATGGGCAATCCGCACGCCATCTTCTGGGTCGACCGCGACGTCTGGTCGTACGAGCTCGAGCGCTTCGGCCCGCTGCTCGAAAACCATCCGATCTTCCCCGAGCGCGCCAACATCACCATCGCGCAGGTGACCTCGCCGGAGACCATGGCCATCCGCACCTGGGAGCGTGGCGCCGGCCTGACCAAGGCCTGCGGCACGGCTGCTTGCGCCGCTGTGGTCGCCGCGTCCCGCACCCGGCGTACCGGCCGCGGCGTCACGCTGATGACGCCCGGCGGCGGCTCGCTGCATGTTTTGTGGCGCGACGACGACCACGTCATCCTGACCGGTGCCGCCGAATGGGAATTTTCCGGCAGCTTCGATCCGTCGACCGGGGCGTGGGCGCGCGACACCGAAAGCGCCGCCTGATGGCTCCTCTTGGCAACAAGGGTATCGAGGTCGTCACCTTCGGCTGCCGGCTGAACACCTATGAATCCGAGGTGATGCGGCGTGAAGCCGAAAGTGCGGGCCTCGGCGGGCTCGAAGGCGGTGCCATCATCTTCAACACCTGCGCCGTCACCGGCGAGGCTGTACGCCAGGCCAAGCAGTCGATCAGAAAAGCCCGCCGTGAGAACCCGGCTGCCCGCATCATCGTTACCGGCTGCGCCGCGCAGACCGGCCCGCAGGATTTCGTCGCCATGGACGAGGTCGATCTCGTCCTCGGCAATGAGGAAAAGCTGAAGGCGCATTCCTATCGCGCGCTGCCGGATTTCGGCGTCAACGACACTGAGAAGGCGCGCGTCAACGATATCTTTTCGGTGCGCGAGACGGCCGCCCACATGGTCGACGCCATCGAGGGCCGGGCGCGCGCTTTTGTCCAGGTGCAGAACGGCTGCGACCACCGCTGTACCTTCTGCATCATTCCCTACGGTCGCGGCAATTCGCGCTCGGTGCCGATGGGCGCCGTGGTCGAGCAGATCAAGCGACTCGTCGGCAATGGCTATGCCGAGATCGTGCTCACGGGCGTCGACATGACCAGTTTTGGCGCCGATCTGCCGGGCGCACCGAAGCTCGGCAAATTGGTCAAGACCATCCTGAAGCAGGTGCCAGACGTGAAACGCCTGCGGCTTTCCTCCATCGACTCGATCGAAGCCGACGACGATCTGCTGGACGCCATCGCCACCGAGCCGAGGCTGATGCCGCATCTGCATCTGTCGCTGCAATCGGGTGACGACATGATCCTGAAGCGGATGAAGCGCCGGCACAGCCGCGACCAGTCGATCCGCTTTTGCGAGGATGTGCGCAAACTGCGCCCCGGCATTGTTTTCGGCGCCGACATCATCGCCGGCTTCCCGACCGAGACGGACGCCATGTTCGAAAACTCGCTGGAGATCGTCGAGGAATGCGGCCTGACGCATCTCCACGTCTTCCCGTTTTCGCCGCGCCAGGGCACGCCCGCCGCGCGCATGCCGCAGCTCCGCCGCGACGTCGTCAAGCAACGCGCGGCACGCCTGCGCGCCGCCGGCGAGGCCGCCTATCGCCGCCATCTTGCCTCGCTCGCTGGAACGCATCAGTCGATCCTGGTCGAGCGTGACGGCCTTGGCCGCACCGAAGGGTTTACGCTGGCCGCGGTCTCTGCCGGCGCTCCGGGCGACATCGTCGAGGCTGATATCGCCGGCCATGACGGTATCCGACTGATCGCCGCGCCGCTTGCCGCCCGCGCCGCCTGAGAGCGCAAGCATGGCTGGTTTTTTCAAGAAGATATTTTCGTTCGGCAAGAAGGAAGTCGTCGAGGAGCGGCCCGACGAGACCGCACCGCTGCCGCCGATCAAATGGGACGAAGTGGAGGCGCTGAAACCGGCCGCCGAGCAGGCCGTCCCGGAGTTTTTGAAACGCGACGAGTCGCGACCCGAAGTCGAAGCCGTACCTCCACCGCCAGTCGAACCAGAGTTGCCTCCGGCACCCCAACCGGCGCCGGAATCGCAGAAGCCTGAGCCGCCGCCGACCATTCCACCCGAGCCGGAAACGCCTGCTGAGGAACCGGAGGAGATTCGGGCCGAGCCGCAGCAGCCAGAAATCGTCCCCTCCCAGCCAGAACCTGCACCCGTCGAAATGCCGGTAGTGCCCACCGAGGCTCCCTCAGCAGCGCCAGCGCGCGAAGTCCCTCCCGCCGAAATACCGCCCCCGATCCGCCAGCCAGCGCCGGCCGAGACGAAACCGATCTTGACCGAGATCGCGCCCGAACCGGAGGTCGTGCCGGCGCCCCACCCTCCCATCGAGGGGGAGGTAAAGCCCGAGCCAGAAGCCGTTCCGCAACCATCGCCGGAGCCAAAGCCCGCCCCCGGCAAAGTCACCGTAACCAAGAAGGTCGAGCAGAAAGCCGAGCCGCAGAAGGCGCCCGAACCGGCGCCGAGGCGCTCCTGGTTCCAGCGCATGCGAGACGGGCTTGCCCGCTCTTCCAAGGAGTTGTCGGGCAACATCGCCGGCGTCTTCACCAAGCGGAAACTTGACGAGGACACGCTGCAGGACCTGGAGGATGTGCTGATCCGCGCCGATCTCGGCATGGAGACGGCTTTGCGCGTTACCGACGCGCTCTCCGCCAGCCGCTACGGCAAGGACGTCTCCGACACCGAAGTCCGGGCCATCATGGCGGCCGAGGTTGAGAAAGTGCTGACCCACGTCGCCATGCCGTTGGAGCTCGACCTCAGCCACAAGCCGCATGTCATCCTGGTGGTCGGCGTCAACGGCACCGGGAAGACCACGACCATCGGCAAGCTCGCCGCAAAGCTCACCGATGGCGGCCTCTCGGTGATGCTCGCCGCCGGCGACACCTTTCGCGCAGCCGCGATCGAGCAGCTGAAGATCTGGGGCGAGCGTACCAACTCGCCGGTCATTGCCTCGAAGCTCGGCGCCGATGCCGCCGGCCTCGCCTACGATGCATTCGAGCGCGCGAAGGAGGCCGGCTCCGACGTGCTGATCATCGACACCGCCGGGCGGCTGCAGAACAAGACCGAACTAATGGCGGAACTGGAAAAGATCGTCCGGGTGCTGGGCAAGCTCGATCCGGAAGCGCCGCACACCGTGCTGCAGACGGTCGATGCCACCACCGGCCAGAATGCGCTCAACCAGGTCGAGATCTTCCGCAATGTCGCCGGCGTCAACGGCCTGGTGATGACCAAGCTGGACGGCACGGCGCGCGGCGGTATTCTGGTGGCGATCGCGGCAAAGCACAAATTGCCGGTCTATTTCATCGGCGTCGGCGAACAGGTCGACGACCTCGAACCCTTTTCCGCAAGCGAATTCGCCAGGGCGATCGCTGGCGTGGCTTGACGAGCATGATCCCAAAAAGTTGCAGGCTTTTTGGATTGAATCATGCGTAAGAAGGACCCTATGAGCCCACCCATCCTCGAACGCGACCTGTCCGATCCGCGCCGCAAGGCATTGAACCCCGGCCTGAAATTCCTGCTCGAACTCGGGCCTGGCCTGGTGTTCTTTTTCACCACCATCCGCGGCGCGTGGCTTGTCGGGAAGTTTCCGTTCCTCGGCCATATCGGCGAGCCTATCCTGATTGCCACAGCGTTCTTTATGGTGGCGACGGCGCTATCGCTCAGCGTTTCGTGGATTTTGACGCGCAGCTGGCCGATCATGCCATTGGTCTCGGCCATCGTGGTGTTTGTGTTTGGCGCGCTGGCGCTGTGGCTGCAGGACAAGACCTTCGCTTTCATGAAGCCGACAATCATCAACAGCCTGTTCGGCATCACGTTGCTTGGCGGGTTGGCGTTTGGCAGATCGCTGTTGGGCTATGTCTTTGATTCCGCCTTCAATCTCGACGCCGAAGGCTGGCGCAAGCTCACTTTCCGATGGGGGCTCTTCTTCCTTTTTCTGGCTGCGCTGAACGAGGTCGTGTGGCGCAACTTTTCTGAGGAAGCCTGGCTTTATTTCAAGGTCTGGGGCACGATTCCCATTACCCTTGTCTTCACGTTAAGCCAAATGCCGTTGATCCTGCGCCATTCGCTCGAGGACAAGACCGGCAAGGAAGAGAAGGCCGGCAAATAGAGCAATTCCAGGAAAGTGTGTAGCGGTTTTCCCGGGAAAAGCGCGTAGCGCTTTCCCTAGGGAATTGCGTCAGAATAAGAGGAGAGGGGCATGGAATTCATCACCACACGCGACGAGTTGAGGACGATCTACAAGACGCCTCGGCCGACTGACGGCTCGATCCGCAAGGAACTGAAGGCATTGGACGGCCACTGCCGTTCCTTCATCGGCAAGAGCCCTTTCGTGCTGATCGGCTCGTCCGACGGCGCCGGCAATGCCGATGTGACGCCCAAGGGCGACAGGCCGGGCTTCGTAACAGTGCTCGACGAGAAGACCATCGCCATCCCCGACCGTCCCGGCAATAACCGGCTCGACACGCTGGAGAACATCCTTCTCAATCCCTCGATCGGGCTGCTCTTCCTCATTCCCGGCATGAACGAAACGCTGCGTGTCAATGGCGATGCCCGCATCACCGTCGATGCGGCATTGCGTGAGCGGCTGGCGGTCGACGGCAAGGCACCGCAAAGCGTCGTCGTGGTGACGGTCAAGGCCGCCTACATGCATTGCGCCAAGGCCTTCATGCGCTCCGAATTGTGGAAGCCGGAGAGCTGGTACGACCGCGCGACGCTGCCGACGCTCGGCCAGATCCTGCGCGACCAGTTGGCGCTCGCCGATTCGGCCGAGGCGACCGACCGCTGGCTGGACGAGGAATACAGGGAGACCATGTGGTAGCGTGATCGGCAACGAATCGCCCAAGCCGGTCTCCATTCCTTTGCTCAACATCCTCGCCATCTCCGGCAGCCTGCGCGCCGCCTCGACCAATTCGGCCCTGCTCGCGGCACTCGCGCAAAACGCGCCGCCGGACTGTCACGTCTCCGTCTACGATGGGCTTGGCCGGCTGCCGATTTTCAACCCCGACGAGGAAGGCGAGCGAACGCCGCCGCAAGCAGCGGCGCTGATCGATGCGGTCACCGCCGCCGACGGCGTCATCGTTTCCTGCCCGGAATATGCCCACGGTGTGCCAGGCGGCCTGAAGAACGCGCTTGACTGGCTGGTGTCGCGCGATGCCGCCGTGGGCAAGCCGGCCACGGTGGTCCACGCCTCGCCGCGCTCGCTGTTTGCCCGCGCCGCACTGGCCGAGGTCATGCGGACAATGTCTTTCGCGCTCCATGAGGAAGCAGCGCTCGAAATCGCGCTGCTCGGCAAGAGGCCGCCGGAGGTGGAGGATATCTTATCGCAGCCGGAAAACCGGCTGACGATGCGCCGCGCCGTTTCGGCCTTCGCGGGCTTCATCCGCTCGCGGTGAACGCCGGACCGTGCTTTCGTCATCCCAGGGTCTCCGCGACGGAGCTTCGCTCCTGCTCCGCCCTGGGATGACGACGCTAGGAGCTGCGGCCAATCTGTGCCGAGAACTATCCCTTGCCCCTCCGCGTCTCGACGTCGGTCTCGCCGACGAACCAGTCGCGTGCAGCGACCTCCTCGAAGATTATCCAGACATCATTGTTGGTCAGGCCGGTGACGCCGGTGATGGCCGCCGTCACCTGGGCGGCGATCGCGGCCTTTTTGCCGGCCGGGTCATCGGCAATCACCTCCTTGACCAGGCGGATATTCACGAATGGCATGGTTCCCTCCCTTGCATATGCTTGGCGGCCGCTCAGTAGGTTTTGGCGCCGTTGACCATGAGCCGGACCATGTAGAGGGATGTGGTGCCGGCGATGTAGAGGCAGTTCAGCTTGTTGCCGCCGAACAGGCAATTGGCGACGACTTCCGGTACCTTGACCTTGCCGATCAGCGTCCCGTCCGGATCGTAGCAATGGACCCCGTCGGCGGCACTGGTCCAGATGCGGCCGTCCGCATCCAGCCTGAAACCGTCGAACAGGCCGGCGGTGCAGTCGGCAAAGACCTTTTCGCCTGAGACCGTCTTGCCGCCCTGGTCGACATTGAACACCCGGATGTGCGCCGGGTTTTGGGCGCCATGGGTGCGGCCGGTGTCGGCGACATAGAGCTTGCTTTCGTCGAGCGAGAAGGCGAGCCCGTTGGGCCTGACCATGTCGGTGATCACCGCCTCGGTCTCGCCGGTGCCGGGATCGACCCGGTAGACATGGCAGGCGCCGATCTCGCTTTCGGCCTTGTCGCCCTCGTAATCGGTATCGATGCCGTAGCTCGGGTCGGTGAACCAGATCGAGCCGTCGGACTTGACCACCGCGTCATTGGGCGAGTTCAGCCGCTTGCCGCGCCATTTGTCGGCGATGGTGACTACCGACCCGTCATGCTCGGTGCGGCTGACGCGGCGGCCGGAATGCTCGCAAGTAACCAGCCGGCCTTGCCGGTCGACCGTGTTGCCGTTGGAATTGCCGGACGGCTGACGGAACACGCTGACGCTGCCGTCGGTCTCGTCGTAACGCAGCATGCGATTGTTCGGGATGTCGGACCAGACCACATAGCGCCCGGCCGCGAACCAGGCCGGTCCTTCCGCCCATCGGCAGCCGGTAAACAGCCTGTCGACCTGTGCATTGCCGTTGAACAGCCGCGAAAAGCGCGGATCGAGAACTTCGTAGAATTCGCTGGCCATGGTTCCTCCCGGTAGCAGTCGCTTGGCAAGGCGCGATCAAGCCAGCCCACGATCGATATGGCAAGATCGATGATGCGTCAGAAGCATTATGGAAGCGAATGCTGGCCCGGACGGCAGGTCACATCCCGTTAACCGGCTATGCGCCCAGCGCAACGGTGCATTGCAACATCTTATTTTTGCAATGCACCATAACTATGTCATGCTCCGTATCGATCAAGGGAGGAACAACTGGCCGCGAAACGCGGCGCAAAAGGAAACTCGCTATGATCATCGACAGCCTCATGAGCCGCGCTCGCGCCAGCATCGCCAAGCGCCGGCATTACAACCGCCTCGTCGCCGAAATCGACAGCTTCAGCAGCCGTGACCTCGCCGACATGCGCGCCGACCGCAGCGAAATGCTCTACCAGGTCCACAAGCAGATCTACGGCTGAGTCTTCGGTCGACCTATCACGTGGTCGACCTATCACGTTCGTCATCCTTGGGCGTAGCGACGCAAAGCGGAGCAAAGACCCTAGCATGACGAAACGGCGGGCCATCAGCCCGGCATGGCCAGCGCCTTCTCGATTTCGGGTAACAGCAGCGTCCGCGCCGAGTCCGGCGTCAGCGGCCCTACATGCTTATAGGCGATCTTGCCATCCTTGCCGATGACGAAGGTCTCCGGCACGCCGTAGACACCCCAGTCGATCGCCGTGCGTCCGGCCTCGTCGACGCCGATCGCCTGGAATGGGTTGCCGAGATCGCCAAGGAACCGACGGGCGTTTTCCGGCTGGTCCTTGTAGTTCAGCGCCGCCATGACGAAGCGTCTGTCCTGCGACAGCGCCAGCAGCACCGGATGCTCTTCGCGGCACGGCGCGCACCAGGACGCGAAGACGTTGACCAGCGTCACCTTGCCGGCGAACTGTTTTGAATCGAGGCCCGGCAAATTGGTGCCTTCGAGCGCCGGCAGGTTGGTCTGCGGCGCCGGCAGGCCGATCAGCGCTGACGGCACTTCCGACACGTCGTGCCCGGGCAAAAGCTGCGCCAGGAACAATCCCGCCAGCCCGAGAAAGACCAGCAGCGGCAGCAGCACGATCAGGCGGCGGCGCGCCGGTGTTTGGGTTTCCGCGCTCATGATTTTACTGCCTTATCGGAGCGCCGGCGCACGCCGGATGCCTCCAGCTCGGCAAGCTCTCGCTTGCGGCCGCGCTGGTCGAGCAGAATCCAGCCGATCAGCCCGCCCAGCACCACGGCCGTGATCGCATAGGCGGCGGTGACATAAAGCGCATGTACGCTCATGCTTTTCGCTCCGCGGCGCTTTCCAACCGGTCCGTCTCACGCCGTTCCAACATGTCTTCTCTTAACGCTGCGCCATCGGCTCCGCAATTGTTCGCCGCGCCGCAGGCATGAGCTGAAGCCAACGCATCAATCCGTTCCGTGCCGTAGCGCCAGCGCCGCCGCCACAGGGCCGAGCACGGCAAGAAACAAGGTCAGCGCGGCAAGAATGAGGAAGGGCTGCAGGAATGGATCGGGGTCCGCCACCGCGCCATAGCTTGCCGATACGCCGAAGATCAGCACGGGAATGGTCAGCGGCAGCACGAGCACCGAGATGAGCAGCCCGCCACGCGGCAACGCCACTGCCACCGCTGCACCGGCAGCACCGATGAAGGTGATCGCCGGCGTGCCTACCAGAAGCGTCAACGCCGTGGCGCCGATGCCGGCCGGCTCCATGTTCATGAACAGGCCGAGCAAGGGAGCGGCGATGACCAGCGGCAGCACGCTTCCCGCCCAATGCGCCAGGCATTTCGTCAGCACGGTCAAGGCCAGCATGTGCCGGTCGTTGCCAAGCACCAGAAGATCGAGCGAGCCGTCCTCGCGGTCGGCCTGGAACAGCCGGTCGAGGCCGAGCAGGCAGGCCAGCAAGGCGGCGATCCACAGGATCGCCGGGCCGATGCGGGCCAGCAGCTTCAGCTCGGGACCGACGCCGAAGGGGATGGTCGCGATGACGGCGAGAAAGAAAATCATGCCCGTCAGCGCCCCGCCGCCGGCGCGGATACTTAAGCGGATGTCGCGGAGGAAGAGGGCTAGCATGATGTGAGATGCTTTCGCCTGGGCACCCCCCTCTGTCCTGCCGGACATCTCCCCCTCAAGGGGGGAGATTGGCTGTCACGACTGCCTTCGCCAATCTCGATCGTTGAAAGATGGGCGCAGCAACGAAGCTGCCAATCTCCCCCCTTGAGGGGGAGATGTCCGGCAGGACAGAGGGGGGCGTGAAGGAATGCCAACATCAGCCGGTCATCCTCAATTCCTTTCCCTCGATCCCCAGCGGCAAATGCGTCGCCGCAACCACGATCCCCCCACTCTCGAGGTGCTTCCCCATCAATTCGCCGAATCTCTCCTCCGAAGCCTTGTCCAGTCCTGCCGTCGGCTCATCAAGCAGCCACAACGGCCGGTGGCTGACCAGCAGTTTTGCAATCGCTGCTCGCCGGCGTTGCCCGGTCGAGAGGTAGCCGAACGGCAGATGGCCGATGCCGCCCAGCCCGACGGTTTCCAGCGCCTCTTCAACACCCGCGGAACCGGCGCCCGAAAAATCGCGCCAGAAGCACAGGTTTTCCGTAACGCTCAGCGCCGTCTTCATCGCGTTGAGGTGGCCGAGATAGTGACAGGCCGAGGCGGCCGACGGAAAGTCCTCGCCACCACCTTCGAACCGCACACGGCCTGCCGCCACCGGCAACAGTCCGGCGACGATCCTGAGCAGCGTCGATTTGCCGGCGCCGTTCGGCCCGGTGACGACCAGCGCCTGGCCATCCCCCAGCGCGAATTCGATGCCGGAAAATACCGTCTCGCCGCCGCGTTCGCCGCCCAGATTTTCGGCGATCAGCCGCATCCGTCCCCCTTCGCCGAAAGTTCAGGTGCGGCTTCGGTGCGCCGCAGCAAAAATGGCGAATCCGTGTCTAGAACTATTCCAGAAAATTCTCTATATCCGCATCATCCGTGCCAGCGGTCGGCACGGGAACCGAATTTGCGCCGAACCAGCGCGCGTGCCGCCTTGAACGGCCCGGACGCTTGGGAACGGATAGCGGAAATGGCCGTACCCGCACCTTTGCGCGTGATTTGCATGCCCACTGGCGTCCGTTCCCTTCCGGCAACCGACAGTTAGGGATCGCACGTGTCCAAATCACTCGACAGCTTCAATTGCCGCCGCACGCTGACCGCCAGCGGCACCGAGTACATCTACTATGACCTTGTCGAGGCCGAAAAGAACGGCCTCACTGGTATTGCCCAATTGCCCTATTCGATGAAGGTGCTGCTGGAGAATCTGCTGCGCAACGAGGACGGCCGTTCCGTTACCAAGGAGAGCATCCAGGCGGTCGCCGGCTGGCTGACTGACCGGGGCACCGCCGGCGTCGAGATCGCCTATCGCCCGGCTCGCGTGCTGATGCAGGATTTCACCGGCGTTCCAGCCGTGGTCGACCTTGCCGCCATGCGCGACGCCATGGCCTCGCTCGGCGGCGACCCGCAAAAGATCAATCCGCTGGTGCCGGTCGATCTAGTCATCGACCACTCGGTCATCGTCGACGAATTCGGCACGCCACTGGCTTTCGCCCGCAATGTCGAGCTTGAATATGAGCGTAACGAGGAACGCTACAAATTCCTGAAATGGGGCCAGCAGGCGTTCCGCAATTTCCGCGTCGTGCCGCCCGGCACTGGCATCTGCCATCAGGTCAATCTCGAATATCTCGGCCAGGTGGTGTGGACCAACAGCGAAGACGGCGAGACCACCGCCTATCCCGACACCTGCGTCGGCACCGATTCGCACACCACGATGATCAACGGTCTTGGCGTGCTCGGCTGGGGCGTCGGCGGTATCGAGGCGGAGGCCGCGATGCTCGGCCAGCCGGTCTCCATGCTGCTGCCGGAAGTCATCGGCTTTCACCTCACCGGCAGGTTGAGGGAAGGCGTGACCGCCACCGACCTGGTGCTCACCGTCACCCAGATGCTG
Source organism: Mesorhizobium sp. M0040 (assembly GCF_040323505.1). NCBI lineage: Bacteria > Pseudomonadati > Pseudomonadota > Alphaproteobacteria > Hyphomicrobiales > Phyllobacteriaceae > Mesorhizobium > Mesorhizobium sp. M0040. Next base: position 128,747 of record NZ_JAMYVA010000015.1, read on the forward strand.
CGCAAGAAGGGCGTCGTCGGCAAGTTCGTCGAATTCTTCGGGCCGGGCCTGTCCAACATGACGCTGGCCGATCGCGCCACCATCGGCAACATGGCGCCAGAATATGGCGCCACCTGCGGCTTCTTCCCGGTCGACAGCGAAACCATCCGCTATCTCACAATGTCCGGTCGCGACGAAAGCCGCATCGCTCTGGTCGAGGCTTATTCGAAGGCGCAAGGCTTGTGGCGCGATGCCGGCTCTGCCGATCCGGTCTTCACCGACCTGCTGGAGCTCGATCTCGGCAGTGTCGTCCCGTCGATGGCCGGCCCGAAGCGGCCGGAAGGCCGGGTCGCACTTGAGGACATTCCGGCCGGCTTCGCCAAGGCCATGGAGTCCGAATACAGGAAGGCCGCCGAAATCGACAAGCGCTATGCCGTCGAGGGCACGAACTACGATCTTGGCCATGGCGATGTGGTCATCGCCGCCATCACCTCCTGCACCAACACCTCGAACCCGAGCGTGCTGATCGGCGCCGGGCTGTTGGCGCGCAACGCCAACCGGCTCGGCCTCAAGCAGAAGCCGTGGGTCAAGACCTCATTGGCGCCGGGCAGCCAGGTCGTCGCCGAATATCTCGAGAAATCCGGCCTGCAGAAGGAGCTCGACCAGATCGGCTTCAACCTGGTCGGCTTCGGTTGCACCACCTGCATCGGCAATTCCGGCCCGTTGCCGGCGCCGATCTCCAAGACCATCAACGATAAGGGCTTGATTGCTGCGGCAGTCTTGTCCGGCAACCGCAATTTCGAAGGCCGCGTCTCGCCCGACGTGCAGGCGAACTATCTCGCCTCGCCGCCGCTGGTCGTCGCCCACGCGCTGGCCGGGACCGTGACCAAAGATCTGACCACCGAGCCGCTCGGCGACGATCGCAACGGCAGTCCGGTCTATCTCAAAGACATCTGGCCAAGTTCGGTCGAGATCCAGGAATTCATCGAGAAGAACGTCACGCGCGAATTGTTCGCCCGCAAGTATGCCGACGTCTTCAAGGGCGACGAGTACTGGCAGAATGTCAAGGCGCCGGAAGGCCAGACCTATGCCTGGGACGACAATTCGACCTATGTGCAGAACCCACCCTATTTCGCCGGCATGAAGTCAGGCTTCGGCAAGATCGGCGATATCAAGGGCGCGCGTGTGCTCGGCCTGTTCGGCGACAAGATCACCACCGACCACATTTCGCCGGCCGGTTCGATCAAGGCGGCCTCGCCGGCCGGCAAGTATCTCACCGACCACGGCGTCGGCGTCGCCGATTTCAACCAGTACGGCACACGCCGCGGCAACCATGAGGTAATGATGCGCGGCACCTTCGCCAATATCCGCATCCGCAACCATATGCTGGGCGAGAACGGCCGCGAGGGCGGCTACACCATCCATTATCCCTCGAAAGAAGAGGAATCGATCTACGACGCCGCGATGCGCTACAAGAAGGAAGGCGTGCCGCTGGTCATCTTCGCCGGCGTCGAATATGGCAACGGCTCGTCGCGTGACTGGGCGGCCAAGGGCACCAATTTGCTGGGCGTCCGCGCGGTCATCGCCCAGTCCTTCGAGCGCATCCACCGCTCCAATTTGGTCGGCATGGGCGTGATCCCCTTCGTCTTCGAGGAAGGCACCTCATGGGCCTCGCTCAACCTCAAGGGCGACGAACTGGTCGAGATCGACGGACTGAGCAACATCAAGCCGCGGCAGAAGATGATCGCCAGGATCACCTACGGCGACGGCAGCGTCAAAGAGGTTCCGATCATCTGCCGCATCGATACGCTGGACGAGCTCGACTACTTCAAGAATGGCGGCATCCTGCAATACGTGCTGCGCGATCTGGCCGCTTAAGGGAGTAGGGCAATAAGGGAGTAGGGCAGTAGGGTGAAGCAAGGAGAAGCGACTTATTCCCCTACTGCCCTACTGCCCTACTGCCCTACTGCCCTACTGCCCTATTGCCCTATTGCCCTATTCCCCCAATTCCCGGCTTTCCAAACCGCGCTGTCGCCGCCAGCAGCACGCCGAGCATCAGCCCGTTGAATATGTGCCACAGGAAATGCGTGCCGAGCGGAAAGCCGCCGCAGACCAGCGGATCGATCATCCTGCAGATGACCGACACGACGAAGATCGCCGAACCCGCCAGATTGTACCAGCCGGCGCGATTGCCGCTGGCCGCCACCCAGGCGCCGAAGAAGGCGAGCGCCAGAAACGGAGGCAGATAGCCGGTCGTCCCGTTCGACGCCTGGCGCAGCCAGTCGGGCACGGCAAAGGTCACCAGCCCGGCAACGGCGTAAAAGGCGACGAAAATGGCGATCGCCTTGCCCCATTTCATGCCGAGAAAACGTCGCAGGTTGAACAGCGTGTAGGCCAGCGTGAACCCTGCAATGGGCAGCACGTCGGCCAGGATCATTGCTCTTGTGGCAAAGGTGTGGAACAGCGACGAGCCGACGCCGATCGCCACCACCCACCAGGCCAGCACTTCGGCGAAGGTGCCGGTGCCGCGCTTTCGCACCTGCCAGACACCCCATAGCCCGGCGGCAAAAAAAGCCAGATTGCTCAGCGCATTGAGCGGTTCGGCCCAGAATTCCGGCCCCGTCCGTTCGCAATAAAGGTCGACCGGCGCCAGGAGAGATTGCCACATGCTGATTGCCGCCCGAATCGCTTCCATCGTGAAGTGCAAGTCCACCTATTGCGCCCTTGCCAGCGGTTGCAACGGCAAAATTTCACCGCAACGTGACTTCCCGTTGACTGCCGCTTCTGCCACATATTTCGACAACCAGAACAAAGCCGGCGTCACCGGCGGGATCGGAACGGCCATGCCATCTCCCAGACCATTGCGGCTTGCGGCCCTTGCGCTGGCCCTCTCGGCGTTTGCCGGCACGGCCCTTGCCGAGCCAGCTGACAAGCCATTAGGCGTCGTCGAGCTCTTCACCAGCCAGGGATGCAACTCCTGTCCGCCGGCCGACGAACTCTTCGCCGAGCTTGCCGCCAAGGAGGACATCGTCGCGCTCGCCTATCATGTCGATTATTGGGATTACCTCGGCTGGCAGGACACGCTGAGCCGCAAGGAAAATACCGAGCGGCAATACGAGTATATGCGCGCCTTCGGCAGTCGTTCCGTCTACACCCCGCAAGCCGTCATAAACGGCCGCAGCCATGTCAACGGCGCCAGCCGCAAGGAAGTCGACGGCGCGCTGGCCCGCATGGAGAGGGTCGGCGAAGGCATGCGCGTCGGCATCAAGGTCAGCCGGACCAGCGATCGCGTCATGATCGATGCCGGCGACGCCGTGACCGGCCCCACCGACGCGCATGTCGTCATCGTCTATTTCAACCCGCCACAGACGATAAAAATCGGCAAGGGTGAAAACAGCGGCCGCAGCATGACCTACTGGAACGCCGTCTCCAGCATCCAGACCGCCGGCATGTGGCACGGCAAGGCGCAGCGCTACGAACTGCCGATGAGCGAGATCGCCAAGAAGGGCGGCTGCGCCGTGCTGCTGCAGTCGGTCGGCAAGGACGGCATGCCCGGGCCGATCCTGGGCGCAGCCTTTATCCGCAAGCCTTAAGCGGGGACCTCTCCTTCTCCCCTTGTGGGAGAAGGTGGATCGGCGCGCAGCGCCGAGACGGTTGAGGGGTGCTGGAAGAATTGAGGCGGCGGCGATTTCAAGGAAATTGCCAAGCTGGAACACCCCTCATCCGTCGCCTTCGGACACCTTCTCCCACAAGGGGAGAAGGGAGAACCGCGCTCAACCTTCTGATGGCAGCCAATCCGGACGGATCGCACCGCCACGGCTCCGGCCAATAAAAAACCGGCGTCAGCTTGCTTCTGACGCCGGTCATTTAGGTTTTGGGATCGTCGCACCCGATCTTTCCAAGGAAAAACCGAGGTTGGTTCGATCCGACGCAGACCCGTGGGCGGGGGGCTTGGGGTTTACGAGCCGGTGCCGGACCGAACCGTCTCAGGCAACACCGGTAAATTCGTCGGACATTGGGGCATGAGCACGGATAAAAAAAGGCAGGATTGTGGCGAAGCATCACCAATTCCAACAGGCGTTTCGCAAACGTGACTGGACGCTGGAGAAACCGCGCGGTGCTGGCCTTGCCCGGCCGGGCCTTGCAATTCGGCAACGAAAGCGCCAACTTTGGTCGGCGTACGATTCATTGCGAGGATCCAGGCATGACTGATCGCAGCAGCGGGACGGAGGATGGGGACGCATCCGCAATATTGATCCCGCTGCATGAGGCAAGACGCGAACGCCTCGACCAGCAGGTGAGGTTCGACCGGCGCGAACTGGACCAGATCCTCAGGCTCTACGGCCGTATGGTTGCCGCCAATGAGTGGCGCGACTATGCCATCGACCATCTCGCCGACCGCGCCGTTTTTTCCGTCTTCCGCCGCACCAGCGAAGTGCCGCTTTTCCAGATCGTCAAGGATCCGAAGCTGGCGCGCCGGCAAGGCGCGTTCGCCGTCATCGCCGCCGGCGGGCGCATCCTCAAGCGCGGCCAGGAACTCGGCCGGGTGCTTGGCGTGTTCGACCGAACACTGAAGCTGGTCGAGGCGTAACCCTTTATTTTTGCTGGCGGAACTTCCGCTCGGGCAGCGATTGCGGATCAGGCGGGATGGACGCCCCGCCGTTGATCGGCAGCTGCATGAACACCGTGTCCAGCCAGCGTCCGTGCTTGTAGCCTGAGCCTTCCAGGCGGCCGGAATGACGAAAGCCGAGCTTCTCGTGCAGCCGTACCGAGGCGCTGTCGGGCCGGCCGTCGCCGATCACCGCGATGATCTGGCGAAAACCCGCCGCCTTGGCCGCCTCGATCAGCCCTTGCATCAGGAGCAGCCCGACGCCTTGCCCTTTGGCCTCGGGCGCGACATAGACGGAATCCTCAACGACGAAGCGGTACGCCGGGCGCGGCCGGAACGCCCCGGCATAGGCATAGCCGAGCACGCCGCCGGCCTTTTCTGCAACGAGATAGGGAAAGCCGCCCGCCATCAGGTTGTCGAAGCGCGCGCCCATCTCGGTGCGGCTTGGCGGTTCGAGTTCATAGCTCGCCGTGCCATTCGTCACCGCGTCGGCATAGATTTCCGTGATCCGGTCGAGATCGGCCGACGTCGCGGCCCGCAAGGTGATGCTGCTCATAATTTAGGCACGTCGTTCATCTGCCCTATATCACAGCAAAAGCCGGCACAAAAGAAAAGGGCGGCCATTGGGCCGCCCTTTCCAAACTCGCTGGTCCAGGAAAACCGTATTTAGCGACGGTCGCCCATGAACTGCAGCAGAAACATAAATAGGTTGATGAAGTCGAGATAGAGCCTCAATGCGCCCATAATCGCCTTGCGGCCGGCGACATCAGTCTCGTCGCCCTCGAAGTACATCTCCTTGATGTTCTGCGTGTCGTAGGCGGTGAGGCCCGCGAAGATCAGCACGCCGATCGCCGAAACGGCGAAGGAAAGCGCCGACGACTGCAGGAAGATGTTGATCACCATCGCGATGATCAGGCCGACCAGGCCCATGACCAGGAACGACCCGAACGCCGAGAGATCGCGCTTGGTCGTGTAGCCGTAGAGCGACAGCCCGCCAAAGGCGGCGGCGGTGGCGAAGAAGGTCTGCGAGATACTGGCGGTGGTGTAGACCAGGAAGATCGACGACAGCGACAGGCCGACGAGGCCGGCGTAGACCCAGAACGTCGTCTGCGCGGCCGAAACGCTCATCGACTGGACTCGGAACGACAGGAACATCACCGCTGCCAGCGGGGCGAAGATCACCAGCCATTTCAGCGGCGAGCCGAAGATCGCGTAGCCGAACGAGGTCAGCATCTCGCCGCTTGGCAACGTCGCGACGGCCGAGGCGGGATCGCTGGTGGTGGCCAGCATGATTGTGCCGACCGCGGCAAGGCCGGTGATGAGGAGGCCAAGCCCCATCAGATTGTAGACCTTAATCATGTAGGCCCGCAGGCCCTGGTCGATGGCAGCATCGACGCCGGCGCCGGGCACGGCGCGCGTCTGATAATTGCGAACGGGATCAGCCATGGAAATCCTCATATTGCTTCTGCCCCGTCCGGTGTCAGGTCCTTTTGAACCCAGGCGCCGCTGGCGGGGCTCCAGCATGCCTGCGCCGAAATATGATGGTTCTTGGCGTAAAGGACAAGGCCGTAACCAAACGTAATGCTCCGTGAAGTGCCGGAGATACGGTTTTATTGGCCTTCCCGCCCGGAACATTACCGAGATTTAATCGAAACCGGCTCTGGCTCAAAGATTCCGCAGCACCGGCGCCGCCTTGTGGCCCAGCACCCGCCACGTGCCGGCAAGGCCTATGCCGACCGTGACCACCAGCGAAAAGCCGATGGTCGCCACCGCCACCTCCGGCATGAAGTGGGATGGCAGCGTCATGATGCGCGCGACGACGAACCACGCCGCCACACCGCCCGCTGCCAGCGCGAAGATCGCAGTGGCAAGGCCGATCAGCATGTATTCCAGCGAAAACGCGGCGATCAGCGTTTTCCTGGTCGCACCCAGGGTCTTCAGCACCACCGCGTCGTGAATGCGAGCCCGGTTGCCGGCGGCGAGCGCCCCGGCCAGCACCAGCACCGAGGCGATCAACGCCACGCCCGCTGCTGCCCTGATTGCTGTGCCGAGCTGCGCCACCAGCCGGTTGACGATTTCGAGCGCGTCCTTGACCCTGACCGTCGTCACCGCGGGAAAGGCACGCGTGACGGCGTTGAGAAGATGCGCATCGTCGGCTGCCGACGCATTCGTCTCGGTCAGCGTCGCCAACCAGCCATGCGGCGCACCGGCGAATGTGTTGGGCGAGAACACCATGACGAAATTGATGCCCATGGTTTCCCATTCGACCTGGCGGAAATTGGCGATCTTGGCCGTGATGTTGCGGCCGAGCACGTTGACGGTGATGGTGTCGCCGAGCTTCAGCCCGATCTCTTTGCCTTCCTCGGCGGAAAACGAGACCAGCGGCTCGCCGGCATAGTTCTCCGGCCACCAGCTGCCCTCGGTCAGCGTCGCATTCTCCGGCAGCTTTGCGTCATAGGTCAGGCCGCGATCGCCGCGCAGTACCCAGGCGCCTTCGGCCGGAACCTTGACCTTGTCGACATCGACGCCGTTGAGCGCCATCACCCGGCCGCGCAGCATCGGCACCTTGATCAGCCTGCCTTGCGGTGCCTCTTTGCCGACCAGCGCGGAGAAGGCATCGACGTCACCGCTCTGGATATCGACGAAGAAGAAGTTCGGTGCCCTTTCCGGCAGGCTGCCGGAGATCTGCCGCCTGAGATTGCCGTCGATCAGCGCCAGCGTCACCAGCAGCGTCAGCCCGAGTCCCAACGACAGCACCACGGACGGCGTCAAGGCGCCAGGCCGATGGATGTTGCCGATGGCGAGCCTGAGCGCGGTCGAGCGCACGCGCGGGCTTTTATTCGCCGCCCACTGCACCAGCGAGCCGACCACACGCAGCACCAGGAACGAAAAGATGGTGGCGCCAACGAAGATCGAGGCAATACGGCGGTCGCCGGAAAACAGGATCGCCAGTACCGCGAGCAGCAGCGCGATGCCCAATGCCGCGGCGATATAGAGCGGGCGGGGAAAACCGCGGCCCTCGAAACCCATTTCGCGAAACAGCGCCGTTGCCGGCACGTCCCGGGCGCGGCCGAGCGGCAGCAAGGCGAAAGCCAGCGTCACCAGCAGCCCGAACAGCGCTGCCATGCCGAGGGCGCCGGGATAGAACCCACCTTCCGCCGGCACTGGAATGACCGATTGGAGTGCCGCGCTGGCCGCGAACGGCATCAGCGCGCCAAGCACAAGGCCTAGCGTGATGCCGAGTGCTGCGATCATCAGGATCTGCACCAGATAGACGGCAAAGACGAACCCGCCCGAAGCCCCCAGGCTCTTGAAGGTGGCGATGACGCCGCGCTTGCCGTCGAGATAGGCACGCACGGCATTGGCCACGCCGACGCCGCCGACCACCAGCGCCGTCAACCCAACCAGCGTCAGGAATTGCGAAAACCGCTCGATATTCGAGGACAGCGCCGGCGCTGCGTTGCTGCGCGTGCGGATCGACCAGCCGGCCTGCGGGAACTGGTTTGCCGCCTGCTCCTGGATCGCCTTGATCTGTGCCTCAGTGGTGCCGCCGGGCAGGCGGACCTTATAGGCGTTCTCGACCAGGCTGCCCGGCTGGATCAGGCCGGAAGCGGCAAGCCCGTCGGTCGACACCATCAGCCGCGGCGCAAAACCGAAGCCATCCGACACTGCATCCGGCTCGTTGACCAGCCTGGCGCGCAGCTCGAACGTCGCGCTGCCGAGCTTTAGCCGGTCACCGATGCCAAGGTTCAGCCGCTCGAACAAGAGGTCCGGGGCGGCGGCGCCGAAGACGCCGGATTTTTCGCCGAACAGATCCTCTCGCGACAGCACCGGCTCGGTCTCCAGCGCACCGTAGAGCGGATAGGCGCCGTCGACCGCCTTGGCCTCGACCAGCGCCTGGTCGGAGCCGTCCTCGAGCCTCGCCATCGAGCGCATGTTGGCGCTGTGCGAAACCGTGCCAAGCCGGTCGAGGAAGCTGCATTCGGCTCTGGTCGGATCGCGTTGGTGGAGCTGGAAGCGGAGATCACCGCCGAGCAGCGTCTGGCCCTGGTCGGCAACACCGGCGGAAATAGCCTGCGCCACCGAATTGACGCCGCCGATCGCAGCGACGCCGAGCGCGATGCAGGCAAGGAAGATCAGGAAGCCGGACAGCCCGCCACGCATTTCTCGCAGCGAAAACCGAAAGGCGAGCCTCAGCGTGCGCGCCAGCGGCATCATGCGGTCACCTTGCCAGCCCTGGTGGCCGGCTTAGGCGCGTCTTCGATCAGCCCCGACCGCATCGACACCTGGCGCGAGCAGCGCGCCGCGAGTACAGGGTCATGCGTGACCAGCACCAGCGTCATGCCGCGTTCGGCCGCCTTGGCAAACAGCAGGTCGGCGACGTGCCGCCCCGTTGCCTGGTCGAGATTGCCGGTCGGCTCGTCGGCGATCAGGATGCGCGGCGACGGCGCCAGCGCCCGGGCGATCGCCACGCGCTGCTGCTCGCCGCCAGACAATTCGCCGGGGTAATGGGTGACGCGATCGCTGAGACCGACCGCCGCCAGCTCGCGCGCCGCCACGCCGAATGGATCGACATGGCCGGCAAGCTCCAGCGGGACCGCAACGTTTTCCAGCGCCGTCATATTGGGGATGAGATGGAACGACTGGAACACGATGCCGATGTTTCGCCCTCGAAACGATGCGATCTGATCTTCGCTTTTGCCGTTGAGCAGCTCGCCGGCAATTCGGACCGTGCCCGAATCGACCCTTTCAAGTCCGGCCAAAACCATCAGCAATGTCGACTTTCCCGAACCTGAAGGTCCAACGATGCCTGTCGCTTCGCCGCCCGCCACATCGAGGCTGACGCCCTTCAGCACATGGACCGAGGATGCACCTTCGCCGAGCGTCAGCGATACGTCTTTCAGCGAAATGACGGCTTCTTCCAAAATCAAATCGTCCTATATGGGGGATGAAGGCTAGTGCATCCGATGCTCGACAAAGACGAAAACCTGCCTTCGCCAACAGATGTTCCTGGTCATATGGGGCCTGCCGCATGGCTTTCAAACACACCTTTGCCGCAGCCTTCGCCCTTTTCCTCGCCATTTGCGGCGCCATTTCGTCGGCGCGCGCCGAACCGTTCACCATTGTCGGTTTCGGCGACAGCTTGATGGCGGGTTATGGCCTCGGGCCAGGTCAGGGCTTCACCGAGAAGCTGCAGGCGGCGCTGCGCGCCAAGGGCTACGATGTCACGGTCGCCAACGCCGGCGTCTCCGGCGATACGACGAGCGGCGGCCTGTCGCGGCTCGACTGGTCGGTGCCGGACGGCACGCAACTCGTCATCCTGGAGCTCGGCGCCAACGACATGCTGCGCGGCGTTTCGCCCGCCATAGCGGAAAAGAATCTGGACGCCATGCTGGCAAAGCTGAAGCAGCGCAAGATCGCCGTTTTGCTTGCCGGAATGCGCGCGGCGCCCAATCTCGGCGCCGACTACCAGAACGCCTTCGACGCGACCTTTCCGCGACTGGCTGAAAAATATGGCGTGCCGCTCTATCCTTTCTTTCTCGAGGGCATCGCCGGTCAATCCGTCCTGCAACTCGAGGACGGCCTTCATCCAAACGCCCGAGGCGTCGACCGCATCGTCGAGGGTATCCTGCCCAGTGTGGAGAAGACCATTGAAGCGGTCCGGGGCAATTCCTGAAGGCGAGGGTTCGCCGTCGCAACACCTTCCGCAGGGGAAGCTTTTAGGCAGGCCTGCGACCAACAAACCCCTTGCCCCGTTTGAATATCGATGATTCGCTAGGGGCAAGAGTTCGATTCGAGGACAGGAGGCTTCCCATGCCGCGTCTTTTTACCGCCCTCGAGATACCGCGTGATGCCGCTCTTTCACTGTCCCTGCTCAGGGGCGGCCTGCCCGGAGCCCGCTGGATCGACGTCGAAAACTATCATCTGACGCTGCGCTTCATCGGCGATGTCGAGGGCCATGTCGCCGACGAAATCGCCAATGCTCTTGACCGTGTTCACCGCCCGTCCTTCCCGCTGACGCTGTCCGGCGTCGGCGCCTTCGGCCAGAAGAAGCCGCATGCGGTGTGGGCCGGGGTCGCCGCTTCGCCCGATCTTTCCGCATTGCAGGCCGAGATCGAGCGCATCTGCCAGCGGCTCGGCATCCCGGCCGACCCGCGCAAGTTCATGCCGCACGTGACGCTGGCCCGCCTGCGCAATTCGAGCCCGCTCGATGTCGCCCAGTATCTGTCGGCACGCGGCAATTTTTCGACGCTGCCGTTCCGGATCGGCCGCTTCGTGCTGATGTCGTCGCGCGATTCAGTCGGTGGCGGGCCTTACGTCGTCGAGGAGGCCTGGCCGCTTTCAGGTGCTGACAACCGCGTCGCCAGCCGTTTGGTCGGCGCCGCCGACGCTTCGCGGATCATGCGGTAGACGGACATGGCCAGGGAGAAACTAGCAAAAGAGGCGATCCGCGCCGAACTTGCCGGCCTCGACGGCTGGTCGCTGGCCAAGGATGGTGGCTCGATCACCCGCAGCTTCACCTTCAAGAATTTCTCCGAAGCCTTTGCCTTCATGACCCGCGTTGCCCTGGCCGCGGAGAAGATGGACCACCATCCCGACTGGTCGAACGTCTACAAGACGGTGAACGTGACCCTCAACACGCACGACGCCGGCGGCCTGACCGCGCTGGATTTCGATCTGGCCAGGAAAATGAACCGCTATTTCGGCGGCTGAGCCTATCTGCACCTTGCAGCGAGGTTCGGCTTTCACCACATTTTGCGTCGCGGTCACGCGTGAAGTCACGCGACGGCCGCAAGGAGAGGTTGATGGCGCAAAAATCCGGTTTTGATTTCTTCGGCCTCGGCAGCAAGCCGGGCAACGAGAGCGAAGTGCGCGAAAAGTTCTGGCGTACGGCGAAGAAGGCCGCCCGGCAGATCCCGTTCATGGAAGAGGTGGTCGCCGCCTATTACTGTGCCATGGACAAGAAGACGCCGCTGCGCGCCAAGGGCACCTTGCTGGCTGCGCTCGGCTATTTCGTGCTGCCGACGGACGTCATCCCCGATTTCATCCTTGGGCTAGGCTTCACCGACGACATCGCCGTGCTGACCGCCGCGATTACCGCCGTCAGCGCCCACATCACGCCGGCGCACCGGCTCGCCGCCAGGCAGGCCATCGCCGACAAGAGCTGAGCCGGTACGGCGCAAAAAATCGCGCGAGACTTTCCGGCCGTCAAACCCACCGCCGCACCCGCGCCTTGTAGGCGCGATAGGCATCTCCGAACTTCCGCTCGAGATAGCGCTCTTCCGGCGCGATAACGCCGGTATTGATCACCCACAGCAGGGGGATGACGAGCGCGATAGCCCAAAGACTTCCGGCCGCGACGCCGAGGCCCAGATAGACGAGGGTCGTTCCCAGATAGAACGGATTCCTGGTGCGCCGATAGATACCGTCGACGACCAGCGCCGTCGTCGGCAAGGTCGGTGGTATGTTGGTGCCAGCGGCCTGAAAGCGGCCCGCCGCCATAAAGATGAACACGAAGCCACACACCGCGAGCACAGCGCCGGTCAGATAGCGGGCGAGCGCCTGCCCGGCCATGACCGGGAGCGGCACGAGCACCTCGAGCACGGTTGCCGCCACCAGGAAGCCAAGGAAGATCAAAGGCGGCAGCGCAATGACCCCGGCCACGTCGGGCGCGCCCGATCCGCCCGCCGTCTCCCCGGCATCCGACCGGCGCACCGCGCCACCGGCCGTCCGCCGCATGGCGACACGAATGCCGAACACAATCGCCAGGACGGCTGTGCCGCCCGCGAGGATCAGGACTGTCTCGGAAACGGCCATGGCCAAATCTCCCGTAAGCCGCCAGGGAGGGCACCCTGGCCGAGCGCCGTAGCGGCGAACGCAGACATGGTACCGCCTGCAGGGAAATTCGTCACGCACCTCAAAAAGCGAGAATCGCGGCAAGACCTAGCTGCTTGAAAAGTCAAACTCTTGCCGTTTTCGTGGCCTCCAAGTCGCGGCAGGGACATTGCGCCAGCCGCTTTTTCGAGCGGCAGCGCGAAGACGGCGGCGGTTTCCTGGCGTGAACATCCTTTTCTCAGGGGAATTTCACCGTTTGGTAACCCAGATTAAATCAAAATGAAGCGACGGGCAGGACGCCGAGCCGGCCTGCCGCCGCACCAGTGGAATACGGGAAAAGCGATGCGCGGATTGATTGCTATAGTTTCCAGCCTGGCCCTGGTGGCCTTGACGGCGCCTGCGCTGGCGCAGTCGGCAACCAAGATCGGCCAGCATAATGCCTGGGGCACCTACAGTTATCAGGCGTCGGGCGGCGGCAAGGTCTGCTATGTCCTGACGGTGCCAACCGACAAGCAGCCGCCGACGCTCGATCACGGCGACATGTTCTTCTTCGTCAGCCAGCGGCCTGGGCAGCAAGTGTCCTACGAGCCGCAATTCATCGCCGGCTATACCTTCCAGGAAGGTTCCAAGGCCACCGTCACCATCGACAAGAAGTCTTTTTCGATGTTCACGCGCGGCAAGTCGGCCTGGGTCGAGAACGCCGCCGAGGAGCCGGTGCTGATAGCCGCGATGAAGACCGGCACCGACATGAAGGTGTCGGCCAAGTCCGGCCGCGGCAACACCACCACCTACGTCTTCTCGCTGAAGGGCATCTCGGCGGCGCTGGCCTCGATCGCCAAGTGCAAGTAGGCGGTTAGGCGCGGTCTTCCCTTCTCCCACAAGGGGAGAAGGAAGAACCCCGGCATGACTCCGCCGCTAACCTGTGCTATGCGCCGCGCTTGATTTCGGGCACGATGCTGTATTCGGCCGCAAATCGCTTATATTGGCGCAACAATGACCCTTACATTCGATCTTACCGCCGAAGGCGCGCGTGACGCGTTGCGCACCCACACGACGCCTGAAAAGCCGTCGCTGATCGGCTTGACGCGCGCCGAACTCGGGGCCGCCCTCGTCGCCGCCGGCATCGTGCCGGAGCGCCAGGCGAAAATGCGCGCCCAACAGCTCTGGCATTGGATCTATGTGCGCGGCGTTTCCGATTTTGCCGGCATGTTCAACATCTCCAAGGATCTGCGCGCCGCGCTCGACAGGCATTTCACCATTGCCAGGCCCGAGATCGTCGAGGAGCAGATTTCCTCCGACGGCACGCGCAAATGGCTGTTCCGCTTTCCGCCGCGCGGCGCTGGCCGGCCGGTCGAGATCGAGACCGTCTACATTCCCGAAGAAGGCCGCGGCACGCTGTGCATCTCCTCGCAGGTCGGCTGCACCCTGACCTGCTCCTTCTGCCACACCGGCACGCAGAAGCTGGTGCGCAACCTGACGGCGGAGGAAATCCTCGCCCAGCTCTTGACCGCCCGCGACCGGCTCGGCGACTTCCCCGACCGCGACACGCCCGACGGCGCCATCGTGCCGGCCGAGGGCCGGAAAGTGTCCAACGTCGTCATGATGGGCATGGGCGAGCCGCTCTACAATTTCGAGGCGGTGAAGAAGGCGCTGCTGATCGCATCCGACGGCGACGGGCTTTCCCTGTCGAAGAGGCGCATCACGCTGTCGACCTCCGGCGTCGTGCCCGAGATCTTCCGCACCGGTGAGGAGATCGGCGTCATGCTGGCGATCTCGCTGCACGCCACCAATGACGATTTGCGCGACCTTTTGGTGCCGATCAACAAGAAGTATCCGCTGAAGGATCTGATCGCTGCCTGTCGTGCCTATCCAGGCCTGTCGAACGCCAAGCGGATCACCTTCGAATATGTCATGCTGAAGGACGTCAACGATTCCATCGACGACGCCAAGGCGCTGATCAAGCTGCTCAAGGGCATTCCGGCCAAGATCAATCTGATCCCGTTCAACCCGTGGCCGGGCACCAACTACCAGTGCTCGGACTGGGAAACGATCGAGAAATTCGCCGATTACATCAACAATGCCGGCTATGCCTCGCCGATCCGCACGCCGCGCGGCCGCGACATACTAGCCGCCTGCGGCCAGCTCAAGTCGGACTCCGAGCGCATGCGCAAGGTCGACCGGCTGGCGCTGGAAGCGATGATGATCGCGGGGCATGGCGAGGCGTGAACCGCCTCGTCGCCTATCTGATCCGCTTCGCCGTCATCCTTGTCGGCTATGGCGTTGCTTCGCTAGCGGCAAGCGCCTTCCTTAACATCATGTTCCTGGCGTCTCTTGGGCTGATGACGGACGAGACGCAACCGGCGGCGCAGGCCTCGCTGTGGTTTTCAATCCCCTTCGTCGGGCTGTTCGTCGCCTATTTCGCTTTCATGCCGGCCGTCATCGCCATCCTCGCCTCCGAGATCCTTGGCCGACGTGACTGGCTGTTCTATGCGCTGGCGGGTGCTGTGGTGGCAGCGGTCTTCCTTGGCTTCGTCCACCAGACGGCCGATGCCAATTTCGAGGTTACCAATACCAGCGTCATGCTGGCGGTGATCGGCTGCGGCATGGTCGGCGGTATTTTCTACTGGCTGAGCGCCGGGCGCTCGGCCGGAAGCTGGCGTCAGATCGGACGCCCTATTTCGCCTGGGCCGTCAGGATCTTGAGCGCGAAGGCCGAAAAAACGCCGGCAAAGAGATAGTCGACGACGCGGGTCACACGCGGGCTGGATTTCATCGCGGCCGAGAATTTTTCCGCCGCCAGCACCATCGGCGCCGTCACCGGGATCGCCAGCACGACGAACATCGCGCCGAGGAAGAACAGCTTTCCCGGCGCGTCGGGATCATGCGCGGAGACGAATTGCGGCAGGAAGGTCATGAAGAACAGGATGATCTTCGGGTTGAGCAGATTGACCCCGAGCCCCGCCGCCCAGCTGCGGAACAGCGAGATCTGCGGCCCGCTCTTCTTCTCCGGTGAAAACGCCGACCCTTTTGTGATCGCCTGCCATGCCAGGAAGACCAGATAGCCGGCGCCAAAAATCTTCAGCACGAAGAACGCCATCGGCGAGGCGACGATCAGCGCCGAGACGCCGACCACCACCAGCGTGGTGTGAATCAGCGTGCCGCACAAGGCGCCGGCCATCGAGGCAAAGCCGGTGGCACGGCCCTGACTCAGCGTGCGCGAGACGAACAGCGTCATGTCAGGCCCGGGCGTGATCGCCAGGATGAAGGTGGCGATGGAGAACTGGATAAGCGTCGTACTGTCGGGGATGAAGGACATGGCTCGTCTCGTAGTGGCAAAAGACGGCGCAGCCATAGCGCAAGAGCCGTGTCCTCGCCAGCCTCTTGGAGATGAAGCATCTGGTCCAGGCATCGTTCGTCCCTTGCGCTGGCCTAAAACGCCGTGATACCTCGCCCGCGAAGAACCCCTGTCGCGGAACTGCCCACCATGTCGAAAGCAAAAGCCGTCAAGAAAGTCGTGCTCGCCTATTCCGGCGGCCTTGATACCTCGATCATCCTGAAATGGCTGCAGACCGAACTCGGCGCCGAGGTCGTCACCTTCACCGCCGATCTCGGCCAGGGTGGCGAACTGGAGCCGGCCAGGCGCAAGGCCGAGATGATGGGCATCAAGGACATCCGCATCGTAGATGTCCGCGAGGAGTTCGTATCCGATTTCGTCTTCCCGATGTTCCGCGCCAACGCCGTCTATGAAGGCACATATCTGCTCGGCACCTCGATCGCCCGGCCACTGATCTCGAAACATCTTGTCGAGATCGCCAGGGAGACCGGCGCCGATGCGATCGCTCATGGCGCCACCGGCAAAGGCAACGACCAGG
This sequence comes from Mesorhizobium sp. M0040, assembly GCF_040323505.1. Lineage (NCBI taxonomy): Bacteria > Pseudomonadati > Pseudomonadota > Alphaproteobacteria > Hyphomicrobiales > Phyllobacteriaceae > Mesorhizobium > Mesorhizobium sp. M0040. Next base: position 145,042 of record NZ_JAMYVA010000015.1, read on the forward strand.
TGCGTTTCGAGCTGTCGGCCTATGCGCTCAACCCCGACATCAAGGTCATCGCGCCGTGGCGCGATTGGTCGTTCAAGTCGCGGACCGATCTCATCAACTTCGCCGAGCAGCACCAGATCCCGGTGCCGAAGGACAAGAAGGGCGATGCGCCTTTCTCGGTCGACGCTAACCTGCTGCATTCGTCTTCCGAGGGCAAGGTGCTGGAAGACCCGTGGAGCGAGCCGCCGGAATTCGTCCACCAGCGCACCATCTCGCCGATGGATGCGCCCGATGAGGTCACCGAGATCGAGATCGAATTCCTCAAGGGCGACCCGGTTGCGCTCAACGGCAAGAAACTGTCGCCGGCAACGATGCTGGCGGCGCTGAACGATCTCGGCCGCGACAACGGCATCGGCCGGCTCGACCTGGTCGAGAACCGTTTCGTCGGCATGAAATCGCGCGGCGTCTATGAAACGCCCGGTGGTACGATCCTGATCGCCGCCCATCGGGCGATCGAATCGATCACGCTCGACCGTGGTGCGGCCCACCTCAAGGACGAGTTCATGCCGCGCTACGCCGAGCTGATCTACAACGGCTTCTGGTTCGCGCCCGAGCGGCTGATGCTGCAGGCGATGATCGACAAGAGCCAGGAAGACGTCGAAGGCACGGTGCGGCTGAAGCTCTACAAGGGCAACGTCATTGTCACCGGCCGCAAGTCGAGGAAGACGCTCTATTCCGACGCGCTGGTCACCTTCGAGGACGACCGCGGCGCCTATGATCAGAAGGATGCCGAAGGCTTCATCCGCCTCAATGCGCTCAGGCTGCGTACGCTGGCGGCGCGTAACCGTAGAAAATAGCCAGTTTCTCTGCACAGTGATTTTGACGGATTGGAAGCGGCAGCAACCGTCGATAGTTCTGTCAGCGGCCAATTTCAGCTGCAAATCGCAACCTCGGAGATTTGCTGAGACACCCCTCGACTTCGTCATCCCAGGGCGGAGCAGGAGCGAAGCGACGTCGCGGAGACCCTGGGATCCATATGTGGACGGCGCCCTGCCTGCAACGGTTGTTTTGCGTCGTTTTCGATCGCTTGCGTCCATATGTCCGGCCTTTGAGCACGGTCCTTGCGGCCGC
>NZ_JAMYVA010000016.1:0-133500 GCF_040323505.1 Mesorhizobium sp. M0040
TACGCCTCCGCGCCGAGCGAAAAGCTCTCTTGTCGGCAACGGACCAGTTGAGCCGTTTACCCGATGACGTCCTTGGCGACATCGGCATCTCACGTGACGAAATCATGTGCGATTTGCGAAGCCGCGCCATCCGTCATGCGGAGGCAGGCGCGGCCGGCACGACGATCGAGCGCACCAGGATCGCTTCGGCCTCGATCCCGAAACGGTTGGCCGCCGGCAGTGGCTACGCCTCGGCCGAGATCCCCTTTGGCTGGTCCACGAGCGCGCGATCGAGCCTTACATCGCGCCTTCGACAAGCAGCGGCGCGCGGACGGGACCTTCGAACGGCACTACACCTGCGACCCCAAGGACTGAATGTTGACCGACAGGAGCTGGGGAGGATCTCAAAATGATCATGTCAGTTGTTAAGTCCCTCGCGCCTGTGACGCTCGGCACCGTGCTGATCGCAATCAGTCCGGCTTCATTGTCGGCTTCTGACGCTCAGGACCTCGCGTTCGCTCACGCTGACATGCCACACAGCTGAAAGACGTCTATTTGGATTGCGAGCGGGGAGGCCGCCGGTGCGCTGGGGACGGAAGACGTGATGTACTGTTCGATGCGCGAGTTCCGACTAGGCGGGCGATAGCAGTTTGCGCATAATCTACGATGCATGGCCTTCTGCACCGTGCGACGCGGCCCTGCGATCGACCACTTCGAACCATGTTTGGACCGCGCACTTCGCCGATCAGCGCAGTAACCAACCCGCGGAGTTCCGCGAGCGACAGCCTTCAAACGAATCAGTCGGTGGTAGCGTCAGGCATAGGGTGAATCACGAACGCGCTCGCCTGCAAACCCCTTCGCCCGGAAATCTGCCCCGGTTACGCGGTTCGCCAGCAGACTGAGAAGGAGCGGCTTCAGCCGATCGCCGATGCTATTTGTTATCTTTGTGCCGAATGGCAGCTTTGCGCCCCGATTTCGGCAGTTCGACTATATCGTTCGAACTGCCGAAAGCTGTCGGGGCTCCGGCCCTCTCAAACCCTCCGCCGCCGTTGTCGCGCATGTGCCGCATGCCACCTGCCGTGCTTTCAGCGAGCCGACCTTACCTCCAGTCCGGAACCTAGCAGTCGCCCAACTGGTTCAACCTTCCGCCACGGCTGGGCAGGGGAGGGCGTGCAAAACGGTAGGCGCGACTAAGAAACGGTCGCGGTTCGAGTCGGTAGAGGGATACCGCCGATACAGTGCTGTAACCGAGTTCGTTTGCTGACGGGACTTCTTGATCGGCGCAAATAGGTCCGACTCTAACCTCCGCAACCAGTTCCAGCATAAATCACTAATAGTCACGATCTGATCAAAGCCCCGCCGGAAAAAACGGCAAGGCATTTCCCACGGCAGGTTTGGCGAAGCGCGGAAGGGCACTCTGCCGCCCAGAGTAAGCGGCCTGCACGGTGAAGACGAGAGGGACGCTTTTCCAAGCGCGGAGTTCGAATCCCTCCCTCTCCGCCAGAAACTCACTAACCATCTGGTTTATCTCCGCTTTTCGGGATGGAATTTAGGCACTTCTCCGACCTGGTACAGAAACCTGGACCAGAATGGAGGATGGCGTGCCACGATCCATGCCGCGCATCGTGAGACGAGCACATACGTCGTACTATTTCCGAATGGCCGTTCCCCGACACTTGACGCACCGGCTGCAGGCGCATGAGATCAAGGTTTCACTGCGAACGCCGGACCCTCTTTTGGCTAGATTGCGAGGGGCCAGCCTAAGCTAGCGGATGGTTTGGCCCGCAGAGCGTTCGAGCGCTGGGCTGTGAGACTTGCGCAGTGGCTGGACCGACACAGTGCGATCTCGGACGCGAGCAACCTCGGCCCGGCGCTTCGTCTGTTTGGCGTGGAGGGCTTCCGAAGCGAACAACTCCCCATTGTTTTAGCGGCCTTGTCTGGCAGTCGGTGCTGGTAGTCAGTCCGACCGGGTCAGGTAAGACGCTTTGCTTCAGCTTCCCGCGGGTACAAGGCGTTGATGGCCGAACAGGTTCCAGTCTCCTAGTAGGGTGTCGCCAAATCCTTACAAGTAGACCGCAGACACAAACGAGGCGCAAATGAACCGGACCACCCTGCTGACACCTTGACGGCACTCAATGCGTTAGGTGGGGCGGTCGCACCTAGGGATCAGGCCTCACCGATAAGAGTAGAATTCCATCCGGATCTCGTGAAAATGTCATACCAATGGTCCCACCGCCTGCCGGGTAGACGAACTCTATCTTGCCGTACCCTGCATCGCGATACCTATCCGGATTTGAAACATCAAAATAAGAATCAACTTCCGCGAGAGTAGGGGGGCGACCCAGCGCACTCGTCAGAAACGAATACAAGCTATCCAACTTCGCCCGTAACTCGCTTAGGCCATACGCGCTAGCGTTTGATCTCGATACTATTTTTAAAGGATCGTCGCTGACATCGTACAGATGCGTGGGGCCGATTACGTCTTCAATAAACGGCTTAAGTAGGCTGTCAATCGCGCTATTTAGGGCCTCTGTATCCAAATCAGTCATCGGCCGCTTCTTCGAAATATCAAACCCCGCCAAAGTCTCAACACGGTACTGTTCGACCCCGAAGTTATAGTCCACCACGGTCTCAAAAACCGTTCCATCCGAACTCTCGTATGCATCACATATTTGTCCCTGCGCAAGGTCAAGAGTGACGCTCCCAAAATCAAAGCTGTAGCGGCAGTCAATTGCGTCGCAATTCACTGGTGCCACATCTGGCTCCAGGACAACAGGTGCAAAAACGAACGCAGTAACCACACCAAAAGTGGCCGATGTGTAGTTAAAAGGATCTAACGACTCGTACTTATCAAACGGCGGCGCAGGCGCATCCAGCTTGGCAAAGTTGGCCTTTCGACTCAGCAATTCGTTGCCAGAAACGCCGTATTGCGGTTGGCCCCGACCCGACCACTCCACTCGGGTAGGAAAGGAGCTCTTGAACCTGAGATACGCAACCGACCCCGACGGCCACCTAGGTTTAAACTCATCCCATCGCGCGTATGGGTCTCCTTCGCCGGCGCGGCTGAGAAGAAACCGGATCCTATCTGAGGTTGGCGCCAACGTTCTACCCATATGTACAGGAAGCGCCTTAAGGGTCTTGATAACCATTAAGTTGACGGCTTGCCGCCGTTGCACGACGCTTAGCTGACCGTTCAAATCTTCGATCAGTGACGCGTCGTTTTGCTTAATCGCCTCTGTTCGCTGCTGTAAAAGATGTTGCCGCTGATTAGAGTATTCGGCATCCAACTTGGCACGCCTATCGAGCTCGTCACAATCGATGTTAACATCGTCATATTCCCGGCTGTACTCGTTGGATTGTCGTCGCTCAAACGAATTTAAATCTATATAACTTGTTAGCGGAGTGAAGCTGAACGCATGACCTACCAGCCCCAGAGTAACAGTAGGTAGGACGAACGCCAAAGACCTGAATTTAGTGAAGCGGGACACTTTTGCCGTCCATAACAATCTCAGTCACCTTGAGGGCGGTCACGGCTGAATAGGGAGGCTCCCACAGATCAAGCGAATCGCTCTTGGAAAACTCAAGCCGAAGAGACGGCGCCTCCTCCTGGAGGCCGGAAGAGTTCAGAACAGATCGACCGGTGAAAGAGAGCCGACCTCTCCACTCCGAAAGCGGAGTCGAGGAACTCGCCGGCATAATAAGCATCGGATCGATGTGGTCCAGAAATCGCGCAAGCGCGAGAACGAATTGCTGGCGATTCATTTCGTCAGCACAAATGCAGTAATCTTGCAGGGCGTTCGAAGTGTCGGTCTTTGCGAGGTGTGCTAGATGCTGATCCAGCCATGCAAAGGAGTCGCTAGCAAACAGCTTGATGTGTGGCCCGAACTTTTCGTCGATAGAAGCGATAACCATATTGGTGCCGGATGGTGTGAGTTGAGCAACTGTGAACCCGGAATCCGCCACAACTGAAAGTCTCAGGTCGGGGAATTTAGTTCCCGTTTTATCAGCCAGGGTGTAGGTCAAAACGATATTTGGACGGGTTTGGCAAAATGAGCGCTCATTGGTAACCAGCCTGAGCATTACCGAATTGTTCGAGAACCCAGAACTCAACGACACGCCTCCTAAAGTGGCAGAAATGCTAGTCGCGATAGACGCACCGGCACGTGGAGAGGGCTCGATCTCCAGCGACTGATGTGAAACCTGACCACCTGGGCCAATAAGAAAGGCAACAGCGGGCGGCGCCGATGCGTCGATCGTATACGCTACCAGCGCGTTCCGCGGTGCCAAGCAGCTGACGTTTGCAGAAACCACCGCATCAATGAAGGTGTCAGCGGTATTCGCAGGTGAAGCAGATAGCAAACCGCCAAACGTGATCAAGCTTGCGATAAGGCTTTGCATGTAGGTTAGCATCCGACGGGTCATTTGACCGCAAAGTTAGTCCCCGATGTTACCATTCGAGTCGACTGACTCGTAAATTTGTACTCTGCGGTCACATTCAAATCCTTCTGATATGAAGTGGATGACTTAGACGATCCAAAAACGGCATCAAGCACCTTGAATGAAATCGCGGTCGCCAGACAGCCAGTATTAAAAGCGCAGCTCTTCATTAGCGAGTCGGAGAGCACCGCCGCGCCGGATTTTCCAGGTGTGCCTGCCGGCACGGCTCCGTTACCAACCTTCAAAGTTGCAAGTTGAGCCAAGTCAATCAACAGCTGAGCCTTTATCTCGTTCGTAGCGGTCCTGCGCTCTTCAGCCGTCATTTGGCTGTTTGGATCTTGATCGTTCCAGTCAATCGAGAAGACGCTATCTCCCCAATTTTTCTCGACTGTGTTCGAGTAGCTGGAAGACTGGAAGAGCCCACCTTTCTCGCCAGACTCGGAAAAGTATTTGTAAATTTGCCATATGTTGTATTTGGCTGATACGTTAAGCTTATATGATCTCGGGTACTGAAATGTTGTTGCAAGAGCAAAGCGGGGTTTTACGTCAGAGCCAAACAGGGACGGATAGCCCAAATAGCATGCACCCAGTGCCGTTAGCTGGAGGTCGACTCCAAGTGAATCGCTCATTGCGAGGTTGGAGTCCTGACTAGTTTGCATATCAAAAGTCTGACCCTGCACCGTGTAGGCCTTGAAGAGCGGGATTCCTGTCAGGTCAAACTTGCCCTTGTCAGTACCAGGAATGGCGAAGTACATTCGCAATTTCTGAGTCTCTACCGGCGATACGAGCTTCGTCGGGTTGTCAGACTTTAACTTAGCAATGTTATCATCCCAGTTATCCTTGAAAAGGATATGCGCAAAGCCACCATCCATGACAGCGAACTGTGAGTAGTCCCTTTCGATTCGATCCTTCCCCTGTTCGAGAATCTTTTGCAATAATTCGTACTTCTTCTGCGCGGCATCCTGCTTGGCCGCATCGGCATTCGGATCGATCGATGTGATAACGTTTAACTGCTGCTGGAAGGCCACGTCCAGCTGAGTGCGTATCTGCTCGAGACTGGTGGAGACCTTGGCTACCGACTCACATGTCGATTTTGGAGCCGCGGTCTGGGCGTCGGTACTCGCGACGTCTCCACTGTTAGGCGGCAAAACCCAGAGTTGGTTGGGGTCGAGATCATCACCAAGCACCTGTGAGTTTGTGGCGTTAATGTAACTGCTGCTTGCGATTGAAGTGGGTGACGCGGTCGCCTGAGCTGAAACCAGCACCGAAAGCACGAGTACGGTAGCTGAAGTGGTTAAAACATTCAAAACGTGGTTGTTCATTCTCCCCCTCCGTGATTGGTACCGTTGCCGGCTCGTTAAGGTCCCTTGAATAGCTCATTAGAGAAGCATAATTTAACGCTGATGTCATGTGGGATCATGAATGTAGCGGTGTGTTCTTGTGTTCGCACACTGAGTTGACTTTGTTAGGGGTGGTAGCAAGGGCTGGCCGGGCGCCCGCGACAAGACGATCGCCCGGCTGAATGGCAGCCCGTTACTGGCGGGCTGGCTTCTGCGTCGGCTGGCCGATCATGTGCAGTGCCGCCACGCGATCGGCATGCTGTCGTTCGACCGTTTCTGGCCGTGAAAATCCGCTTCGGCGTTGCGTCCGCCGCCTTCAGCCGGCGGCTCGCCATGACCACTGCTTGGGCCGTCCTTCGGCTTGACTCTCTTCATCGAAGCCCAGGCCTCGATCAGTGTGCCGTCGACCGAGAAGTGATCGGTAGACAGAAGCTTCTTGACCCTGAGCTTCGCCAGCACCGCCACCAGGAACTTTGCCGCGATGTCGCCTTCCAGCAGACGGTCGCGGTTCATGCGACAGCGGAATCAGGATATGCGACGAGCACCCGTGCCGGGTCAACCTCGCCGTCGGGAAGTACCGATCGGTGCGGAACCAAGCGGATTCACGCTTGTCGGCAGCGGACGGCGGCGGTGGCGGTCAGCATCCGAGCAGGCTCCCAATTAGCGAGACAAACGTCCAGAGCGGAGGGACTTCGCCAGCCTGAACGACCGCTCTCCTCGGCTTAGTCAAGCATACCTACGGAATGATGCGCCTGGCCGGTGACAAATGAATCTCTGCTGGACCGCCGATGATATGGGGAGGCGCTCGCAAATCGCGCCCTACGCGCGGGTTGATCGGTTGATCAACATCAAAGCTTGAATATGAGAAATGCGCTAACTGTGACGGCGGTGGTCACCGTGGCTCGAGTGTCAGCAGATGTGGTAAGGTTGAGTGTCGGCGAGTAGCAGAGGTCCAGCAACAATGACTTTGAGGCGAACCAGAGCTTACGGCGCATCCGGCTTGGTTCTAGCGGTTTGCACTGTGTTTGCTTGGCAGAACGCCACTGCTGCTCACAATTGCGACGCAGCCGCGACGCCTGGCGTCAATTGGCACGAGTGTGACAAGAAGCTTCTCATCCTAGAAGGACAAGACCTGAGCGGGGCGAACCTGTTCGGTGTTGATTTCACTTCGACCGACCTCAGGAACAGCAATCTCCTTGCGGCAAATCTTGAGAAGGCAACGCTTGTGCGTGCTTCCCTGGCCGACTCGACCGCCAAAGGCGCCCGGTTCGACAGAATCGAGGCCTACAGGACCGACTTCAGCCGTATGGACGCGCAGGGCGCTGTGTTTGCGAGCGCGGAAATACAGCGCTCGAATTTCCAGGGCGCCAATCTGACCAATGTTGATTTCACAAAGGCAGAATTGGGGCGTGCGCAGTTCCATGACGCCGATATCAGCGGCAGCCGCTTCTCGTTTGCCAATCTCGCACGGGCGGACTTCCGAGGAGCGACGTTCACCGCGCCGATAGACTTTGACCGCGCCTTTTTCTTTCTGACCCGTATCGAGGGCGTCGATCTTTCCAATTCGGCGGGTCTGTCCCAGTGGCAGCTCAACATGGCTTGCGGAGACGCCCGGACCGAGTTGCCTTCTGGCTTGACGAGGCCTGAAGATTGGCCCTGTCAATTCCAGCAGGAATAGTTGTCGGCAAGCGAACTGTGCAATGCTGCACCCGACAGGATTTGAACCTGTAACTTCTGCCTTCGGAGGGCGCAGATCCTCCGCCAAGGTGGCACGTTTCTGCGGTATTGCTATTGGCGAAATCGCGGCCGAAGAGTGTTTGTGCCCCTTCCGTTCACCGCTACCGGTTCAATCGAACCGGTAGCTCCTGTCCGAATAAGTGGCAGCAACTCTTGTATCGTCGAGAATGACTACCATCGTCGTGATTATCATTCAGAAGCCTGGCACCAACGCGTCGATCATACTCGCCTCGCAGCACTTGAAATAGGCCGCGGCATCTTGGGGGGCTTAAGCTTTCGTCGGTCAAACGCCTGTCGAATGCATCTAGAGCGTTCATTCAGCAGCTTGGTGAAACCGTTCGACCGGCGTGTACTCGTTTGTCGAAGGTTCAGGAATACAGTCGCAACGGCCTCACTATGTGATCTGGAAGGTCAACTGCTGATCCTCCCGCTCAACTCCTAATGAACCAGCGGATGCCGGGCGAATGGCGCTCCAGGCCGCTACTTGGGCGACGAATGGAAGGCATTCACTCACGACCGCTGCGGGTTCTTCGACGACCCGCTGTCTTATGACTTACCTTGCGTAGACACAGTTTGTGAAAACGCGCGATAAGGTCGGCCTGCGCTAGATTCAAAGATGGCCGGGGCACCAGAAGATGGCACACCGAATGTGCAACGCAATGCTTGGCTTCGCGGCACTTGCCCTAGCCGCGTGCCAATCGGCTCCTGAAACGTCGCAACCGGCCACTCTCGAACCTGCGTTAGAACCTGGTGCCATTCCTCCCCAACCTGCCTTGGTTCCTTCCGGCTCAGCAATCATGCATCAATCCGTGGCGGTCACTCCCCCTGGCAAGGGCGTTCCAACAAAGTACGCTGCTTTTTCGGGTCTATGGGCCGGACGACTGGATGGGATGTATGACGCCAAACTTGCTGTTCAGACGATTTCTTCCAATGGAAAAGTGACGGTCACCTATGCGTGGGGAAATCTGGGCGACAACTATCCGGGAGAGGCCGCCGGCGCTGGAAGAATTGTAGGGAGCACGTTGAAGCTTGAGCGCCTACCGAATGGCGCGGAGGTCAGTTTTGTTATGCTGTCCGACGGAGCCCTCGCCGGAACCGTTAGGCTTGCTGGCCAGACCTACACGGGCGCGTTCCTCAGGCAATGATCAAAGACGCATCTGAAGGGCTATGGAGAGGGCCAAACGACTGTTCCGATTTTTGCAGCCTGTTGTTACCGGAGTGGGGGCCGTGCAGGTCGTGATCCCCAGATGAGCCAACTCGATGCAAATGATCGTCGAACTTCTTGCCCGCCGCCTTGACGGCAAGCGCGGCCTGATCACCCTTCGCCTCCCGAATGACGGCCTCGATGCTCTGGCGGTTGATATGCGAGAAATAGCTGTCGCCGGTCGGCTCGAACCATTTCGCCATTTTCACCTCAAGAGCCTATCCAAGCCGCTCTGCGCCCTTGAAGAGCGGACCTCTGATGTCGAGGATCCCGACGTTGCCACGAATTGACAGCCGCTCGCCGTTGTCGGCGTGCGCAGCACGGTACGCCTCGAGCGCCTCAGGGGTCGGATCATTTTCGCGAGAAGCGATTTCGAGCAGCTGCTCAATGCTCTCAGGCAGGATTGCCCAAGAGGCGGACATGGCACTGTCATAGGCTCGCATGCGTGATCTCCTTTGGTGACTGAGAATCGCACACTTATGGCCATAAATCATCAATTGGTTGCAATTATCCGTCGATAAATGCTCGATTTGTGCGGCTTTTGGCGATTAGGCAGCGGAAGGCCCTATGCAGAATAAGGTCAGCGAATATCCGCGGGGCTGCGCTCCGCTGGCGGGATGCCCTTCATACGGTCCCTTAACGCGTTTTCTGCAGGGCGCGTCGCGGGCAGCAGAGCACCCACGTAAGCAAAGCACAACGCGCGGCCTCCGCGCCTGCTGTGTTGCGAGCGAGCGACGCAGCGCAGTGCGCAACCAGACGCCAGCTTGCGCATTATGGGGCCGGGCCGCCGTGGCCTGTGATTGCGAGCGAGCGTGCATGAGCCTGAAACACCAAGCTGCCAGTGCAGGCATCTTCAAACCGAGTGACCTCGAGCTCGCTGCGGCGCGTGTTGGATTTGACGTTGCCGACGGGCGCATCAGCCATGGAGCGCGAGGCACACGCCGCCACGCTCGTGACGCTGTTCAAGGCCGGTATCGTTGAGGAGGCTGACCTGGTGGCGACATTCAAGTGCACTGCCCAGCAGCCATATGACAAGGCTGCCTGATCGATCTAAAGCGTTGCTTTTATTGATGTTTTTGCAGTTTTCTGTTGCGAAAAACTGGCATTAGTGCGACTATTTCCATGCAAAACGGCCCTGCCAAGAGCGGCAACTCCAGACAGGGTCTTCCAACGAAGTTCATGGAGGGAACTCGCAATGGATGACCAATCCTATATCGCACATGCTGATTTCGCGCACGTCGTTTCGACGCTCCAGGGCAGCTATTCGATCGGCAGCGCTCGGTATGCGAAGGGCATGCTCACGGTCCGCTGCCCTTCGTCGACCGGCTACAAGACCCGGGCCGCTCGCCTGATCGGCGACGGGCTGAACTGCCGCTGGTCTGGCAGGGAGCGTGCCTACATCGCCAGCCTGTCGAAGGTCGCGAGATTCGAAAAGTTGTTCGCAGAGGGCTGGGACGCCAGCTCGTTCTCCGGTGCGCTCGAGGCGCCGCGGCCCCACAAGGAAGCAGCATCATGAGCACGATTGACATCGGCCGCACGGCTGCCGGCGCAACCGTCTCGCTGCCGCTTCGCCTGGCGAACCGTCATGGGCTGGTCACCGGCGCCACCGGCACCGGCAAGACCGTCACGCTGCAGCGCCTGGCCGAGCAATTCAGCGCCGCCGGCGTTCCTGTCTTCGCAGCTGACATCAAGGGCGATCTGTCCGGCATTGCCGCCGGCGGGCGCTTCCCGATGGCGCTTTGGGACATCTTCGGCCGCCATGGACTGCCGGTACGGACGAGCGTGCAGGACATGGGCGCTGGCCTGCTGGCGCGCATGCTCGGGCTCAACCAGGCGCAGGAAGGCGCGATGGACATCGTGTTCCGGAAGTCGGAAGACGAGCAAGCCTACATGCCGACGCTGGACGATCTGCGCTGGTCGCTCAACGACATGATCGAGGAGCGGGAGGACGTCTGCCGGAAGTATGGCAATGTCACCGCTGCTTCGATCGCAGCCATCCAACGCAATTTGCTCGCGCTTGAAGCACAAGGCGGCGATCGCCTGTTCGGCGAGCCGCCGTTCGATATCCTCGACCTGATGGCAATCGACGGCGCGGGCAGGGGCACCATCAACCTGCTGCATGCCGACCAATTGCTCGAGGCGCCGAAGCTTTACGCGACGTTCCTGCTGTGGCTGCTGTCGGAGCTCTTCCGCAAGCTGCCCGAGGCCGGCGACCTGCCCAAGCCCAAGCTCGTGTTCTTCTTCGACGAGGCGCACCTGCTGTTCGCTGATGCGCCGAAGCACCTGCTGCAGAAGATCGAGCGGCTTGTCCGCCTCGTGCGCTCGAAGGGTGTCGGCGTGTTCTTCGTCACGCAATCGCCGACCGACGTACCGGCGGCGGTCCTGGAACAGCTCGGAACGAGGATCCTGCACGCCATGCGCGCACACTGCGGAATCGTTGAAGAAGATAAAGGCAGCGGCCGATACCATCCGTCCGCGCAAGGGCTTCAAGACGCGCGAGGAATTGCCGACGCTGAAGATCGGCGAGGCGCTGATCTCGGTGATCGGCGAGGACAATGTGCCGAGCGAGGTTGAGAAGGTGAAGGTGATCATGCCGGCCGGCCAGGTCGGATCGATTTCAGATGAGGAGCGCCAAGTCGTGCTCGAGTCGACCCCCCCTTGGGCAAGAAATACCATGCCGGAATGGACGAGCACGTCGCCGGCCGAGCTTTCAGCCGCCGCATGATGGAGGCGAGGGGAATTGATCCTGGTCCGGAAGGCACCGCGGCGCCGGAGGCGAACATCTATCTGAAGCACGTCCCAACGATCGATATCAGCGCGGAGCCGGGGAAGGGGATAGTGCGCAGGGTCGCCGCAATTGCAGGCTGGGGCGTGGTGATCGTCGCCGGATTAAAGTTTGCCAGTTTCCTATAGAATTAATCAGTGGAATTCTCTGTCAACCGTTAGCAATGCACATCGAGCAGCGATATTGTGGCCCGTTCTATTAAGGGGTGGGCCATGCCAGACTTTCTCGAAATTGAATTTTTGGACGTCGAAACTCGGAAGAGTGGCGATGCGATTGCAATTCGACATTACGTCAATGGACAGGTGACTATCCAGGTAGTCGACGGCGGGTATGTCGACACCGGAGAGAAACTAGCGCAGCACATAAGGGGCAATTACGGCTCTGGATTTATTGATCATGTCCTCTGCACCCACAATGACGGCGATCATGCCGGTGGTCTTCGCCTGATCCTGGAAGAGTTCAATGTTGGGGCGCTTTGGATGCTACGGCCATGGACGTACGCTGCCGAAATTGTCCACCGGTTCAATCGGTACTCGAACGCAGACAACTTGGCGCGCGTGCTGAAGGATGAATTCTCGAACCTCGCCGCGCTCGAAGAGATTGCTATTCGCCGTGGGATACCAATTTTCGAGCCATTTCAAGGCGCGCAGGTCGGTATTTTTCGTGTCCTGTCACCGACGAAGACGAGATATCTTGACCTTGTTGTCGAGTCCGAAAAATCACCGGCGATCAAACAAACGATGACGTCGGGCCTCGGAAGCTTGGTCGAGACGATAGGTCAGGTGGCGCGTGCAGCGACCAATCTGGTCAAGCGAGGATGGGGCTACGAGATCTTTTCAGCCGAAGCGGTCAGTGCCGAAAACCGGATGTCGGTTGTCCAATTCACCAGGTTCGCAAACACCACTTTTTTGCTGACAGGGGACTGCAATCAAGACTCCCTTGCAGAGGCAGCGATCTACGCGCCGTTCGCCGGCCTTGCGTTGCCGGGCGTAGACAAGTTTCAGGTGCCGCATCACGGCTCGCGCAGAGGGCTATCTACTGCCATTCTTGACCAGTGGCTCGGACCTCGCCTTGCGCAGATGCCAGCCGTAGGCCAAGAACGGTTCTCGGCAATCATCAGCTCTGCGAAAGCCGACCCCGATCACCCGCGAAAAGCAGTGATAAGAGCGATGAAGCATCGCGGAGCAAGGGTGCTCACCACCGAAGGCGGTAACGTCCGCACCGGATATAATGCTCCGGATCGAGCGGATATGGGGCCAGCTACTCAGGAGCCGTATCCAGACGAGATCGAAGAATAACTGAAATAGGGTCAAGATGATGGGTTTTCTCGACGCCTATAGTATCCGCGCGCGGCTTTTCCCGGCGATTTTGGCCATTGCTCCGGCAATCGCGCTTGCGACTGTCGCGGTCACTTGGAACACTTTTAGCTTGCCACAGGCGATCACGACGGTCTCGGTCGCGGTGATTTTTGTCGGTTTCTCGGACATAGCGCGCAGGTTCGGGAAAAAGGCTGAACGCGAGATTTTCAGAACCACAGGCGGTCGCCCGACAATCACACTGCTTCGGCGCGGAGACCCGCAATTTGCCAACGAGACTAAGGACCGCTATCGAAATTTCTTGGCAAAACAGCTTGGCGAACCTGCTCCCACCGCTGAGATGGAGCTCAACAATCCACGCAGCGTGGATGGTTTCTATGAGAGATGCGGAAACTGGCTCCGAGAGAGAACTCGTGACACTGCGAAGTTCAAAATCTTGTTCGAGGAAAACAAAACTTATGGGTTCCGCCGTAATTTGTACGGCGCGAAGTGGCCTGCGCTGGCGCTCAATGCATTGGTTGTGGGTGTCTGTCTGCTCATCATCTCACGCAAAATGAATGTTCCAAACGACCCTTCTCTCCTCCAAGTTTTCACTGTTTTGGTCATCGCTGCGATCCACGCAGGATTCTTCTTCTTTTTCGTTGGTAAAAAAACAGCCCTTGAAGCTTCCGACCAATATGGACGGCAGCTCATTCTAAGCTGTGAAACTTTAATGGCAGAAGCGAAATAGAAGGGTCCAGAGGAGCATCTTACCAAGCATTCACGCCTTCTTCATTGAGCCGCGAGGCAATTGCCTTCGCGGCATGATCCCTGCGCCTTCGGAACGTCGAATAGGCCCAGCCGCGGCGCTCGCACTCGACCTCGGTGTGGCGGCCGAGCGGATTTCCCAGAAACACTGCACTGGCTCAAGCCGTTGCTCGATTCCTAACGTCGCCGACGAGCCTCCCACTTCCCTCGGTGCTGACCGGCTACCACGAAGAACGCCTGCTTACCTATATTCGCCTGCTCGACGGCCGAGGATGCCGACTGGCGCGAAGTGGCCCGGATCATGCTGCACATCGATCCCGAGAACGAACCCGAGCGAGCTTTCCGGGGCTTGGGAAACGCATCTGGCGCGTGCCCGCTGGATGATAACGAACGGCAATATCTCCTGGCGGGCGGTGCGCCGCACTTTCTGCCATCATCGAACCGTGTTTCGATAGACCTTCAGCGTTCCGTACGGCTTCGCCGTTCCGAGCCCACACTCATAGTCCGACCGGCTCATGGTCGGGTCGTTGTTGGCGTATGCCGCCGCGCTGACCCAGTCTCGGCACGCTTGGAGGTTCTTCAAGCCGCCCTGCTCTTGCACCACATAAAGGTTGTTGCGGTCAGGGTAGAAGAAGGCATCCACAGTCTCCCAGGGAGCCGAAGTTTCTTTCCACCACCAGCCCGCGACCGTTCGCGGCGGATCGCCGAAGGCGAACCAAGCACCCACCGCGGCAATCACGAAGAGCAAACCCCCGCCGTTGTTATCCATCAGCTCCGCCTTCTCCCCGCGCTCGAGCCCTCTAGCAAAGCGTTTCGCACGCAACTCCGTCGCCATCACGAGTCCAGCTTGCGGCCCCATGGACAGTTGCTGAGATACCATCGAGCCTCGTCGCACGAGCTGATTTGCGAGCACGTCCGCCGCGGCTGGCATGAGTAGCTCTGCGCCACTTGCCGTTTGCTGATGATGCCGACCGGTTGGCTGATCGCCGGCTGCGTCTTTTCTGCGTGCTCGGCTCGCCAATCCCACGGCGCCTGGAATGTCCCGGCCCATATACCGACCTTCGCCGCCTCTGCCTTGGCCTGCTGCGCTGCATAGGCGCCGTGGCTATAGCGGAGCCAATCTAGCGCTTGGCCGTGCTCCACCATCCAACCGGCGACGCTAGCGGCGTCGGCGCGACGGCAGTCGCCAACAAAGCGCCCGTAGCGGTCCCAAGTGACGAAACTGCAATGCACCGGCCTCGAGGCGGCCAGGAACGTGTCCAGCGCGTTAGCGGCCCGGCGCCCGCAGGGATACTCCACGCCCTTCGCGTCGCCGCAGTACTGCCGGCTCTCTGGCGCATCGATGCCATTGAAACGAATCCGTTGACCGTGGATCTCGATCGTGTCGCCGTCGATGACTGAGGCGACGCCAGCGATCGGCGCCGGTGGCGGCCCGCTCCAGTGAGATAGGTTGAGGTCGGGGGCTCGATCGCCGTGCTGCATAACGAGCTGCGTCGCATAGGCTGCCATCGCGGCCAAGGTCACGAACACGAGCCGCTTCGGAACGCCGGCCAGTTGGCGCAGGCGCCTCAGCTTACGCGTTCGCCACTGGTCGGTTCGACCACTATAGCGAGACTTGCCCAACCCCTGTCTCCTCTTGAGGGGCAGAGTGCTTCTAATTGAGGGCCACGTCTAGAGCCCGACGGCGGTCGGGCCTCTTGGCCTGCGGCGCACCGCGCCTGATCCAGGAACGCGCCGGCCTCTCCGATCGTTAACTGCTTTTGATCGAGCCGCCGTCATGCCGTCCACCTCCATACGCAAAACGGAATACGACCCGGACAGCAAAACCCTCTCGGTGTGGTTCGTCGCCAGCGGCAAACGGTACGAATTCGAGGACGTGCCACCGGACACTTACGCCGCATTCCGCGCGGCGTTCGCCAAGGGCCGCTATTTCAACGACCACATCCGCAATCACTTCCGTTACCGGCTTGTTGCTACCGACGACCGATGATGAGCCTTGGAGGTAAGGATTGAGCATCCCCCGTTCGAGGGATGCGTTCCGACATACCAAGACCTAGACCCTAGTCGTGACTAAGGGACCGACTGCCGGAGGTCTAGAGTTCATCCCTCCGATGATGCCTACTCTGGTAGCGAAGCCGCCCCAGGGCGACGGATGGAGTCACGAGGTCAAGTTCGACGGCTACCGCTCCCAGATCATCATCGACGCCGGCCGCGCGCGAATCTTCACCCGGCGTGGCCTAGACTGGACAACCGGGGACGAGCCTACGGTGCCCAGCGTGCAGTCAGTCTCCGAATTGCCTGGCTGCAGTGTCCACAATGCGCTGCGCCAATGAAGCTTCGCACGGCCAAGCAGGGGAGATTTGCCGGCCGGCAGTTCTGGGGATGCAGCAGGTTTCCGTCCTGCAGCGAGATTTTGAATATCAAGCCTGCCTTTGCGACATGGATGCGGCCCGCTACGGCGCCGGGATTTAGCTCGACCCCAGCTATTAGCCCACAAACTTCTGACCTCGCACCCGAAGAATTGGAACGGTTACGGGAAAAGACCCGGCGAGCAACTGAGGAGTCAGCCGCCTACATAGCCGCCGAGCTCGCGAAAGCGAAGCTGAGGCGTGACCGGTTCGGCAGCTTAAAGCCCGTCGGCAAGTCCCGGTCATACAGAAGGCGCTATCAATGAGGCGCTCGGCAGGGCAAAGTATCATCGGAGCCGCGGTTAGGATCTTCGAGGTAGGTGTGACAGCCCTCATTGAACGATTGGCTATTTGAACTGCAATCGTCCTCGTCGGTGATCTGATTTTGCTGAGCCCAATCATAGCCGGCCTTATGGCCCGAGCAGTCTTCAATGCAGTCGTTACCGCCAAAGGTCTGTTGAGCGACTGCCGCAGGCGACCACGCGAGCGCCAAAACGCCGACAAAGAACGCAATTCGTGTCGTCATCTCATCCCCTATCCATCGCAGGCGCAGCCTGGCGCTTTGTGACACCGCTTCTCCCTCGAGATGCAGCTATCGCCGCACGCCTTGCCGGCCGAGCACGTCTTGCAGCAGCCCTCAACAGGGATGGTGGACCAGGGTATCGACGGATCCGGGCGCATGACAATCGACGCCGGATCGGACGGTATCAAAATACCCGCGATCGCCAATGCGGCGATGATCCGAAACATGAGTTCTCCCCCCAAGGAAAGCGGATCAAAGCACTGTAGAACGCGTCGTGTCCAGCGCCTCAATGCTGGCGCCTACCCTCAGCCGTCAGAGGCAAATTCCTTAAACTCTATCTTGGCTACGATTTCGGTCATGGCGTAGTGAACGAACTGCTTTCCAAGATCCGTGAGTTCATACGGCTCGATCTCATCAAAGGCCGACTTGGCTGTGCGGGGTGCATGTCCTGGTCGCGACCTCCCGGCAGGTTTCCTAAGGAAGTTTCCCGCATAGTCCGTCTGACGGACTTGCCGGATGACGCCCCCAGTGCTGAGGTCGCGGACCAACATTTTAAACAAATCGGCCTCAGCAGAGTCCTCTCTGACGTCAGGCCTTTGGAGGTTGTCCCAAATGCCACCGCGCGTGACGCCCGGGTTTCGATAAATTTCACCGATCACCTCGAAGTGGAAATCCGAATACAGATTTATCCAGTCGATAAACAGCCGCACCACGTCATCGGACGTTGTCTTCGCGGCAGCTGCGTTTGCCAGAATGTTGCGGATTCGTTGGCGTTTATATTCCGTGTCGACTGACGACCAATTGCGGAATGCCTTTTTCATCAGCGACTGGTACTCTGGCGACTCGATCCGCTCCTTGATCTTCTCGTCTTGCATATCGATGCGCGCAATGATCTCCGCGATGGTCCTGCCTTTCTCACGCAGTTCGTCTTCAAGCATCTGAAGCCACTGTCGAAGGACGTTGGTGACTTCCTCCTGCTCCTTTTCCGACCAATAGCCGGCGCCGGCCGATATGAGGCCTCCAACGAATGGGATTGCGCCGGCGATCGCGTTGATGGCCGCGCGAGCGGCCATCTTTTTGCCGTCGGGTTCAAGCTCATCTTTATCGATTTTGTCGCTATCCATCCACCGTTTCTTTTGCTGACAGAATTTGCTCTCTTTTAGCTGATCCTGAACGAGCCACCCTCCGGTTTTTCGAATTTCTTCAGCGCCGAATATGAGAACGAATCCCGCTGTGCTCTGCCGCTTGGATCCGTCCATTCACAAAGCGCCTCACCGAGACTACTCTCTCCAATATAGATCATCTTGATTTTTCCAGTCTTGTGCTGGACTTCATCGCCTTCTTGGAATTTGTGATCGGCCACATCTTTCTCCTTCGATTTGCTGTTCAAGGCTTAACTCACCGGCGGCCAGGGGGGATCCGCGCCGGGCCGCGTGCCTCCGCGCTGAGCGCCCGCGAGCTGGCGAACTCTAGCCCGCTGCCTCACGGTGGCGTGCTATTTACCCTGTAGGTCGCTGGTCAGAACTCTAACGCGGCCCGCCCCGTCCAACTGCCCTGCATCGTACTTCTCAGATGCCATTTCACGGACGGCATCCAAGCCGAAGTCTTCGATCGCTTCGGTCGATGTCACGACGAGCACGCGCTCTGTTCCGTCAAAGGCTTCAAGCACCAACTCGAACCGCTCAGTGGTTCCCTCTTCGCCAGTAAAAACCAGACCCATATGCCTTCTCCCTAACAAAGCTAGCGATTCAGCCATGTGCCATGTCGCGTTTCATGTCGTGTGGACCTGCCGATACTCGCAGGAAACCCATGGAAATCAACGGTAGCAGCTTGCAACATGGCGCGACATGAAAGGGCGCCCTTGCTAAGGTACCCTTTCGCTCAACCTGTTGATTTCATTTAAATATGCGATCTGTTGGGCCTGGACACGGTCCCCCCGTCTGACGTGCGCTATCAGCTGTTGCATCGGACCGCATCGGCATTGCTGGAGGCAAAGCGGTTCAAGACCGACGAAGCGGCGATGATCGTACAATCGTTCTCCATCTCCCGGATGTGGTTCGCTGACTTCGAACGGTTTGTCAGTCTTTTCGGCATTTTGGCTCGACCAGACCAATCCATCGTCACGGTTCTAAAGAGCGCTCAACGGCTTCGGCTATCGACTGCTGAAAATCCACACGTCTCATGACGACCTGACGTTCAAGACCTTCGCTGATCATGAGGCCTTTGGTCACGCCGTGGCATGATTAAGACGACAGGGCGCGGGGCCGAAGCCCACCTGAAGCGAGTATCGGTATCGGTGGTTCCGTTTCCCCGCAACCAATGCAACATCGCGCGAAGCATCAGGGCTGCTGATCATCAAAAACGCCGTACTAATTCCCGTACTAATTTGCAAAAAAGTACGGAGGTAATTTGCTAAATACCTGAAAATATTGGTGATCCCGACAGGAATCGACCTGTGACCTACAGATTAGGAAATTTGACCGCGCTAGGAATTCAGGTAGTGGCAACCACCGAAGTTGGCTTTGATGCCGCCGGACAGAAGAACAATCTGGACACCGTCATGGCGCAGAATTCGAACATGATCCTGACCAATCAATCGGATCGAGCCGGCGGCGACAACACTGAAGGACGGTGCGGCGCCCTGAGTTCAACAGGAGGGACTTGTGAGTTCTCCATGATCGCAGGAGCAGATCTCAGGTGCATGGGCTCAAATTCGAACATCCACGCCAGGATACTAGGAGGAGCAATGGACACCCATCTATACGCGAGACAGGCTGAGAGGATGCTTCGTGCGACCGAGACTCCTATCGTGGACGGCTTGCCGGACTTTCCGGGTATTCTCGCTGCGATGATGATTTCGCCAAATTTGGCGACGCCACTGAGTTCGCTTGCTGACACCCTTCTCGTCAAATCATTTCCGGGTGCAACGCTGACAAGATCCGAACGTGAATTGATCGCAACGGGGGTGTCCGCCGGCAACGCCTGTTTCTATTGCATGGACACGCAATGCCGCCTTCGCAGAAGCGCTGCTGCAGCATGAAGGCGTCGGCGCGGATCGTTCGCGCGCGTTAACAGACAATGTAAGATGGGACTGCTGACGACCTTGTCCGGCAAGATGCAGCGGCTCATTCGCATCGCCTTGATCGTCAAGGATAGTGGTCGAATGCTCGCAGAGCATCACATCGCCGCGGCTCGCTCTTCTGGTGCCAGCAATGCCGATATCCAGCTAACGACCTGATCGCTTCGGCGTTCTGCATGTATAACCGAATGGTTGACGGGTTTCGTGCACGTATGCCGTCAGATCCTACTACGTTCGAAGATCGAGCTCAGCAGATTGCGAGCTATGGATATTCAGATTTGCGTGTCACGGCTGTTCCAACTGCAGCGTGACATGTCGCGCGGCTAAACTGATCTCCCCCTCGCATGATAAATTTTCTGGGAAATGTGACCGATCCGTGATTTTATGGTGATCGAACTCTGCATTAATTCCAGACAGCCAAGTATATTGTGGCCGACCAAGTGAAGCAGGGTCGGTGTGGGCGAGTCCCTGGGGTTTGGGGGTGGGTCGTGTTGCAGGTCAATCTATTGGGATCGTTTGCTATCACCGTGGATGGTCGGCGGATTCACTCTGACCTGGGCCCCTCGGGGCAAAGGATGGCTGCATTCCTGTTTGCTTTCCCCGGAAGGCTTCATCGTCGGGAACGGATCGCTGATCTTTTCTGGCCGGAGATGAACACTGAGAGGTCGCGGGCCGCGCTGAACTCAGCGCTGTGGCGTCTGAGAAAGATTCTGGGCCAGGAGCCGAGCAGCAATGGTGGTAGAAATCTTCGATCAATCGGGGACGATGTGGTGCTGGACCAGGAGCCCTGGCTGCACGTGGACTCAAGCGCGGTCACAGATCTGGCAAAAAAATTGGCCGTCGGATCAGAGGTGGCCACGCTCGCAGCGATCAGGGCGGCAATCGAATTGTACCAGGGACCATTTCTCGATGGCGAAGAAGATGCCCTGTTTGTTGAAGAGCGTGAGAGAGTTCATACGTGTTTCGTCACACTCGCGCACAATGCGCTAGCCCAATATATTAGGGAAGGCCACTACGGCGATGCCATCGCTGTATGCCGCAAGATCCTGTCGTTTGATCCTTTCCGCGAGTTCTTCGTTCGAAATATGCTTGGCCTCTTATGCCTTGACGAGCAGCGAGCAGAGGCATCCAAATTCTTCGACCGGTGGCAGAAAGTGCTTCGCATGGAAATCGGGGTTGGGCCGATGCCTGAAACGGCCAAGCTCTTTCAGCTTGTTCGACAATGCGACAACCACGATGACATAGAGGCTATCCGGCAAGCACTGTGCCTTGAGAGGCGAGGACTTCACTGAAGTTGTGCTCGCGGTAGGCGACAGGGAACACATACTCGCGTTGTTCACAATGGGATCGCTGCGGTTATAGCCAAGCCGCACCACAGGGCATGACGTCACCCCAAAACAGCCGCTACAAAGAAGACGCCGATGATGATCATGCGATGAGGCCCATAGGGTTGAACCAGACCTGAGCCCAGTGAGCATCCGGAACCGCAAACACCTCCTGAGTGGAATTCCGTCAATTCAATCAACGAACCGCTCTTTGGGCAGGCCGCCAATCGCGTTGTCCGTCGCCATCAATGCGTCGGCAATTCGCCATCAACGATGCGTTTTGGCTTCGCAATATTTCGTGAGGGTTTGGCAATTTTGGAACTAGCGCCACGATGTAGGTGAGCCTTGGACGAACAGACCAAGGCGATCCGGGGAACTCGAGATGGCTACTTCAGATGTGTCTCAAACTGCCGAAGCGTGGAATTTCAAGGTTGTATTTGGTGGGGTCGCCGCTCTTGGCCTCATTTTTCAGGTTGGCCATTTCGCGGAGCATGCGTTCCAGTTTGGTGTCTGGCTTCTTGGCGACTGGTCGGACATCTGTGGCCGCGACACTCCCTGGATGTCTCCATGGGCCATGGATCTCGTTCAGCAGATCGGTCTCGTTGTGGCGCCTTCCGGCGACGCCGTGCGCCGCACAATGCTAGGAATGGAAGTCCTGCATCTGATAGGCAACGGCATTTTTTTGACAGCTCTCGTCTGCCTTTACGTGTGCCTGCCTTCGAAATGGGTTCGCTGGGCTTTGTACATCGAGACCTTCCACCTTTATGAGCACATCATGCTCACGACCAGCGCCTTCTTTGTCGGAAAGGCCATAGGCATGAGCACGCTTTTCGGGGCGGCGGGTGTTATCGGCAGCCGCGATTTCGCGGTAGGATTCAGGGTGACCTGGCATTTCGCCATGAACCTGCTGCCGATGCCCTTCGCAATGCTCGGCATCATGGAATATGAGCGCATGAGGAACGCGCTTGTCAAAGCTGGCCCGGCAGACCGTTTTCGTGGGCTACGACTGGTCTCGGGCAGATTACGTCAGGGCGAAGGCCCGGGGGCCAACTGATGCAGATCCTGCTGCGGTGAGCGTCATGTTCGCCGGCGATACAGCCCGCTCCGGGTGGCATCCCGGCGCGGGCCCGCAGGGAGCGCTCGGCACGCGTCGTGAAAAAATCGCGAGAATCATCCGTCGTGAGGCATTCGTGAGAATTCCTTGAGACGCACCCCGTCGCTTTTCGACTTTGCTGCAACAGATTGACGAGAGCGCAAACACCACTGCGCGAAATACTCCATCTAATCGAAGGAGCCTGGTTGTGGGAGAAAAAGCCTACTCAAGCGTGCCGGACAAGGTGTTCGTGCTCCGTTTCTGGGGAGACCCAGGAACTCAACCGGCTACCTGGCGAGGAGAGATCAAAGAACTGGGCTCAACCAGGCGTTTTGACAAGCAGTTCAGAGTCCGCAGCTTGGAAGCCGCATGCAAGCAAATCGCCGAGCAATTGAAATCGATCATGAGGGAATGACGTGATCCCCCTTCCGTTCGATCCGTTTGATCCGCCGGGCCTGTCGCCCCCAATGATGCTGTGGCGGCCATTTCTTCTGTCCTTAGGTGAAGCAAACTTCGAACGACGCGGCTTCGCTTCAGCGTCGAAGGAACGAAAAACCCAGCTCGAGACCATCGGCGAAGCCTTCATAGCAGGCTACAACAAGGCCCTACTCGCCAGGGACGCTGCTGAGGTGCGCCTGGCCAGCTCAGGCGTTGAGCCTTTCCTTCGCGGATTCGCTGTCGAAGGCAGTGCCATGGGCGTAGCGGTCCATGACGCATTCTCCCTGCGGCGGCCAGTTCTTCCCGAATTGCTGGCCGAGTTTGACCCCGATTTCACTTATTTGGCCCACGTTGGATGCGGATGGGCGATGGCAAGGTTGCCCTGGCGAAGAGCTCCCATACTGAAAGCACTCGATCCGCTCCTTTGCTGGCTTGCATTCGACGGCATGGGTTTTCACGACACGTACTTCAAGCCGCGCCGCGTCATGTCATTCTGGCGCAGGGTCAGCAGTGGCTATGCAGCGCGCGCGTATGACCAGGGGGTGGGACGCGCGCTATGGTTCACCTGCGGCGGCTCCGTTGAAGATGCCATTCGTACAATCCAGGGATTTCCCTTGACCCGACAGGGCGATCTTTGGGCAGGTCTAGGTCTCGCCATGGCCTATGCCGGCTGCGGTGACCGATCTGATTTCAGGATCGCCCTTGCCGCGGCAGAGCTCAACAGGTGCCATTTCGCGCAAGGGATCGCATTCGCCTGCGAAGCGCGCGCGCGCGCCGGGGTACCACCTCCGGCGGCCAACCTCGCCGCGATGACAGTCTGCGAAATGTCGGCGCTCGAGCTGTCCGAGCGGGTTCGGGTATCCCGAGAGGATCTCTCCCGTGGCCATCCCGATGTTCCTGACTATGAGGTCTGGCGAGGCCGGACATCTTCGTCGCTGACCGTCAGTCGACTGGAGGCCGCCGAATGAAAAGCCTTCTACTGCGACACGCAGCAAAGATCGCGACTGTGTCGATGGCCGTGGCGCTCTATCTGGTAGCGTCTCCAAGTCACCTGACGGCAGAAGCGTCTGCTGATCTGGCGGCGCCGCTGAGATTGTCGCCGACCTATCTCGAGCCAGCAGATACGGGACGACATTACCGCACAATTCGCGATGTCAATCCTTCGCTCAGGCGCATCGAAGCGTGGATCTCGTCAGTAGGTGCCGGCATCGCGCTTGCAGATGTGCAGGGAACAGGATTGCCGGATGACATATGCCTTGTCGATCCTCGCAACGACAGTGTTACGTTGATGCCGGCTCCGCAAACTGGCGATCGCTTCGCGCCATTTGCCCTTGAGCCTCCGGATAGAGGCTTCGATCGCCGGACAATCGCCCCGATGGGCTGTCTTCCGGCGGATGCCAACGAGGACGGCCGGATGGACCTAGTCGTCTACTACTGGGGCAGAACACCGCTGATCTTCCTTCGCAATGAACGTCCGGATTTCGACGCCTCAGGGTTCACGCCCGTCGAGATTACTGATGCTCCGGAGATATGGAACACCAATTCCGCAGTCCTCGCCGACGTTGATGGCGACGGTCATCCAGACCTTGTTTTCGGGAATTACTTTCGCGACGGCGATCGGGTGCTCGATGCCCGGTCGGACAAGCCGGTTGCAATGCAGCACTCAATGTCACGTGCGGAAAACGGTGGCAGAAACCGGCTGTTTCTCTGGTGGGGTGCGACCAAGACGTCCGTTGCCTACCACGACGCAAGCGCCGCCTTCACCGACGAGATGGCGGACGGCTGGACATTGGCACTTGCCGCACGCGATCTGGATGACTCATCGCTTTCAGGCGACATGCAGAAATATCGCGGCCTGCCGGAGATCTATGTAGCCAACGATTTCGGCAGTGACCGGCTTCTTCTCAACCGGTCAACTCCTGGCACACCGCATTTCAAGCTGGTCAAAGGAACCAGAACTCTTGGCGTTCCACGCTCCAAAGTGCTCGGTCAGGATTCATTCAAAGGGATGGGCGCTGATTTTGGAGATCTGGTCGGCGACGGCCGGCCGGCGCTTGCCGTGAGCAACATCTCATCCCCATACGCGCTTCTTGAGAGCAATTTCCTGTTCGTAAACGATGGCGACGACACCGCATGGTTCAGAGATGTCGCGCCTTACATCGACCGGAGCTCGGAATACGGGACCTGGACCAGTGGCTGGGGGTGGGACATCAAGTTTGCGGATCTGCTGAACTCGGGACGGCCGGCTATCCTTCAGGCAATTGGCTTCGTCAAGGGGGCAACCAACCGATGGCCCGAGCTTCAGGAACTTGCCATGGGCAACGACGAGCTTCTGCAGTTTCCCGCCGCATGGCCTCGTTTTTCTGATGGGGATGAACTGTCCGGAGGAGATCATGATCGTCTCTTCCTGCCAACGGTCGACGGGAAGTATTCGGACGTATGGATGTCTCTCGGGCTGGACTCTGAAACTGTATCGCGCGGAATAGCGACCGGCGACGTCTACGGCGACGGTCGGCTCTCCGTCGCTATTGCGCGGCAATGGAGCCCGTCTGTTTTCCTGAGAAACCTTTCGAAGGACGCCGGACAATCGATCGTGGTCGACCTAAGGGTACCAGGATTGCCGGGGGCCACAAGACCGGCGATTGGCGCGGAAGCGCGCGTCGTCCTTCCAGGTGGCCGTATTGTCACCTCGGTTGTGGACGGTGGATCCGGTCATGCCGGAAAGCGTGCACCTGAAATCCACCTCGGCCTCGGCAAGGTGGCCCCCGACGCACAATTCGATGTGCAGTTCAAATGGCGCAACGCCGCTGGCCAGCAGACAATGACGATGAGGCTGACGCCCGGGCGGCATCGTCTGATCCTGGGCGATGCGCTGGCAGCTGCTTTACAGGTTAACTCCCGGAACAGGGGTGGTGGTTGATGTCAATCGAAACAACGGCACTTATTGGCCGCCGCGTTGACCGCTTTGAAGCTGTTGCGGAACGCTGGTATTCAGAGAAGCGTCTGGGCGGTCTGTCCCGCTTCGCGTTCGCCATCACTGTCCTGAACGTTGTCGGCCACGCGTTTCTCGGGTTCGAGCAGTCGTGGATCACGCCCTTTGTCTCAGTTGGGACTACCTATTCAGTAGATCTGATCGGCGAGACACTGGAAGCGCGCGCTGCCGGCCGCAAACCGCGCTATGCAGGCGAGTTTCTAAATCTGGTCAGGTTTCTGCTGCCAGCCCACATCAGCGGACTTGCGGTTGGTATGCTCTTGTATGCCGCGGACAATCTGGCCGCCGTTGCTTTCGCCGCCAGCGTTGCGACGGCTTCAAAGTATGTATTTCGGGTCACTTTGGGGCAAGGCAGAGACGGCAGACCCGTCCTGAGGCATTTTCTCAACCCCTCGAATTTCGGCATCACGGTAACGCTGCTGCTATTCCCCACGGTAGGAATTGCGCCTCCCTACCAGTTCTCCGAGAACACGTGGGGTTTCGTGGACTGGCTTCTGCCGCTTGTTATCGTTGGAACCGGAAGCTACCTTAACAGGAAAGCGACAGGCAGGATTCCGCTGATCCTCACCTGGGTTGGGGCCTTCGCCGCGCAGGCGATCATTCGTGCCGCCATAAACGGAACACCCATCACATCCGGTCTTGTGCCTATGACCGGCTTTGCCTTCATATTGTTCACCTTTTACATGATCACCGATCCAGCGACGACTCCTGCCAGAACGCGCGGCCAGATCGCCTTCGCCATTGCGGTCGCAGTTGGCTACGCTGTCCTCATGGAGGCCCACATGGTTTTTGGGCTATTCTATGCGCTCACCGCAGTAACGGCAGGACGCGGAGCGTTGCTTGCAATTGCCAATGCTGCACGCAAGGCGCGGTCACCTGGTCAAACCCGAGGGTCCGCTGCCCTCTCCCCCGGAGAGTGATGAACGCGCAAACCAGAATTGCTATCGTCTCGCTGTCATGCAGGTTTCCCGATGCGGCAAGCCCGACCGAGTTGTGGCAGAATGCCATCGAGGGGCGCAGATCGTTTCGAGCCATCCCGAAACAGCGGCTTGACCTTGACCAATACGCGGAAAGCCTACTCGGCGAGGCTGACTCAATTGTGCCTGTGAAGGCGGGGCTTCTTACAGGCTGGGAATTCGATCGCGCCCGGTTTCGCGTTCCCTTGGCGACCTTTGATGCGACCGACCTGGCTCATTGGCTCGCGCTTGAACTTGCCGCTGATGCGATCAGCAAAGCGGGCCTCGACAGACTGGACCGCAGCCGGACAGCAGTAGTCGTTGCAAACACGCTGACGGGCGAATTCAGCCGGGCCGCCATGCTCAGGCATCGACTGCCCTTCCTTAACACCATGCTGGCAAATGCCATCGAGACAGAGGGGCTAGAGTCGACTGTCGGAGCGAGGCTTCGGCAGGCATTTGGGGGCGAGATCTGTCGAAGATTCCCGGCGCCGAACGAGGACAGCCTGGCCGGTGGACTGGCGAACACCATAGCGGGCAGAATTGCCAACCATTTTGATTTGCGAGGCGGCGCATACACTGTCGACGGAGCATGTGCATCTTCGCTGGTTGCGGTGGCTGATGCAGCGAATCTGCTCGCATCTCATCAGGCCGATGCAGTGGTTGTTGGCGGTGTTGATCTCAGCATTGATCCATTCGAGCTGGTTGGATTCTCTCGAAACGGTGCGCTTGCCCAAGGCGATATGCGGGTCTTCGATGTCAACTCGAGAGGCTTCTGGCCGGGAGAGGGAGGAGCGTTCGCCGTAATTGTGCGGGACGGTGAAGCAGGCCGTGCCGGTCTCGACCGGCTGGCCGTGCTCCGCGGCTGGGGAATGTCAACGGATGGAGCAGGGGGTTTGACCAGGCCATCCAGCATGGGGCAACTTCTTGCATACAGGAGAGCCTACGAAGGCGCCGACGCGGATCCGGCGGATCTCGCCTTCGTGGAAGCCCATGGCACCGGGACTGCTGTAGGCGACCCAACCGAAATACAAGCTCTGGCTTCGTTGCGTGGTGCGACATCGAACCCCCTCCTGATTGGGTCAATCAAGGCAAACATAGGCCACACCAAAGCTGCGGCCGGCTTCGCAGGCCTGGCGAAGGCGATCGAGGCTTTGCGTCAGGGTGTGCTGCCGCCACATGTCGGGTGCCGCGATCCGCATCCCGCCTTTGCGGAAACGGAAAACAGAGTTCAGCCCTCCCTCATTCCAAAACGGATTGACGGGAGTCTCGCCGGCGTCTCGAGTTTTGGGTTCGGCGGAATAAACGCGCATATCGTCATCGAGCAGGTCGGCAAGCCCACGAGGACATCGGTATCGCTGCGCGCCCCCAGCGCCTTCGACGCGGAGCTGTTCCTATTTTCGGGCGATAAGCGGGACGAAGTTGCGCGCGATCTGGACGTCCTGCTGGCGAGAGCATCGTCGATCTCGATCTCCGAACTTTCCGACGCTGCGGCAGCCGTCTGTCGGCGACCGTCCGGCGGGAGCATCAATGTTGGCATTGTGGCCTCAGATGCCGGAGAGCTTGTTGATCGGCTATCTCATGCCAGGTCCGTGCTCGAGAACGGGCGGTCAGTGTTCTCGCGGGAAGTGGGTGTGTTCGTGGGGGATGGCGGCGTCCGTCCTCGGATAGGTTACATCTTTCCCGGGCAGGGTGCGCCTTCGCACACGGATGGAGGACTCTGGGCGCGCTGCTTTGGCCCTGCCGATAAGTTCCGCCGCCTGCTGCCAGACGATCAGCCACACCCGACCACTGCGACCGAGGTCGTGCAGCCCACAATAGTTGCCGCCAGCATGGCGGGGCTTGCGGTTCTCGACAGCCTTGGCATTAACGCCGGGACGGCAATTGGCCACAGTCTGGGCGAGATTTCCGCGCTCTCGTGGGGCGGCGCGCTAACCAGAAATGATGCGATTGCGCTTTCCGCGATGCGCGGCGCGATCATGGCCCGCCATGCCGTGCCTGGCGGCTGCATGCTGCGCGTCGCACTGTCTTCGCCACACGCCGAGGCAATCGCTGCCTCGGTCGGTGATGTGACGGTGGCGTGCGAGAACGGTCGCGCAGAAACCGTGCTGTCTGGCCCATCGCGATCGATTGAGCGCCTTGTTTCGCTTCTTGACCACGCGTCTATCGATTACACGCGGCTTGCGACATCGCATGCGTTCCATAGTCCGGACATGGCGCGGGCCGTTGATCCGTTTCGAAAGGCACTTAGGAGAGTTGCTCTTGGCACCTGTCGGAATATCGTTCTTTCAACCGTTACGGGCGCTCCGATTGATGAAACAGTTGACCTGCGCACGCTTTTGACAAGCCAGCTTGTCGACAGAGTTCGCTTTGAAACGGCGCTGGTAGACGCGCAACAGCATGCCGACATTTTTGTAGAAGTGGGCCCGGGTCACGGCCTGGCCAGACTGGCCGAACTGTCAGGTGTGCCTGCCTTGCCCATTGACGCCTTCGGGGCGTCGGTCGCGCCACTGCTTCTAACCCTTGGAGAGCTTCATGCGAGGGGCCATCGTATTGACGCGACGCCGCTCTTTGCCGAGCGTGCCATACGGCGCTTTGAAACCTCGATCCCATCGTTTCTGACCAGCCCGTGCGGCTCAGGGGACACCGGCAGGACGCAGGTCCCATCGCTGAGTTCAAATCCGCCGGTAGATCCGAAAGGGAACAACCATGTCGCGGATGACGCGCCATCGGCGGTGATTGCCGAGACGGGAATTGCCGACAGTCTTGGGGCCATCCTGTCGTTAATTTCAGCTCAGACAGGCCTTCCCCAGGAATCAATCGGCCCCGACGACAGGTTTCTGGACAGTCTGCATCTGAACTCATTGTCCGTGTCACGGATCGTGATTGCCGCGGCCAGAGCGGTCGGCGCCCGATCTCCGACGGCGCCTACCGAGTTCGCAAATGCGACCCCGCGCATCCTGGCCAGCGCGCTGGACGAACTGCGCAAGTTCAGTCAGGCAAAAGGTGATCCGGATCGTGTTGCAGGGGTCCGCCCATGGGTGGACACATATTCGATGCGATGGGTTGACGTGATTTCGTCCACTCTGGTCTCCGAACCGGTGATCTGGTCAACTATTGCGGTTTCGGAGGAGCAGGATCTGTCTGCGCTGCCCCATACACGCGATGGCTGGCTCCTGCGGCTGCATGGCCCATTCTCCCGGGCGACTGCGGAGTCATTGATTGCCCTCGCTGCCGAGGCTGCCCGTCGCGGCGTCCGGAACCTGGGCATCGTTCATAGCGCAGCACCGATATCGGCCTTCGCGCGATCACTGGCACTCGAAAATGCATTCCATACGGTTCGTGTTCTGGGCGTGGCCGAAGGCGACGGAGACGACCAGGCGTTTGAAAGTGAACTTCAGGCGCGATCGGGACGGTACACCGAGCTCCGGTCTGACATGGAAGGGGCGCTGAAGTCGCCAGTGTTCGTCCCGATCTCCTTATCAACTGATGCTTCCGTTTCAGCCATTGGTGCTGGCGATGTCGTGGTGGTCATCGGTGGAGGCCGCGGCATTACATCGGAATGCGCTCTGGAGCTGGGCAAAAAGGGCGCGGCGCTGATACTCGTGGGACGGTCGTCTGCAGACAGCAAAGAAGTCTCCGAGACGCTGGAACGAGCTGCGAAGCTGGAGGTTCGCTGTGCATATGTCTGTGCCGACGCGTGCGACGCTTCGCAGCTGGAATCCCGATTTACCCCTGCAATCCGTGCAATCGGGAAGCCGACGGTGCTTGTCCACGCGGCAGCGGTCAACGAACCGATGCAGATCGCGAAAGTCGACGCGTTCATTGCGCGTCGCTGCCTTGCGACCAAGCTGGATGCGTTCACAAATGCGATTTCATTATGCGGCCCATCGCTGCGAACGGTTCTCACTTTCGGCTCTCTGATAGGTCGCATCGGCCTTGAGGGCGAGGCGCACTACGCGCTTGCGAACGAGGCACTCTCGGCTGCTGCCATGACATGGGCACAGGCGGCGCCCGGTCGCTCTGCATTGGCGCTGGAATGGTCGATCTGGGGCGGGATCGGCATGGGCGAGCGGCTCGGGACTATCGAGCGCCTAATGGCCCAGGGGGTCGATCCCATTTCTGTCGACGATGCACTCGCCAAATTCGATCAGCTCATCCAGACAGGAGCTGAAGGTACGATCGCCGTGACGAGCCGCTTTGGGCAGCCTCGTGAGCTTGATCTGGGACCGGCAGATCTGCCTTCCTTGCGCTTCGTGGATCGTCCGCTCCTCTACTATCCAAACAAGGAAATCGTCCTGGAGACGGATATTTCGAGGGGCCGCGACCGTTACATAGACGACCATGTCATTGCGGGGCAGGCGATACTGCCAGGCATCATGGCTCTGGAAGCAATGGCGCAAGCCGCGTCGTGCCTGTGCAATGGCGATGTCATCACCTCGATAGAGAGTGCGTCTTTTGAGCGTGCAGTCCAGCTTGACATGAGGCAGACGCCGCTTCGTCTGGCGGCACTGCGCCATGAGGGTCGTATCGAGGTAACCCTTTCTACAGGCGCAGACGATTTCAGCGCGCCGGCCGCGCGGGCCGTTTTCAGGCATCTATCCAGGCGACCCGACAGTGCAGCAGTTGGCACTCGCCTGCACCTGGACGGACAGGGGTTTGATGCGAAATCGCTATACAACCAGTTGTTCTTTAATGAAGGCCGGTTCCGACGAATTGACCGATTCCTGACGGTGAGTTCGCGCCACGTGGTGGCAACTCTTTTGCCAGAGCTGGGGACTGGGTGGTTTGGTGCCTACGAACCAAAAGGACTGATACTTGGAGATCCGGGTGCCGCGGACGCCTGCATGCACGCGTTGCAGGTGACAATCCCGCACAAGCGCGTGTTGCCGGTCTCGATTGAACGTCTTGAGCTGATGGACGGCGGTCCGCCGGTTCTGGTTCGCGCTGTCGAACGCGAGGTGCGATCCGGCTATTATATTTTCGACATCGATGTTGAAGACAGTGAAGGCCGCTGCGTCCAACACTGGAGCCGCGCGGCTTTCCGATCGATTGGCAAAGTGGATATTGCCAGCACGCTCAAGAGTGAATTCTGGCTGAAGGCGACATTCGTGGAGCGATCCGCCAGGGAAGCGTTCGATGACGACAGTATCAGGGTCGCAA
Source organism: Mesorhizobium sp. M0040 (assembly GCF_040323505.1). Classification (NCBI taxonomy): domain Bacteria; kingdom Pseudomonadati; phylum Pseudomonadota; class Alphaproteobacteria; order Hyphomicrobiales; family Phyllobacteriaceae; genus Mesorhizobium; species Mesorhizobium sp. M0040. Next base: position 31,523 of record NZ_JAMYVA010000016.1, read on the forward strand.
TAATCAACGACGACCTGAACACGCGCGAAACGCGGCGCGTTTCAGCCTTCGCCGTCCTTGGGATCACAGACAGCATAGATCGCCGTTCAGACGGGCGGCCGATCCTGAGGAATGGCGAGGGGTTCATCACTCTCGCACACCGGGAAGGGATGACACTCGCCCTGTCGGCGGACAACCACATAGGTTGCGATCTGGAGACTGGTGACGCAAGCGGCGCACAATACCGGTTTGCAGCGATCGAAGCGTGTCGGAAGGTAGGACGGCAGGCCACAATTCGTCCGACAGCTGAACTCCGCCGCGGGGAACCCTTCCAAGTTGATGGCGTCGACCTTCTGCTCGTGGATCTTCCCGACCAAGAAAGCGGGAAAACGATCGCTCTAAGCTCGATCCGGAGGATTCAGGCATGAACGAGCAGATTGGCCGAACTATGCATGCCTCGCCCACCGGGAAGCCCTTTATCTATCGACATGTGGTCTCGTTCGAGGAGACCAATGTCGTCGGAAACGTCTATTTCGCACGCCATATTGCCTGGCAGGGACGTTGCCGAGAGATGTTTCTTGCCCAGCATGCACAATCAATAATTGATGACATCTCTCTGGGCCTAAGGCTCGTAACTCTTTCTGTAACCTGTCAGTATTTTGAAGAAATATATGCTTTTGATGAAATAGAAGTAACAATGCATCTGTCATATGTTCGTGGCAATAGAATAGGTTTGGACTTTCATTACTTTAAAATAATGGCTGATCAGAAAATTACGGCCGCCCAAGGGTTTCAGGAGATTGGCTGCATGCGCAAAGATCGGGATGGCATGTCACCGATCGCGCCACCCAAATCGCTTGCAGACGCACTGAACCAATTTGCAGTCAGGAACAAATGAGCTGCCGCCTCAGCAAGAGGCCCAACGCATCATAGTAACGCCTATTGTCTCAGGCCCGTATCGCACCTTCAGAGCGTTAGATCCAGGCGAGAGCTTCATGGAATTCCAAGGGTCGACCATAACCATTCCAATGAGCGGGCGGTTGTCGCCTACGGATCCCTGGCTAGAAGAGGAGGTGAAGCTTAGGACCTTCATGCGCCTCGAAGTCTTTCCGGCCTACGTCAACCAGCTCGGCACACGGGAGTTCCAGTTTGTCATTCGAGACTGGGAGCTGTTTGGGAAGAGTGAGATGCTTAATCGCCTGTTTGACGGGGATCCACGAGGTCGATTTGTTGAGGACCCCTCAAATGGCTTTGCGGACTATGTTCCTGCAACCGTTACGTTCAATGTTTCTCACAATTGCCAGATTGGTGTTGATCCCGGTCAGGAGTTGGTGGCTTCCGACATGTTTGGCGAGGCTCACGAGATCGAAATCAGAAATCTGGCCAGCCATCATCTGCGCGTCTGGACTGCTGGTGCCGACGGTGCGTCGGATGCCATCTACAGCAACCCGCACAATACGATCTACTGGCAGATCCTGCTACCCGGGTCTGTCGGTGAATCTGGGCTAAAGTACCTTCGGCCGAGCATAACGTCCATGAACGGTGGTGCATTGGATAAGCAAAGTCCAATGATTATCTTCCACAAGAAAGTACCTGGCATTCCGGGAGAGAGTGAGACCTTCGACATTACAAGCAGCCGCGATCGCGCGCGCTATTTGCTGGCGATCTCCACGTTTGCTCCCGTGGGTACCACGCCTGGTGGCCGGGTGACGACGAGTGCAACGCTCCCGGTTCGCGGCTTGCAAACCAACCTGACGCAGTCACAGGGTAATTCAACCTTATCGTCTATCAATCGAGCCCTCCGGCCGTTGGACATTCGGTTCTCGCTTGCCTCGGGGCTGCGCTCGGCTGGCGATGTCGGTGAAACTGTAGCAAGGATGCTATCCAAATCTGGTCGAAGCGTAGTTTCCGGATGGATCAAACTCGTGGATCTCTCACGGAGTCTCGGAACGGCCGATCAGGCCTCGGATCCCGGCCGTCCGGCGGATTCGGCGGACTTCCCGGCTCGGATAACCTATGCTGTCAATTATGACGTCCATATCAACGACCAAAAGCTGGTAGATGATCAGGCCGGTATCGCGATTGCGGTAGGGGCACAGGAAATTCCGCCAAGAGACGTCAAGGTAGCGTTCGACAAGCCACAGGTAGGTTCCCTGTTGGATCGCCACGTTTACTTCAGGCCTGGGTGTTGCACCGGAATGGAAGAGGTCGCGGAGCGCGATTTCGCCGAAGGAGTCAATTTCGCCCGATACTCACGCACCACGCCGCTAGACCCAGGGCGTATCTCATTGGCGCAAGGTGCCGCAGGAATAACGACTTTCCGAGATTACGATCCCAATATCAGCTACTGAGCGTGGAAAATGGATCTCATTCGGATTGCATTTCGCGTTTTGCAGATTGGGTTCCTGGCTATTGTGTTCGTAGCATTTGCTGTTTCGACTCTCCTCGTTCATCTCGTCCGTCGTGACCGCTCCGCTTTGGTGACATCCTTGGGGGGCTTGCTGGCACGGTTAGCCGAATCCCTGGGGCCCGCGGCCGTTAAAATGTCCCAAGTGGCCAGTTGTCGCCAGGATTTGATCCCGGTCGCCCTGACTAGACCGTTGAGCCGTCTGCAAGATCGTGTGAAGCCTCCGAGTCCACGTGGACTACGAAAGGCGCTGGATGCGGCTTACGGCGCTGCATTGAATGAGGTGTTCGAATACATTGAGCCTGAGCCGTTCGCCTGCGGCAGTGTGGCGGCTGTGTTTCGCGGGCGGGTGCGTGGTGGTGGCGACGTTGCAATAAAACTCGTGCGACCGGGCACGAAGCGGCGAATCGAAATAGATCTAAAAATCATGCGATGGGTGGTGAGCAACGTGGTTGCGCGCCTGCACCGTTTTGACGGCGTTCCGATTGCAAAAATTTTCGATCGCTTCGCAGAATTGGTGGTGCGCCAATGTGACATGGCGTTGGAGGCTGCTAATGCCACGCGACTGAGGCGCCTGCTTGATCCCGAAGTCGTCATTCCCGAGCCTCTGGCAGAGCAGTCACGACCTGGCGTGCTTGTGACAACGTTTATTTCAGGCACAAGGAAACTCGATCCCGCGGATGCGCCTCAATCGACCTACGAGCACGCTTGTGTCGTCTTGCTCAAGAATGTGTACGCGATGATCTTCGTACACGGCTTTGTGCATGGGGACCTCCATCCAGGTAACGTAGCAATAAATTCGGTAGGTCAGGTTGTTCTCTATGATTTTGGCCTGGTCGCAGAACTCACCGAGAACGATCGGGTGCTGTTCCGTGATTTCTTTATCGCAGTGGCTATGGGCGACCGGATCACTGCCTCACAAAAGATTGTCGAGAGCGCGGAGAAGCAACCGCCTAACCTCAATAGAGACGAATTTGATCGAGCGGCCGCCGTCTTGGTAAAGAAGTATTGCGGTCTGAAGGCAGGCGAGTTTCTTGTTGCACGGTTTGTCGAGGAGTTGTTCGCGTTGCAACGGCGGTTTGGACTGTCGGGAGCGCCGGGCTTTGCAAACGCTGTCTGGGCTCTCGCCATGTTCGAAGGCTTGGTTCGACATGGCTATCCCACTCTGGATTTTCAGAAGGCAGCACGTCCTTTTTTAATGGCTTCCGTCTTGGAAAGAGCAAGAATGCTTGTCAGAGTCTAGGCATATCCCTCGACGCAGTTTGCGAACGTATCATAGCTATTTCAAGAAATTCACTTTCCAAGATCTTCGTGGAAGTATGCGGAGGCCCCCGCAAGTGTGCCACGGCGCAGAGGCGCTCCGTCGCAAATCCGCGTATCGACTAGGCCCCGACGTTTGCTGCACCTCAGCGTCTAATCAGCAGTAGACAATCCGGTTGCGCCAGAGCGGATTAGATCGGGTTGGCTCATTGGTCTCCAGCGCAAGGTCTCAGTGATCCTAAGGGAATTCAACGGTGACGGTTTGGTGATGGGCGCGGTTCACAATTTGTGTGGTTGTCCCTTGGCCTGAAAAGGAAAGATGACGCATGAACGAGATCCGCTTTGCCAAAGCTAGTTCGCTCGCCGCATTGGAGGACGCCTCCGGGGCGATGTTGGCGGAGGACGATAGAAGCGTCCTGGCGGATGATAATAACGCGGATCCTGTCGAGAGGATTGATTTCATTCGGGCGCGCCTACAGGTGACTATGTTGAGATAGCCGAAAATCTTGTTGGGTAAAAATTCTGCTCAAAGAGCTACGCTGCATGATCACCGAAACCTGAGAGGTTATAAGGTGACGAAACCGAGAGGTGTAAATTAAAATGAACTATCATTTTACGGATGCGGCAACGCTCTCAGGAGGTTCGCTTACAGAAATTCCGGCCACCGTGTTTAATAGGGACCCGTCCGATTCTATCGAGTTCAGTAAAATTCCAATCGATAATGTCAATAGATTTGACATACGAGGTAACGATGTCCTCGCTGACGCAGTAGTGAATAACTCAAATTGCGTTGAACGAGAACGAGCGCTCTGGGAACTCGGGGATCGGCGTTTCGATGGGATCGAGGCGATCATCAAAGGAGTGATGGGAGGCGAAAACAATGCTGATGTACGTCGTTCCGCACTCTGGTTGGCGCAAAAATATCCCTCCTCCAGCACAAGAGAGATCCTCCTTCGAGGCTTATCTGACGGAAATCCCGACGTAGAAGATTGGGCCAGATTGCTTCTCAACGAGTCAGAAGGCCGCCTTGATGTGGACGAAAATGAGCGAAGAGCAATCGCCTTCGATCCCAACAACTTGTTTGACCAGACCCTGCCGCTCACGATAGCAGGCCATGCCTTAGTCCGAACTCCTTTAGGTTATTCACGCATTACGTTGTCGCCACTGTGGTTCGAAGAAATCATGGGGCGAGTGATGGCATGCACAAGAGAAGCGTCATTCAGATCGCAGTTAGTCATCGAAAAAAAAATAAAGAGCTATCATCCAGATGGATCCGATCACTTTGAAATATTTAACTTCAGCGGAATGAGTGTTGATATATCAGAAAGAATGCACCATCACCTCTATCAAGCGAGATCAGCTCATTCCTTCTATCTCTCAGGAAAGGTGGAAGACACTTCCGCCCCGGTCATACCGGATGTTGCCTCAGTGCTCGAACGTGTTGCTATAACGCTCACGGCCTCTGTGGGCGAGAAACTCGAGAGGCTTTCACCCGGGCGGCCGGGTCCCAGCAATTACGTGAAGTCCGTCCGAGGAAGGTATATGGGCTTCGCATACGTCAACCTAGCCCGCGTCATCCAAAATGGGATGAGCATAGGTCCTGGGGAAGTGCAGCTAGTAGACCCGCACCATCCGATCGCCGGTCCACTGGCAAACGTGCTCCTCTTTGGCAGTTTCAAGGGCCTAATCGCGAGATCACCCGGATTGCCCGACATACTAAACCTAAATACCGAGCCAGCTCACGCAACCGAACAGGGGTTACTGGATTTTGGGCTTGTCGGTGAACCGAACCCTGATCCCTATGACCCATATAGTCTTACTTAAATCGAGCAGTCCGAGGTTAATGCATGCGAGCCGACCCGGGACGAAACATAGCAATTTCCGTGCCGCGGGATCTCCACCCGCGCGTCGTTGGCCTTTTCAGGGATACGCTAGGCTTTGAGTGCAACTCCAGCCAAGGCGGGTCAGTAAAGGTAGCGTTTGGCCAGCTAACGCTCTGGCTGGATCCGGTAGACCATGAAGAATTCTCATTCTCGTTAGAGATTTGTGTCAGGGACCCGACCCTGTTCGTAAAACGTTTGAAGGACAAAAATCTTCATGTCCGAGAAGTTAGATGGGAAGAAGAAATCGGCTACTGGCTGGAGAGTGATATTTTTCCAAAAATACTGATTTCACGGCATTGGTCTTAATAGCAACACCTTTCAATAAGTGGAGAAGGAGATGTCTGAATACGATGAAGGTCTCTCGCGCATAATAGGGGACCTAGCTCTAAAGCTGGCTTCTAGCCAACGTGCGGCTGCAGATTATAACAGTGACAATGTATCGCGGGAGTCGTACGGCGCGCAACTGTCTGACGAGCGGGCGATAAAGGTCGTGCATAATTACGCAACACGACCAAAGCCGGGTCATATCATATTTACGATGCAATACGACAATACGTGTTATCAGCTTAACCCTTCCTCCGGTGTTATCGAGTTTCTGTTTGAAGTGAGACAGTTGCGAAAGCCATTTCTGTGGCGGGCCGTTAGCGACGGACGGGGCATTTTGTATGCAAGCGTGGGTGGAGGCAGATTCAGGCACGGACCATATGACTATGCGGTGATGGATCGATGGGGAGGAATATTTTCTATCGACTTCCGATCTCAAGCCGTAAAAATAATATCGGTCGGTCAACATTTACTGATGCCGTGTTTTGTGGATATCCTAGATGAGGATAATCTCTTGTGCTGTGGAACATCTGATTTTAACTCGTCAGGGGCCGTCTATTCTATTAATGTTAGAAGCGGAGCGCAGCGGTTTGTTTACTCGCATCCGAGGTTACGGGATCCGGTTAGCGCAAGTTATGATGAGTCCGGAGATCTGTGGATTGCCAATTCCGACCAGAATACCCAGGACGGAGAACTAATTCGTGTCAGTCCAAACGGCGAAGTAAAGGCGGTTGTCCCTTTCAGCGGAACCAACACGGGTGCTGTGTGCGGTGTCTGCATTCCGCGCAATGATGAAGGGGTCGTAATCACAAAAATGAATTGGCCATATATGATCGGCGGTTTGATTGCCCAGGTAAGTCGTGCCGGCGGGGAAATTGAACCAATAATGTCGAGCACGGGAGAAAGCCCAAAATTCTTCAGCACCGGGTGTGCCGTCGAAGGGGATGATGTCTGGTTCGCAGAAAACTATTCGAAGAGAATTATACGGTATAATCTAAAGAAGAAAAATGTAGTTAGAGAGTATGATGTGTCGTCACTGCTGGGCGGAAATTACCAAGGTATGCGGAATTCATATATGTGCGTCGAAAATCTCAGCGTTGTACCCGATTTAAGATAAGTCGAGGCGTGGGCGATGCAGTTGGGCGCGGGACTAGAAGATCGAGAGGTACAAGGGAACGTTTATCCGGGCTTCGGCAGTCGGCATATGATTTTTGTGCCCCTTCGGTGGGCAGGCAAGGCGCCTTTGCAAAGGGCTCTAAGGCGAGTTCTCCCCGAGTTAACCACCTGGAAGGAGGTGGAAGAAAAGAAGGGGCAAGCAAGGGGGGGCGGCCAAGAAGCATCGTGGCTAAATCTAGGACTTACATGCTGCGGAATGAGGACGCTTCTCGGCCCCGAATTTCAGTTTCCCGATCAATCTCTTGATAATCCCCGTCACGGCCGGAATGAGGCGGAAGGGGTAGATGCGCTTGCCATAGTCGCGGCACAACGGGTTGACGATGCTAAGTCAGCTGCTGAGGCACTTGTCTCAAGGTTAAGTGCAGAGAGTCCGCGCCATCTCTGGCTGTCTGGAGCAAAAGGTGAAGGGCGAGATGCTTTTGGGTTCGAGGACGGAATCTACGAGAATCGGTTAATAATGCCAATCGCTGACCCAAGCACACTTGGGAAATGGGACAGGGCGCACTTCGTTTTTCCGGGGCAGTTGCTTTTAGGCGGAAGGCTCAATCTCCGCGGCGATACCGACCCCACCGTTCACCGTTCGAAGCTTCGGAGTTGCATAGTTAACGGTTCCTATGGAGTTATAAGAGATTATGATCTTGACGCTGCTCGGTTTAAAGCATGGGCCGAGAATATTTCGAATGAGTTACGTTTGGGGTGCCCTGCGGTCCGGCTAAGCTCCGACTATATTCAAGCGTTGATGGTAGGAAGGTGGCCCAGCGGATCAAGAACACGGTTTAGCCCTCTGTCAGATTCCAATCCGTCCTTAAGTGCTGCGTTTGAGGAGGAAGAAAGGGCTGGTCGCAAACCTCATGGCTCGGGCAGCGGGGTTCCTTGCTTCGGCCGAGGCATGGCAATCGGGCACGTTGATAGGACTATTTCAATCATGGTCGGCTCTTCAGATCTAGAGGGATATATACCAGTGATATTCCGGAGGGGAATTCCGAAGCAAAAAGGCGACGGACTTGTATTTGTTTCTTTCCAAGCCTCGTTGAGCCAGCAGTTCGACGTTCTTTCCGGCGAGCTTGGGAGTGCGGAGTTGTCCTATCGAAGGGACGCTATTCTGGGTGGGCAGATGGGTGAACCCCAGCAATTTGAGCTGCCGATCGATCTTGGAGAGGACAATTACACTGCGCGTTTTTCAGCCGAAGGAGCATCTTTTGTAACGCTTCGAAGCGAGTACCGAATGTTCTTTCCAACTGTGAACGGATTGGCTTTCATGTGTGGCGGATCGGGATAGCGTGACAGCATTGGTGTTGCACCGACTGCAGATAAGAAGTTTGAGGCCGGGATAGGTGTTCGGCCACCATTTCCGAACGTCAGTGCCCTTTGGCCAGGCGAGCGAAGCTCCTTCGCCTCAAGGTTCAAACACGATGCCACTGCCGCCGAAGGCGGGGTAGCGATGGCCGAACTGCGAAATAGCCGTTCGCGGCAGCCGCGATCGCCTCACAGTTCAGGGGCGTCGTATGTGCCATCATACACGGGATCTGTCGGTTTGCAGACCAGAGGCGCTCGCGCAGGGATGTTAGGGGGGGATTGTGACATCCATTATATTCGTTCTCGGCCTGGTCGGCTTCGCCTTGTTCACCGATGGCGGGCAGGAGGCGCTGTTATCCAGCTCTGCTAGCGTAATTGGATCGGTCTTTATCCTTTGCGGTTCCCTCATCTTTTCGGCAGTCGCCTTCCTCTTCATGGTGTCGCTGGCGACCAGGCGATGGCAACAGCAATTTGCCGTCGCCGCCAGCAGCGCGTTCATGCTCTCTTTCGCGGTGGCTGTCGGCCTGACGGGGAGCGAACGACAGGACTTGATCGGTGTTTTTGCCTTGGCCTTTGTGCTGGTGCCGTGGCTTTGGTTCCGCAGCGTGCGCGGCCTATTCAAGACCGCAGCGGCCATTCAAACTTGGCGCCTGAAGATATTGGCGTTAACGCTTATGCTGTTCCTGCTGTTTGCAGCTTTTGCCACGGCCATAGGAGGGGTCATTGGCCCGGTCGCGTCATGTTTTGCGATCGCGGCTTTGATTGTCTCGACCCTTGGCTGCTTCGCTGAGATGGCCGCGCGCAAGTATTTCTTTCGTGGAGTGATCCTGTCGACGGCCGCCGGCTTCATCTTTTACCAGGCGGCTCCGATTCGCGCGATCCCCGAACCAAAATTGTTTTCGACCCCCGCCGCGGTGGCGTGCCCGGAGGCGGCAGCCCCCGCCGGGATGATGCAGGTCGAGACCTCATTTGATTGCTGGCTTGCCAGCAACCAGGACAAGGACGGCCAAGCGACCATGTTTTTGGTCGAAACGGCCGGCGGTGGCATACGTGCCGCGGAATGGACGGCGACGGTATTGTCGGAACTGGACCGCCAGGTACCGGACTTCTCCAATCGGCTCTTCGCAATCTCGTCGGTCTCCGGCGGTTCGCTTGGATCGGCAATTTACGTTGGCGAACTGACCGAAAGACCGCGCAGGCCTGATTGCAGGCCCTCGCAGGCCGGAGGGCTTTCGCATTGCGCGCGCGCCATGCTCGATGGCGAGTTTCTCGGGCCTGTTGTTGCCTCGGCACTCAGTGGAGATCTAGTCAGGACGATCTTCTGGCCGGGTGCGCGTTTTTTCGATGATCGTGGCATAGCCCTTGAGCGTGCGTTCGAACGAGCCTGGGCGGATGCCTATGGATCAGCCTTGTTCGAGTCATCGCTCAGCGCGCTCTGGCCGCAGCGGCCCTGGCCGGCGCTGATCATGAACGCGACGCTGACAAGTCGCGGCTTTGTCGCGTATACATCCAATTTCGGCGACGCGGGCCCACCGACTCTGACGCTCCCCGACATTGAAGTCCTCAGCGTGGGCCTGCCGACCACGCGCGTCAGCACGGCCGTGGTCAACTCCGCCCGTTTCCCGGGGATTTCACCTGGCGGCAGGTTCACGCTTCCTTGGGGCAATGACGCATCGGGCACGTCCTTTCGCATCAATCCGAGCATGGTCGCTTCCTATCCCGGCAAGGTGGAGGAACGTTACTTTGATACCCTGGTCGACGGTGGCTATGTCGACAACTATGGTGCATCGTCCCTGCTGCGTCTCGTCGAGCAGCTCGATGACATTCAGTGCGACAAGATCCGGGAACGAGCGAAGAAGGAGAACCTTTACGCCCGCTCCTGTTCTCAACTCTTGGCGACAAAGCGTTTCGTCAGGTACATCCTTATCCAGATCACCTCAGATCCGACACTGGCAGGAAAGTGTGAAGCTCCGCCCGATCTCAATCAGGGTCTCGATACGACCATTTCCGAATCGCCTGATATCCTGTCACCGTTTTTGACCCTCATGAGCACCAGATCCCTTGCTGGGCTCGGCTTGTCGAAGCGATTGTCTGACCATATGGATCATCTGCGCCTGGCTGACACCCAGTCTCGGACCTGGGGTACAATTGCGGCTGGCGAGAAGTTCGTTCAACATACCTACTTTCACTTCGGCCTAGGCCCGCTTGAAGAATTGCCTCCCTTTGACGATCAGGCGGAGGAATTTGCGTTCCTCAAGCATCTGGCGCAGCGCCGCCAACGCGGCGATCCGCAAGCGGACATCCAGATTGAGACCCTGGCGGAAACGAAGCGGCAGCTGAAACAAGAGGCGAGCCGATGGGTGCAAGAACCCACTTTTGAAGGCCATGTGCCGCCGTTGACCTGGGGGCTGGCTCCCGATTCGAAGGCATCAATTGCGCGCCATTTTCAGCAATGCGGACCATGGGCGGTGCGACAATTGCAGGAGATTTCGAGGCGAGGGCTGTATTACCCGCGGCCGGAACTTGTTGGACAAAACTTGAGTTCTGCCAAGGATCAAGCTGCGCAGGACAAGGATGCGGGCCGCCGCTAGCGCCGCAACGCGGCGCTGCTTTTCCCCACAATCATGCTGATGGCCAGTTCACCCGAATAGAGAGTCAATCCTCTCTCGCAGCACCATCCCAAACCATTGTTTGGAAACAACTATCGACGTTCTAGTCTAGACTAAGATCGTGTGCAATGCCCCAAGTGGCGCGGCGAGGCACTAACACTTCGCAAATGGTTCCGGTGGAGATGAGGAAGCCGACATACGATGTTTTCCGCAATTAGCTAGCGCGGAACGGCGAGCGTCAGGGGGATGTATCTAGCGGCGCAACGAGCCTCGGGGGGCGTGCCGAATAGCGCTTTTATTCAGATCTCGGTGACTTTACTTTCCCCGCGCGTCCGCAGAAGGTGACTGCTGACTATCTGCAACCCGTACAGACCGATAGCTGAGTTGAGATGAACTCAATACTGACTTTCTTCAACCAAGGCTGGGTCGGGGTTGTGGTAGGAACAATTGGTGTCGCAATAGCAATATATACCATATTCAGGCGTACGAAGGGCCGACTCTTGTATCAGCAAGGCAGTCTTCGTCTGCTCGATCCCGGTCACAATTCTCTACTGAATAGCGTAACGGTTCTGTACGGAGATCGGAAAGTTCCGCGAATTTCTCTGACACACGTTGCACTTTGGAATAACGGCAGATCAGCAATTCGATCTTCAGACGTTTCGGAGCGCAAGCCTATCAATTTACGATTGATTGGCGAAGGAGAGATACTAGAGGCAAATGTGCCAGCGGCGAGCGCTCCTGAGAATGCACCTATCGTGTCATTGAATAGCGATAACAAATCTCTTAACGTAAACTTCTCTTTCTTTAATCAAAACCAAGGCGCAATCATACGAATTTTACATACCTCTACGAACAATGGGGTACTGGTTAGCGGAACCCTTATTGATTTGCCTCCGATGGCTAATGTCTGGCAGCTATTCCTAATCTCGTCATCGAATAAACGATCCAAGAAAGCAAATGTGTTTAAAAATGGGAAGATTATCGCGGGACTTTACTTGTTATCAAGCGGGGTAGCGTTCATCGTATTGGGTACAGTGTTCAAAGATGCTATGATCTCGGCAGATCAACGGCTTTTTTCGTTATCGCAGACCTATGGATGGCTAATGGGGTTGGTCATAGGAATACCTATGATTATCGCTTCGTTCCTTCTGCTGGCCTCTAGGCGCTCGCCCCCTAGTACCCTTCTTTCTGGATTGTCGAACTCTGTCGGGCCTAACACCCTCTAGAACTCTAGAACTGACGTACTAAGGCAGCGTCATGGTGCCTCGCGTCATCAGCGGTTAGCTGGCATACTGGCCGGAACGTCCGGTGCGTGATAGACTGAACCCCGGCTGATGCCAACTGACCCTATTGCAGCGCCATCACATGTCCCAGAGTGCGAGGGCCTTTTCTGCCCCGGGCTCGGTCGTCCCTGCGCCAGGTGCTCGTCGCTGCAGGTGAGCGCCTGCTTGCCTGCAGGTCACGCGGGTGGCACACAGACGACGTTGGTGGCAAGAAAATTATTAGCAAAATCAGAAAGTTGGATGATCGCTGGGCGAGTTCAATCAACCATGATACAGCGCTTCAAATCACTCTTCGTCTTGGTGATTGGGTTCGCCAGACCATATGAGAGAATACGAAGGAAAGGGGTTGGCGAACCATCCGCTAACGTATTGTTTTCTATAGAAAATGGTGACCCTCAGCGACTAACATAATCGTTATCCGTCAATAGCTTACGAAGCGGTTCGCCAAGGTCGACAAGGAGCTGGTTCAGCCACTCGCCGAAGGGCATTTATCTGATACCAATGGCGGCTTTGCGCCGCATGCGGATGAGGACGCCGCCGACAGCGAAGATGGCGATGTCGTTGCCCTGCCGGACACGGGCTTGCCGGCGAGCGAAAAGAAGCGCGGCCGCAAGGCCTTGCCGGAAAACCTGCCGCGCGAGCGCGTCGAGTATGACCTTCCCGACGACCAGAAGGCTTGTCCTTGCTGCCGTCACCAGATCCATCGCATGGGCGAGGCCGTTACCGAGCAACTTCATATCGAGGTGAAGGCGAAGGTTTTGCAGAATGTGCGGTTCAAAGGTTCAAATATGCTTCACATGGGGATTACATGGTCAAGTGTGATTTTCCTCCTTTGCACGGTCCAAGGTCTGAGCCCGATCACGTGACGCGGCCCGGTCGCCGGGCCTCATCCACCTCACATGCGGTCGCCGCTCCTGGCGGCAGCACCAATATCCCGCTTGCGGCGGGCGCAGGCTCAGGAAGACGAAACCATTCTGCCGATCGGCTGTTGAGGCCATGCATATTTTCGGTTCGCCCACCTGGATCCGAAAGGCTGATCAGGCCTTTGCGGAATGGGAGGAAAAGGGTGATGGAAGCGGTCATGCGGTTTTCATGAGCGCTCCCTCGATGACGACGCCGGCGGTCGCGTATTTCCACAGCGCCACCAGCAGCTTGCGGGCGAGCGCGACGATCATCGCCTTCTTGAGGCGGCCGCCGTTGCGCGCCACCCGTTCGCTGAACCAGCGGGCCAGGCCCGAGGCCGGCTGATGGCGCAGCCACAGCCAGGCAAGCTCGACCATCGTCGTTCGCAGCCGCGGATTGCCTGCTTTCGACACGCCTTGTTCGTGATCGATCGTGCCGCTCTTCCATGGGGAAGGTGCCAGTCCCGCGTAGGCGGCCACCTGCCTGCGGTTGTTGAAATGCCGGAACAGCCCTTCGGCGTGGAGGATCGTCGCGAATTCCGGCCCGATGCCCTTCAGCTTGAGCAACATCGCCGCCGGCGTCGAGGCGTCCACGGCCGTCGCGGCGAGCAGCGCGTCGCGCTCGGCCTCCACCGCCTTGATCTGGCCGAGCAGCAATTCGAGACGGTCAAGTTCGCGGCCGATCTGGGCCTTCATGCGGGCCGGGAGGGCGCGGCCATCGCCGGTCCGCAGTTCTTCCAGGCGATCGCGCCGGTCGCGGCGCAAAGGCTCGTAGTCGCGGATGCCCTGGCTGAAGAGCAGGCCTTTGATGCGGTTGACGTGCTCGACCCGTTCGGCGACCAGCACCTTGCGCTCGCGGTTGGTCCGGCGGCGATCCTCATTCTCGGGCGTCGGCACCCGGACCATCGAGCAGACGCGCGGCTCACCCCGCTTGACGGCCAGCAGGGCGCGGATCAGCGCCTCGCCATCAAGCCGATCCGTCTTGGCACGACGGTGGCGGCGCGACACGGCGATCGATGCCGCATCGACGATGTGACTTTCGATCCAGTCCTCGCGGTTCAGCACCCGGTCGATCCAGAAGCCGTCCAGCCCCGCCTCCTGGATCACCACCAACGGATAAAGCGTGCCCGTGCGCGCCTCGGCCTTGCTGCGCAGCCCGGTGAGGCAGACGAGCAGCCCGGCACTGTCACCGCCGGCGACCATGTGGCGCGACATCTTCTCGCTGCCCGGTACAATCGAGGTGACTAGCCAGGTCGATCTGGACAGCTCCAGCGAGACGAAGATTGCGCCAAGATCCACGCGGACAGCGGCTTCTAGCTCGGATTGATCGGCGGTCGAAAGATGCATGAAAGGGCCTCCAAAGAGCGAGTTGCGATGGCCCACTCTGCCAGAGTGCGGGCCACGATCCACTCCCCATGGGATCTGCCGCCATTGTGACCGTACCGGCATCGACAGGCCGGTCGTGACCGCGCCGATGCCCGCACAACCCTTACCGGGCAGCATCGCCACGGCTTCGACGCTGGCCTTCGCGCTCGTTCATAAGTAAGTCGACGGCACGCCGCTCTACCGCCTGGCGCAGGCCTTCGAGCGCGCGGGTGTTCCTCTAAGCCGAGGCGCTCTGGGCCACTGGGTGATCGGCTCGAGCGAAAAGCATCTCTCCCGCATCTTTGACGCCCTGAAGCTGCGGCTCAGATCGCAGCCCCTCATCCATGGCGACGAGACGACTGTTCGACTGTTCAGGTCCTGACGGAAAAGGATCGAGAGGCCGCCAGCACCTCGTACATGTGGGCATACCGGAGCGGCCAGGACAGTGACGAGCCTATCGTGCTGCTCGATTACCAACCGGGTCGCGGCCAGATACACCCGCAGACCTTCTTGGGCGATTACCGCGGCATAGTGATGAGTGATGGCCATTCCGCTTGGCGCACGCTGGAAGGGGCAACGCATCTTGGATGCATGGCCCATTCGAGGCGGCGCTTCGTCGATGCCCTAAAGGCGAGGAAGAAAGGCGGCGGCCCGCCGGAACAGGCACTCCGGTTCTTCGAACAGCTCTATCGGGTTGAAAGGCAGGCGCGGAACGAAATCCCCGATGACGGCGAAACGCGAGATCACTGCATTCGCCGCTTCCGCCAGCAACATAGTGTCCCCATCCTCCATGCTCTCAAGGCATGGCTCGACGACATCGCGCCAAAAGTCTTGCCGGACAGCAAGCTCGGCGACGCCGTCTCCTCCACGCTGAACCAATGGGGATATCTGACGCGTTACACCGCGGACGATCGACAATAATCTTCTCGAGCGTGACATCAGAATCTTTGCCACTAGCCGGAAAAGTTGGCTGTTCAGCGATACTGTCGACGGAGCCAAGGCCAGCGCCATCGTCTACAGCTTAGTGCTGACCTGCCGCGCCTGTGGCGTCGAGCCGTTAGCGTGGTTGCGCCACGTCCTCACTGAACTGCCTCAGCGCAACGAGAACGTAGCTATCGACGATCTGCTGCCCTTCAACTTCGCCAAAGCAACAGCAGCCTGATCAGACCAGATACCGTTCCCAATTCGAAGGCCATCCGTCGAAAGCGCCGGCGTCAACGCGCGGGGAAAATAGGCGCTTACGAATGACCTGCTTTCCGACGTGCTTGTAGCCAATGGGGATTGGTCGACGTATAAAGCCAATGGTGCTGTCGCACAGGATGTTCCCGCAGTTACCCACACTTGATGCCAATGGGATTAACTTTGCAGATGGTGTGCAGCTTTTGACCAGAACGCATCGTATCCGTTGGTCAGCGTCTACGTGCCGCTAGGGAGTTGGGGGAATTCGGCTAGGCTTCCTGATGGATACTCCAAGCAGGTGCTGGATGCGGCTTGGTTTTCCCAGGGGAGTTCAACGCCATTCTTTGAGGTCAGCGGGAGAAATTTCACCGTGACCTGAGTGAAGTCTGCAACTTCTTTCTTTCTAACGAACAAGTTCTAGCATGTTCGCGCATCCGTAGTGCCGGAACGCTAGCGAAACGATAGTAGCTATAAAAAAAACGGGGAGGGGGCATTGCTGTCTTCAGTGTTGCGCTTGGCCATTGTGGCCATTTTCTTATCGAGCAGTTGTGCAATAGCACAAGATATGACGCCTCGGGTCTCGGCGCCTTGCGTAGCAGTAAAACAGTCGGCTGACTCCGGTATCGGCGAGAAAATCAAGGCACTGAGCACCAAGGCAGACGACCTTAAGGCTCAGATCGCTAAGCTATCCAAAGAGCAGGAAAGGATCGCTGTTGATAAGCAGCTGAAAGATATCCAGGAGCAACTGCTCGACCTTGTCTTCGAGCAGGAATGCACCCGTTCTGACCTCACTATCCAGGTGCTTCGAGGCCCGAATGACCCGCCCACAAAATGGATCGAGATAACCACCTATTTCGCGACGAACCGAAAACCGACGGGCAGCACGGCACCGGAGGATTTTTTCGGTGCGGAGCGCGCGAGTGACAATCAGGTTGGCAAAACGATTGTCTCCATCCCAACCGCAAGGAAGCCTGGGGAATTGAATCTCCCAAGCCTGTGGCGATTCGAATTAAGCCCGGACCCATCCAAACATTTCGTCTTCAAGCAAGTCGTTCCCCTGGATTCTGCGACTGCAACCTCTGAAATCGCCAAGGAACTCGCTAAAAAGTCCTCACTCCTCGTTTTCGTGCACGGATATAATGTCAGTTTCGCGGACGCAGCCCTGCGAACCGCTCAACTCGCCCACGATCTCTCCTTTCCTGGTACCGCCGTGTTTTTCAGTTGGCCTTCAGCGGGCACGACAAAGGGATATTGGCACGACGAAGAAGCGGTCGAGTTGTCGGAATCAGCTTTCGACTCCTTCTTGGATAAGATCGCAGGATTGGGAGCCTCAGAAGTCTTCTTGATCGCTCACAGCATGGGCAATCGCTTGGTCATGACGGTTCTTGAGGATCGCGCATCGAAAGGGAAGACAATCCCGAACCTGCGGGAGGTGATGCTGGCCGCCCCCGACATTAACGCTGAGATTTTCCGGGAAAAGATAATTCCTGGTCTGGCCGCGCTCAACGTGCATCGCACGATCTATGCGTCCAGCTCGGATGTTGCCCTGCGGGCATCAAAGATTGTGCATGATTACCGCCGCGTCGGCGAAACGGCAGGCGGCGTTCAGACCTTCAATGGCTTTGAGACCGTCGACGCGACTTCCGTGGCGCCAGTCATTCGCTCCTTCGGACATTCCTATGTCGTGGACAGCACCAAGGTACTCGGAGACATAGCCGATACACTGTATTTGCACTTCAACGCCGATCAGCGAAGTCTGCCAAAAGAGGGAACACCTCCCGAAAACTGGTGGGTCCTTAAGTAAGAAAGCGAACGGACGATGTCGAAGCTCCGGCGATCGGTCGTTGTAGCGATTTTCGTGCTGCTCGCATCGCCGGCATGTGCGCAGCAGGCAATCGATACAGCGATCCATCAAGCCCGCGTGCTCACCGATCGAGGTGCATATCGGGAATCTCTGGCAATCCTGGATGGGCTTCCGGGAACCGCGACGATGCAGCGATCGGATCAGCGAGCCGCTGCCATGATCCGTGCCGAGGACCTGCTGGGGGAGGGCCGTTTCGACGAGGCGGCAACCCCCGCCCAAGCGGCACTCGATGCCTCAGACGGTGTGTCCAAAGGGGATCTTGCAGATACGCTGTTGGTCGTCGCACGGATCGCGGTATTACGTGGGACTTCTCAGGCCGACACCCTTGCACAGGCCATGCAAGCCGCTGTGGAGGCCGATGGACCGAACGGCCTGCGAGCTTTGAGGGTAAAAGACAGGATCGCTCTCGTCTTATCCACATCCAATCCCGCCCGGGCTGAACAGACGATACGCGACGTCATCGCAAAGGCGGACCTGGTTCCAGGCGACGCCGCGCGAGATAAGCTCCGATTTAGGAACACCCTGGGTATCACCCTTCTTCGTCAGTCCAAGTTCAAGGCCGCCAAGGATGTCCTGACCGACGCTTACAAGGGCCGACTCAGCCTGTTTTTGGAAACACACCCAGAGACCCTGGAGAGCGAGCACAACCTTGGTTACGCTTTGCGTCGCCTTGGGGCCATTCAGGCGGCCGACACCGTCCTCAAGGATGTGCTCCGGCTGCGAACCCAGGTGCTTGGTGCTGACCATCCCGACACGCTCGTGACCCGCACGTTGATTGTCAGGCAACTGATCGACAAGTCAGAATTTGATGCGGCCTTGGCAGAGATGCGGGCAATAACCGACATCCTGTCGGCACGCTTTGGCGCCGACAATATACGCAGGATTGAGGCTCAGTCTGATATGGCGGATGTTCTCTTCCGTGTCGGACATGTCTCCCAAGCCATCGACATGGCAAGCCGCACCTATTCCTTGGCCGTAAAGGCCATCGGCGAGGACAAACCCGCCGCAATGAACATTGGACACCAGTACGCCGGGTTGCTTTATCAGGCCGGCAGATACGGTGAAGCATTGCAAATTTATCAGCGAATCCTGCGAACCAGCAGCGCGCTATATGGTGACGACAACATCGATACCATAGCCACGTTGCACAACGTCGCAGCGGTCCTCTCCGACCTCGGTAGAAATGACGATGCCATTGAGACCTACCGATACGTCGCCGATGTTCTCGCCAAGCAGCTTCCGGAATCTCACCCGAGCCGCCTGAGCGTGCTCAACAATCTTGCTGAGTCATTGAGGGACGTCGGTCAGTATGACGAAGGGTTGGAACTCATCACGCGAGTGGTTCTTAGCCGCACGGTATCGCTTGGTGCGGAGAACCAGTTGACGTTGGTCTCGCGCAGCAACCAGGCAGCCATTTTGGCTGCACTCGGTCGCTATCCGGAGGCGATCGCTGCCCATCGTGATATCTACGCCATCAGGGCGCGGTTGTTCGGTGAGACGCATCCCGAGACATTAAAAAGCCTTCACAATCTTGCCTCCACGCTGGCTGAGGCTGGACAACAAGCCGAAGCCCGCCGGCTTTTCGAAAAAGTGTGCGCCCTTCGCACCCGATATCTCGGGCCCAATAACGTCAACACCGTGATCTCCCTGCGGGGGCTAGTCGGCCTTCTCGAGGCGAACGGCGATTTGGAGGAGGCGCGAAAGCTGTATGGTCGCATTGTCGATGCCGCCGAAGCGCTTCGCGCCGATGGGGGCCTGCCGGACACGCTGCGCCGGAGTTTCTTTTCCAGTATTACGCCGGCCTACAAGTCGCTGGCGATCCTAGAGGCTCGTCTAGGGAATTTCGACGCCGCCTTGAGGGCGGCCGAGCTGTCCAAAGCGCGCACCCTGATCGAGACCTCCTCAGCCCGTGGAATGGCACGCAACGCACTGCCCGAGAGCGATCGAAACACCCTTTCCGATCTCGAATTCAGAATCTCCCTTCTTGACGGGCGTATTCCTACCATGGCGGATGTCGCCCTGCGCGCAGACCTGGAGGCTCAGCGCAATGGATTGGCAGCAAGTTTCACGGCGCTCGACGCCGCCCTGCGATCGAAATACCCGCTCTATCGCGAGGCCGCCGACTTCCGAATTGCAGACGCGAAGGATGCGACTTCACTGCTATCCGATGACGAAGTCCTGCTCGACTTCGTCCAAAGCGGGTCCGACTTGCTGTTGATATGGATCGACGGCACTGGGCGCAGAGGTGCGGTCGTCCTCCCGCGTTACGCAAATCTGTCAGCAACGCTCGATGCCTATCGGACCGCCCTGGCCACACCTGGCGGCGTCAGTGGACTTCGCTATCCGCCGCCGGGCAGGCCAAGAAAACTAATCTGGAAACTCAAGGATGGCTCATATCGGCTGCAAGCAGCCGAGAGCGGGCCCATAAATGGCCCAAAACTCGTTAGCGACATTGAGGAAATCAGGCAGGACTTGTCGTCGTGGTTCGTGACAGCGCTTCCCGCCGAGGTTAAAGCGGCGCGCCATTGGCACGTGAGCCCTGACGGTCCACTTGCATCGGTCCCAATCGAGACTTTGAAAGCCGATGGCGCCTATCTCGTCGAAACGCATGATATTTCGTCAATTCAATCGATCTCCTTGATGGCATTGTCGAGAGAGCGCCTGAAACGCTATGCCGGGCTCGGGCGCTCTCAAATGCTGGCAGTCGGAGATCCGGTCTATTCCGCCGTACCTTCTTTGGAAAAGGGGGCGTCAGGCATTGATGCATTGCGCGCCGCTTCGGCCCTCCCCACGGAGCAACTTACCTGGCCGAACCTGCCGGGCTCGGCAGAGGAGCTGAAGGGGGTGGCGTCCCTGTTCGGGTTGAAAGCCGGTGACGATCTGTTTTCAGGCAACGACGCCTCTGAGTCAAATGTCAGACGTCTCCAGCACGGAGGTGCCCTGCAGCGTTACCGCTATGTTATTTTCTCGACACATGGATACCTCGACCAACGCAATCCCGAATTGAGCGGGATCGTCTTGTCGCAAACGAATTTGACAGAGGGTGACGATGGCTATTTGAGGGCTTCGGAGCTTTCGGCCTTCGATTTCCGGAGTGACCTGGTCCTTATCTCAGGGTGCGAGACTGGAGTAGGTAAATGGGTTTCCGGGGAGGGTATCCTCGGACTGCCCTTCGCCCTCTTCGCCGGCGGCAACGCGAGTACTATTCTCACGTTGTGGCCTGTACAAGATGAAAGCACTGCCGAATTCGTCGAGCGCTTCTTTCGCAAGCTCAAAGAAGGTACAACGCCAAGCATTGCTCTGTCGGAGACGAAGCGTGAATTTATACTGAGCGAGAAACCAGGCCAGCGTCTACCCCTCGTCTGGGCGCCTTTTGTCTACTATGGTGATTGATGTGCCTCAGAAACAAAGACCAGACGCTGACTGCGTATAACTGGAGACTCGAAGATCGAGATGCAAAGGCCTTAGTGGCCGCTGGCGGGGCGATGCTGCCTGCTTCTCGTTCGACGATGGAGACGTGCCGAAAAAAACGCGCATAAGGCACGCGCATAAGTCAAATCCGTTCGAATCTACTGGCGCAAACTTGCAATTGAGGTAGCATGAAAGTTGCGGCCGCTGCCGCAGCATTTAAAAGGGAGGTTCTGCCGTGCCAACCGCAAAACGTACAGATGCTGCATCTACTGCCCCCAAGATCCAGCTCATCCAGTCAGACGACACCGAGCCGTCGTTGAAGCTGAAACCTGGCATGAAGTTCGAAGTCAAGGCGACTTCCATCACGGACCCCGAACTGAAGCCAATCAAAAAGGTAGCTTCCCGCCTCTGTGGCGGCACCAATACCTGCTTGGCTCTGGTGGAGCTTTAACCGATCGCGCATCGATGACTTGATGCGGAGACCACGCCAATGGCGCTCGCGCCCTCACGCTACAATTTCGTTGTCCATGATGATGGTGCGAGCACAGCACTTTTCAACACCCTCACCGGTGGGCTTATGGTGCTGGAAGGCCGCGATGCGATCGAGCTTGGCGCAGTTCTTCTGCAGCCGGGGCTGAGACTCTCGGGGGACGAATTCTCGCCGGATCTCCTGTCTCGCCTTCGAAGCGGAGGATATTTGGTGGCCCAGGCCAACGACGAGATTACTGAGATACGCGAGCGCTTCTGGCGCGCCCGTGGAGAGGCCCCGGTCGTGATCACGATCACGACCACAATGGACTGCAATCTGGCCTGCTACTATTGCTATGAGGAACGCAGTGCCTCTCGGCTAAAAACGGACGACGTGAACAGCCTTGTAACGCTCGCCCTTGAACGTGTTGCCGCCAGTCGGCGCCCCGCCTTGCACGTCGACTGGTACGGGGGCGAGCCTCTGCTCAATCCCGAGTTTATTGAGACTGCCTCAATGGCTTTGCAGGAGGCTTGTGCTGCCAACGGAATAACATACGTGGCCTCAATCATCAGCAATGGAAGCCTGTGGCCCGATGATGTCGAGAAATTCATCGCTCGCCACCGCGTCCGACAGGTGCAAATTTCCTTCGACGGACTGAAGGCCCATCATGACAAGCGCCGTCGCTATCGCCGTTTGCATCGTCAGAAAGAGGAGGGCGAGGAGCTAAGCTCTTTCGAACGCGCTGTTGCGCTTGTTGATCGCCTAGTCAAATGCGTTCGCGTCGATGTACGCTACAATACAGATCGTGAAAATCTCGAGGACATGCTGCCCTTCCTCGACTTTGCACGCGACCGCGGCTGGTTCGACGCGGACTTTCCTGCCGTTTTCCAACCGGCCAGGCTCGCAGCGTACTCGCATTCTTCGAGCTTCATGCGTCGGCTGGAACTCACAATTGCCGAGTTCGACGACGCGCGGGAGAAGGTGCGCAAGAAGCTGAGCGGAGTCGCTGCCGTTGAGGAGTCGGAGATACCTGACGGCTTCCCTTATCCGAAGACGTCCGTCTGCGCGGCTCTAGCCAATCACTCAGCAGTGCTGGGCGCGGAGGGCTCGATTTATCGTTGCGGGCTGCAGGTTGGCGAGCAAGGTCGAGCGGTCGGAAGTCTGCACAACAAGAATGTCTCGCCGTCGGTCCAGCCAGTTGACCGACCGCAGAGACCTAATGACTCGGAATGGTGGCAAAGCTTTGATCCCACCAAACAGCCAACTTGCTCATCCTGTTCGTTCCTCCCGATATGTTGGGGCGGTTGTCCAAAAAAGCATCTCGAACAGGACCAGCATGCATTGCGCGAACAGGGACGGTACTGGAGGAGCAATCTCCCGCGTCTCATTGCGAAAGCGGCCGGGTTCGCATCGCCACCGGCATTGGCGGAATTCAGCGAAAGCCTGCAATTTAGAACGTCGAACGACAGCGTTGATGGACGTCACTGTTGAGATTGTGGCTCTGCTCCGAGAGCATTACGTCGACCCGGATTCACTCGAAGCTTGGATCAATGCAGTTGATCCCTCCCGGCTCAGCGAGCAGCTAGCCGATATCGGCAGTTCGCACACGCAGCTTCTGAAACCTGATGAAATCGACTATTTCCATCTCTTGGACGCCTACTCCGGAATAGCCGAATTTGCGAGAAAAGTCAGGCGAGCATTTTCGGGGGGTGTCCACTATCCGGGGATTGGCCTTCTTCCCCGGAAGGGTCTTGAGGACCGTTGGTTCGCATCATCGATCATGCCCAACAGCGCGGCCACGCGTGCCGGCGTGCTGCTTGGTGATGAACTGATTGCTGTGAATGGCGCGCCTTATGCGCCAATCATGCCATTTGCGGGATTGGAAGGTCGTGAATGCGTACTCGAAATTCGACGAACGGCTGAGGGAGAAAAGAGGCAGCTGACTGCCAAAGTTCAACAAATCAGGCCCGGCACGGACCTGATGCGTTCGACCCGAGCCAATACCCAAAAACTCCGTGCGCCCGATGGGACGTCTGTTGGCTATATTCGACCGTGGAGCCTGGCAGGGAGGCGGCATTGGCGATTGGTGACGGATGCAGCGATCAATCAACTTTCCGATTGTCAAAGGCTGGTTCTTGACCTGCGTGATGGCGTCGGCGGCGCATCCCCGGATTTCGCCGAGTTCTTCATTGGACGATCACCCGAACTGAACCTGCGTGCCCGAAGGGGGGGCGTCATCAGGGTCAATCCGCATTGGCGGAAGCCTGTCGTCCTGCTCGTAGACGGCACGACCCGCAGCGGCAACGAAGTACTCGCATTTGCGCTCCAGAGGAATGGCGCAATCGTCATCGGAAGCAGAACGGCGGGCGCGGTAGCAGCGGCGCGGCCATTTCTCCTCTCCGACCGATCGTTGTTGCTGGTCGCCACCCATCGGGTTGAGGTTGACGGCGCTGTCCTCGAAGGTGAGGGGATCAAACCGGATATCTTCGTCGAGACGCCGCTCGACTACGCTGCGGGGACCGACCCAGTGCTGCAAACCGGACTTACGCTCAATCGCTGCTGAGTCTCCGCTCTTCGACTACTTGCGGATCCCGGAGCGACAGTGACGACCAAGTCCGACTGTCGGCGCCATTCTCGCAGGCGGCTTGGTGCGGCTCTTGCGACGGCGATCAAGGCGAAACGATACGGAATGATGCGGGAAGACTTCTGATTTTTGCCCACGAAAAACTCAATAAAAATCAATGCTCTTAATACGTCCTCTGGGTCCGCCAACGTTGTCAAATCGCCACGATCGGTGAATGTCGGTATCGGTGGTTGCGTGTTCGCGATTTGAACCTGCGTTTTTTGCCAACAAGGCTGAACGGAGGCAACCGATCAGGCTCGCGGATTTCCGAAAAGCACGCCTTGCTATCCCTTTCTGCGACCGATCGATTTGATGGCTTCTCTCATCTCCCGCATGTGCACATCTTGGGAGACATGGACCAAGATGATCTCGGCAGGATTAAAGGAGCCCACGCATCCTCTGGATTCCTATTTTCCACAGGAGCACAGCCGAGCCGTAGCGAGCGCTACCCGCAATGGTTGTGAAATCCAAAAAAAGGGCCTTGCTCCGAGCGCCTGACAGAGCGATTCTGCGCCTTGCAAACGCACTTGCGCGCCAAGCGGCCCGCGAAGATCACGAGCGTGAACAGGCCGAGAAAACTCATCATGAATCGAACCGCGATCTACGCACGCTTCTCAACCGACCTCCAGAATGAGCGATCGATAGACGATCAACTCGCGTTATGCCGAACGTACGCTGAGCGTGAGGGATTGGACGTTGTCGCAACGTTCGACGATCGAGCCCGCTCCGGCGGTTCGGTCTTGGGGCGTGATGGTTTGCTCCACCTCATGGACAAAGCTCGTGAGCACAAATTTGATGTTCTCGTTGTGGAGGCCCTTGATCGGCTCTCGCGTGACATGGAAGACCTTGCCGGCATTCACAAACGCCTTTCATTTCTTGGCATCGAAATTCGTGCTGTCCACGAGGGCGTGGTGAACACAGTCTTGGTCGGGCTTCGCGGTCTTGTTGGGCAACTCTATCGAGAGGACATCGCTCACAAAGTCCGTCGGGGTCAGGCCGGCCGAGTCAGCAAGGGGCTCCATGCCGGTGGATTGACCTACGGCTACTCCTACGTGCTGGGCGACCCTGGGAAGCGACTGATCGCCGGGGAGGAAGCGGACATCGTGCGTCGTATCTTCAGGGAGTATGTCGATGGACAGACCCCGCGTGATATCGCGCACAATCTAAATAGAGACTGCATACCGCCGCCTCGTGGTCGAACCTGGAATGCCTCTACTATCAATGGAAATGCGCAGAGAGGGACGGGGCTGCTTCATAATGAGCTTTATGCTGGCCGCTTGATCTGGAACAGGGTCAGAATGATCAAGGATCCTGATACGGGGAAACGTGTCTCGCGTCCGAATGCCAAGGGTGAATGGCGAATAGTCGAAGTACCCGATCTTGCCATTGTTTCGTCCGACCTGTTCGACGCAGCACACGCGCGGAAGAAGGCGCGCGCAACCACCCATCCAAGCCATCAGCGCCGACCACGGCATATGTTGGCGGGGCTTCTGAGGTGCGGTGCCTGTGGTGCGGGAATGTCGTCAAAAGGCATGGACAAGTCCAAGCGCATTCGCATCCGCTGTTCCGCCGCGACGGAAAGTGGAACATGCCCTGATCCTAAGACCTTTTATTTGGATACGGTCGAAACTGCAGTTTTGAACGGGCTTACCGCCGAGTTGCGCCATCCTGAAGTGATTGCCCACTACGTCCAGACGTACCACGAAGAACGGAAGCGCTTGGCAGCCGACACCGATGCTAGGCGCACTCGTTTGGAGCGACGGCTTGGAGAACTATCTCGGGAGATCGAGCGGCTGGTCAACGCCATTGCCAAGGGCCACGGCGACCCAGCCGTACTAGGACCGCAATCAACAACGCTGAATGAAGAGCGTAAGTGCATTTTGGCAGAGTTGGATCGGGTGCCCGCCGCGGCCGGAGTGATCGCGCTGCATCCTGCGGTGCTGGCACGCTACGAGGAACAACTGAACCAGCTTCAGACAGGGCTTGCCAAGGGCATTGCTACTGGCGATTCCGAATCTGCAGAGGCGATGCGAGACTTGATCGAGACCGTCACAGTGTTACGAGATCCATCGAGGATCGGCGGGGTCGAAGTCGAAATCGCTGGGCGGCTAAGGGCACTCTTGGGCGAGGGTGCCTTCCCCCACGGCGTCAAAGGAGCGGGGGGAATGGTGGTAGCGGGAGAGGGACTTGAACCCCCGACCCCAGGATTATGATTCCCGTGCTCTAACCAACTGAGCTACCCCGCCAAGGCGGCGAAGGCCCGAAATCCAGCTTAAATCGGCAGGCATATCGGCGCGTTCGCCAAGGTCGCGCGGATATAAGGTTGCGAGGCCAAGCCTGTCAAGCATCGAAGTGGCTGCCGCGCCGGCATATTGCTGGCGCCTAAAGCTTTGCCGGGCAGACATTTGGGCGCACAGGCCGGGGTTGAGTTCAGCGAGGCACGTCGCTATGTCTCGGCCACGAAAGCCATGGTCATGAATTGATGAAACCGCGCATTGCAGTCCTCGGTTGCGGATACTGGGGCAGCAACCACATCCGCACCCTAAAGGCGCTCGGCGCGCTGCATGCGGTTTCGGACGTCAACCCCGCGCGTGCGGAGGGTTTTGCCAGCGAGCAGGATTGCCTGGCGATAGAGCCGGAGGCGCTGTTTGCCCGCGACGATGTCGACGCGATTGTCATGGCGCTGCCGCCGCAGTTCCATGCCGACATGGCGGTGCGCGCCGTGCTCGGCGGCAAGGACGTGCTGGTGGAGAAGCCGATCGCGCTGACGGTGGCCGATGCCGAACGCTCGGTGCAGGCGGCCGCCGATAATGGCCGTGTCTTCATGGTCGGCCACGTGCTGCGCTTTCATCCCGCCTTCGAGACGCTGAAGGCGCTGATCGACAATGGCGAACTCGGCGAAGTCCGCTACATCCATTCGCATCGGCTCGGCCTCGGCAAGTTCCACACCGAAAACGACGCGCTATGGGATCTGGCGCCGCACGATCTGTCGATGATCCTGGCCATCACCGGCACCGAACCGGTCGAAGTGCGCGGCGAAGGCGCTGCTCTCCTCGACAATCTCAGCGACTTTGCGCATCTGCACATGCGCTTTCCCAACGGCCTGCGCGGCCATCTGTTCGCCTCGCGGCTCAACCCTTACCGCGAACGGCGGCTGACCGTTGTCGGCACCAAGGCGATGGCGGTGTTCGACGATGTCGAGCCGTGGGAGCGCAAGCTTGCCGTCTATCGCCACGCGGTGTGGCAGGACAGCGGCCAATGGGCGTTCACCGCCAACGAGCCGTCCTATGTCGCGGTCGGTGAGGGTATGCCGCTGACGCGCGAGCTGGAGCATTTCATCCACTGCATCGAGACGCGGGCCGAACCGCGCACCAGCGGCGAGGAGGCCATCCGCGTGCTGCGCATCCTGACCGCCGGCACCGTCGCCCATACAAGGCCCGCCCATACAAGGCCCTAAGAGAAAACGCCGTCTATTCGGCGGGAACCCGCGCCGGCTGGACGGCAAGCCGCGTCAGCATCGCCTCGGCCTCGGCGCCGCGCTCGGAGCGCTCGATGAAGCCGCCGCCGAACACGCGCGCCTCGTTGCCATCGTCGGAATAGAGCACGCAAGCCTGACCGGGCGCGATGCCGGATTCGCCGTCGACCAGTTCCACCGAAGTGACACCGGCGCGGTGATGCAGCACGGCCGGGCGCGGCGGCCGCGTCGAGCGCACCTTGGCGAAAAGCTCAAGCCCGGCCGCCGGGATAGCGGTCAGCGGGCCATCGCCCAGCCAGTTCATGTTGCGCAAGAAGATCTTGTGGGTCTCCAGCGCCTCGCGCGGGCCGACGACGACGCGGGCCCGGTCGGCGTCGAGATGAACGACGTAGAGCGGCTCGCCCGAGGCGATGCCGATGCCGCGGCGCTGACCGACGGTGTAGCGCAAAATGCCCTCGTGGCGGCCAAGCACGCGCCCGTCTATATGGACGATGTCGCCCGGATTGGCGGCAGCCGGCTTTAGCTTGGCGATGATGTCGGAATACTTGCCCTGCGGCACGAAGCAGATGTCCTGGCTGTCCTGCTTGGCCGCAACCGTCAGTCCCATCTCCTCGGCGATGGCGCGAACCTCAGGCTTCGACAGGCCGCCGAGCGGAAAACGCAGATAGTCGATCTGCGCCTGGGTGGTGGCGAACAGGAAGTAGCTCTGGTCGCGGTCGGCGTCGACCGGCCGGTAAAGCGCGCGGTGGGCGCCATTGGCGCCGGAACGGATGTAGTGGCCGGTCGCCAGCGCGTCGGCGCCGAGTTCCTTGGCGGTCGCAAGAAGGTCGGCGAATTTCACCGTCTGATTGCAGGAAACGCAAGGGATCGGAGTTTCGCCGGCGACATAGCTCTCGGCGAACGGGTCGATCACCGCCTTGCGGAAGCGCTCCTCGTAATCGAGGACGTAATGCGGGATGGCGAGCGTCTCGGAGACGCGGCGGGCATCGTCGATGTCCTGGCCGGCGCAGCATGAGCCGGCCCGGTGCGTTGCCGCGCCGTGGTCATAAAGCTGCAGCGTGACGCCGACGACGTCGTAGCCCTCGCGCTTCAGGAGGCCGGCAACGACCGACGAATCGACACCGCCCGACATGGCGACGACGACGCGGGTGTTTTCGGGGCGTCCGGGAAGATCGAGGCTGTTCATGGTTCTTTCGTTCTGCGCGGCGCTTCAATGCCAATGGCCGGAATATAGGTCAAGCGTCTCGGCTGCGCCAGCTTTGCCGGGCCGGCTCATTTTTCCTGCCGGGTTCAATGCGCTTGCCGGCAGATGTTTCAAATGCCGATGAAAAGGCTAACGCCGCGTTCATGATCCTTACCTAACCATTAGGGTCTGCTTAGGCAAATTTTAAAGCTGTGGCGGTAATGTGGTGGGGATTGGGTCTTTGAGTTTTTTGTAGAGAGTACGATGACCGATCTAATTAGACCGCGAGTCAAATATGTTATCGGGCCAGACGGCAGCCCACTTACCATCGCCGATCTGCCGCCGACAAACACACGTCGCTGGGTTATCCGGCGCAAGGCGGAAGTGGTGGCGGCGGTGCGTGGCGGGCTTTTGAGCCTCGAAGAGGCATGCCAGCGCTACAAGCTCACCACCGAGGAATTCCTGTCCTGGCAAGCGTCGATCGACGAATACGGCCTTGCCGGCCTGCGCACCACGCGCATCCAGCAATACCGGCATTAGGCCGATAAGGGCGCTGATCAGCGCCCTTATGTTTGCGAGGGGCGACGATCTGCAATTTCAGACCGTCAGCACCACCTTGCCGATCGGCCTGGTGGCGAGAAAGGCATGGGCGGCACCGGCCTGTTCGAGCGGAAACGCCTTTGCCACGTGGACGGCCAGCTTTTTCGCGTCGATCAATTTGCCGAGCTCCACCAGAGCGGCACGGTCGGGCACTACGGACATGCGCTCGACGCGGATGCCTCGCGTCCTGGCCTTTGCCTTGGTGGCATCGCTGACATCGAGCAGCGACACCAGCACGCCGCCGGCCGTGAGCACTTTCAGTGATTGCTCCGCATGCACGCCGCCGAACGGGTCCAGAACCAGATCGATGTCGCGGGCCTTCCCGGTGAAATCATCCCTTGTGTAGTCGATCACCTCGTCGGCGCCGAGCGAGCGGACGAAATCGAGCTTTTCCGGGCTGGCGGTCGCGACGACGTAAGCGCCGTGCGCCTTGGCGATCTGCACCGCCAGATGGCCGACGCCGCCGGCTCCGGCGTGGATCAGCACGCGCTTGCCAGAATCGAGCCGGCCATGGCGGACAAGGCCTTGCCAGGCCGTCAGGCCGGCCAGCGGCAGCGCGGCGGCTTGCGCGTGATCTATGCCTTCAGGTTTCGGCGCAAGCTCATCAGCCGGGACAGCGGCGAGTTCGGCGTAGGCTGCCGCCTGTTTGGGAAAGCGCGTCATGCCGAACACGGCATCGCCGACCTTGAGGCCGGAGACGCCGGAGCCCAGCGCCTCGACAACTCCCGAAACGTCCCAGCCAAGGACAAAAGGCGGCTCGCCGAGCAGCGGATAGTGGCCGCCGCGCACCGCACCATCGACCGGATTGATGCCGGCCGCCTCGATGCGGACGAGCACTTCGCCGGTCTCGGGTGATGGCGCGGGGCGATCGGCAATGACGAGGACGTCGGGTCCGCCGAAGGAATTCTGGATAATGGCACGCATGGAAGGCTCTCCTGCTGGTTTTGATGTGCCACTATCATTTGGATAGTTACATTCTCTTGTCTAGTATGTACCTTTTTGATATATACGCACCTCATGGATAGTGAAGATGTTTCCCCTTTCGGCTATGACGCCTTTCGGCGGTCGTGCCCGTCACACGCCGTGCTCGAGACGCTCGCCAGCAAATGGGTCCACCTGGTGATCTGTGCGTTGCGCCGCGGCCGGCTTCGCAACGGCGAACTGGCGCGCAAGCTCGAAGGCGTCACGCCGAAAATGCTGACGCAGACGCTGCGCATCCTCGAACGCGACGGCCTTGTGCGGCGCGAAATCTTCCCGGTCATTCCACCGCGGGTCGAATACGAGCTGACCGAACTCGGCCAGAACCTGGCAGGACTGCTCGATCAGATCAGAGCCTGGTCGGAGCAGCATGTGCCCGACATCAAAAATGCGCGCGCACGGGCGGCGGAACAGCAAGAAGATCTGGATGCCTGAGGCGGCACAGTTCGGTGCGCAGCAATAGCGCGCAAGCGCGACGTGCGTTAAAATCTTGTTTTCAGCCGATCATGGCGCTGCGGCCGCCGGCTTCCGTGTCGCGCGCCTTGGTGTCGCGCGATTCCAGCATCTCGGCCTTGGAAAGCTCCGCTTCGGCTTCGCTCAACAATGATTCGGCGACATTTCGCTGCTGGGCGAGGTCGCTTTGCGAATTTCTAAGGTTGTCGCGGCGTAAACGTGCCGCCTTGGCGAAGGTCGGATAAGCAAAATGATTGATGTCGGTGATGCCGGCCTTCTTCTCTTCGGCGGCGATCTGAAGTTCCAGCTCGACGGCCATGCGCTCGAATTCGGCGATCATCATGTCGAGCTGCAGCAGCTGCCGCCGCTTCTCGCTCACCTGAAATTGCTTCAGCCGAACGAGGTTTTCACGTGACTTCATGATTCGGTACTCCCGGAAACGCACACCTGCACATATCGTCCAATTCACCCGGCAAGGCCCAGGCCTGACCCGTTTCCACCGGCTTTCCCCGAACTATGGGAAACAAACTCCTAAAGTTTTTTGCCGGCGGTAACCATTCGTTTACGGGCATTGTTAATCATACGGCTCAGGACTTAAGGGCGGGTAAAAATTCTGCTTCTCGTCGGGAAACCTGGCCAACGAGTCCGGAGAGTCACTTAGTCTGGCTTATTAATGTGCTGCATTAACGGTTTTGGTCTGTGATTCATTATTGGATTCAACAAGGTGTAGAAAGGGGTTAAAAAATCTGATACCGTCATGGACGGGGAATTAGGTTTTATTAACCATTCGATGGCAGCCTCTGCTCAGGCAATCACTGCTCCGGTCCTGGACGGGTCGTGAAATGGTCCGGCAGCAGAAAAGGGGAATGAAATGCGCGTTCTGCTGATAGAAGACGACAGTGCAACCGCACAAAGCATCGAGCTGATGCTGAAATCGGAAAGTTTCAATGTCTATACGACCGACCTTGGTGAAGAGGGTGTCGATCTAGGCAAGCTTTATGATTACGACATCATTCTCCTCGACCTCAATCTCCCCGACATGTCGGGCTACGAAGTGTTGAGAACACTCCGCCTTTCCAAGGTGAAGACGCCGATCCTCATCCTCTCCGGCATGGCCGGCATCGAGGACAAAGTGCGCGGCCTCGGCTTCGGCGCCGACGATTACATGACCAAGCCCTTCCACAAGGACGAACTGGTCGCCCGCATCCATGCCATCGTGCGGCGTTCCAAGGGCCATGCCCAGTCGGTCATCACCACCGGCGACCTGGTGGTCAATCTCGATGCCAAGACCGTTGAAGTCGGTGGCCAGCGCGTCCATCTGACCGGCAAGGAATATCAGATGCTGGAACTGCTCTCGCTGCGCAAGGGCACCACGCTGACCAAGGAAATGTTCCTCAACCATCTCTATGGCGGCATGGATGAGCCGGAGCTGAAGATCATCGACGTCTTCATCTGCAAGCTACGCAAGAAGCTCGACGCCGCGTCTGGCGGGCAGAATTACATCGAGACCGTCTGGGGCCGCGGCTATGTGCTGCGTGAGCCTGAAGATATCCGGGTCAGCGCCTGAACTGAGGGCATGATCCCAAAATGGGCGCCGTTTTTCGGAAAGAACCTGGTAAAACAACGAGATAGAGCTCATCCGATTTTCGTCGGAATGGAACAGGCTCTGATCAGGCGGCAATCTTCAAGGCGCGGAAACACTCGAGCAGTTGCGGCCGGTTGAACGGCTTCAGCAGGTAGCCCTGGGCGCCGGCGCGCTTTGCCCGCATGATCGCCCCGACGTCGACCTCGACCAGCGAAATCAAAACCTGCGGCACTACCGGGCTTTCCATGGCGCGCACGCGGCGGATGAGGTCCTGCGCCTGCATGTCCGGCAAGGCGCCGTCGGCGACGATGATATCAGGCATGTCGACCGCGCACATCTCGATCGCCTCACGGCCGCTGGCGGCTTCGATCACCATCATGCCGGAACCGCCCAGGATACGCCTTGCAACCTTCCTGATGACGCTCGAATTGTCGACGAACATGCAGCGTTTCATTCCGGGACCCTCTTGCCGTTTGGCGAACCGGCAGCGTCGTGGCATCTGCCGGGGAACATAGGCCGATCTGGTAAAGAAGCCGAAAAGCCGTTAGGTAAAATTTTCCTGAAGGTGTTTTTTAGCGAAATCTTCTTTCGCAATGCTTCACGCAATCAATCTGCAAGCGCGTCTCACAGATGTTAAGACCACGCCGTAAATATGATTTGGAGAAAATACTTTCCCGGGTCTTAGCAGAACTTCAGACTGCAGAAAGGACGATCTCGTCGGCGGTCGCATGGATCGAAATCGTCATGTTGGCTTCGCGGGCCAGGAGCAGCGTGTAATAGGGCTGCACCGAATGCGCGTCGATCGGCTCTTCCGGCCTGTGGCCGGAATGCAATTCCAGGAATTTGGGCGGCACGCGCAGCATCGGGCCGCTCGCCGCGAGCGCAAAGCGCGGCTCGGTCTCGAGGTTCTCCAGCGTGACCACCAGCCTGCCGCCGCGCGGAATGGCGGCGTTAGCGACGAGGATGAGATTGAGCAGCAGCTTGACCTTGTTCTTGGGCAACAATGCGCGGGTTCCGTTCCAGATCAGTTCCGGCTTCTCGTTCTTCAGGAAGGCGATGGCCACGGCCTCGGCGTCCCCGGTGTCGATCAGCATGCCGGCGGAACCGGCGGCGCCGAAGGCGATGCGGGCGAATTGCAGGCGAGCGGAGGCGTTTTTGGCGCTTTGGCGGATCAGCTTCATGGCGTCTTCGTCGGCGCCGCCTTCGTCGAGCAGCTCAAGCCCGTTGTTTATGGCGCCGACCGGCGAAATGATGTCGTGGCAGACCCGGCTGCACAGCAGCGCGGCCAGATCGGGTGCGGAAAGGGTGAAAAGCTCGGCCATCGGCAAAAATCCCTGCAAATTTCACAACACAATGACCGGGCGATCATGATCACGCCTGTCCACACGAATCACGCTCTCTCCCAAGCATTCTGAATACACAGCGCTTGTGCGTGCAGCAACAAATCCGAAATTAGGATTGTCGAAAATGGCGTGTTCACGCAGCAAGGTGCTGCGCGGGCGATGTGAAACAGCCTTCGAACCGCCATCTTCATGTGGGAGTTTAATGGTTGAAAAAGGATTACGGCATAGTTTGCCCCTAACAGTCATCCTTAACGGCCGCCAAAGAGCCGTACGGGTGCGAGGCGTCGGCGAAAGTGCTCCCTGACGGAGATTGGAAGCATGGTTTCCCGATTCTACGACCGGACTTTTTTCCGTGTCATCTCAATGACGATCGCCCTCATCGGCCTTGTCGCCTTTTCGGCATCGGCCGCGCGGGCGCAGGAATACACCGCGCAGGAGATCGTCGATTCCGGTCATAAATTCTTCGGCGCGACGTCGGGCGGGCTCGCCACCGTCGTCGAGAAGATTTTCGCCACCTATGGCCTGCCGAACGGCTATCTGCTCGGCGAAGAGGGGTCCGGGGCGCTGATCGGTGGCCTGACCTATGGCGAAGGCACGCTCTACACCAAGAATGCCGGCGATCACAAAGTGTTCTGGCAAGGCCCTTCGCTCGGCTGGGATTTCGGCGGCGAGGGCTCGCGCGTCATGATGCTGGTCTACAATCTCGACGATGTGAGCAGCCTCTATAATCGTTTTGGCGGCGTCGCCGGCTCCGCCTATGTCGTCGCCGGCGTCGGCTTCAACGTGCTGAAGAACAACAATGTGCTGCTCGTGCCGATCCGTACCGGCGTCGGCGCCCGTCTCGGCGTCAATCTCGGCTACCTCAAGCTCACCCAGCGCGCGACCTGGAATCCGTTCTGACCTGCATGACGGCCACTGCGATTGGACCTGTGATGCCACGGTCTGAGCTTTGCCGCGGCATACTCTTGCCGTGGCGCCGGATTTCCGTCATGCGAAGATGGCAAAGTCGACCTTTGGCGGTTGCCATGCACAACGGATAGTCATCTTGGTCCAGTCGATCCTGTTCTTTGTTCTCGGCTTTCTCTGCGCCGGCTTTCTGGCGCTGATGATTGCTCCGGCCGTGTGGCGGCGGGCGGTGGCGCTGACGCGCAAGCGCGTCGAGGGCTCGATGCCGTTGACGCTGGCCGAGATCCAGGCGGACAAGGATCGCATTCGCGCCGAGTTCGCCGTTTCGGTGCGCCGGCTTGAAATGACCGTCAAATCATTGCGCGAGAAAGCCGCCGAACAGCTGGTCGAGATCGGCCGCGACCGCGAAGCCCTGAAGGAATTGGCGGCCGAGCGACAGGACAAGAACCGGGTCGTCGCCGATCTTACAGCCAGGGGCGAGGAGCTTCGCAAGCGCGATGAGCAGCTGCAGCAGCTGTCGGAACGGCTTGCGGAGACCGAGCGCGCCCTCGAAAAGCGCGGGCTCGAACTGCGGAAACTGGAGCACATGTATGACGACGCCAGTTTTTCATCCAGCAGCCGGCAGATCGAACTTGTGGCGCGCGAATCCGAGCTGCAGAAGCTGGCGAGCGACATTTCGCTGCTGCGCGGCCAGCGCAAGGAGGCGGACAGGCGCAGCCAGGAATTGGCAGCCGAAAGCAAGGTTTTGCGGGACGCGTTGAAGGCCGAGAAGAAAAGAACCGGCGACCTGGAAAAGAAGGTCGAACGCCTGCTCGCCTCGCTGGCCGATCGCGAGGACAGGCTCGAGCGCCGCGAGAAGGAACTGGTGCGCCTTCGCGAAAAGCCGAAAGGCGCTGAAAGGACGCTTGCGGTGGGTCTTGCCGGCGTGCCAGGCAGTCAGGTTAATGTGGCCGCCAACGGCGACATCGAAAAGACAACCGCCAAGCTCGATGCCGACCGCGAGCGGCTGGAGGCCAGGCTGACATCGCTGGCACGCGAGAACAGGCGGCTGAAGACAGATCTTGCTGCCGTCGAAACGTCGAAATCACAGGCCGGAGACGATACCGGCAGCGCCAGCGCCGCATTGCGCGAAGAGATGAACGATCTGGCGGCGCAAGTCGTGGCCTTGACGGCAAAGCTCGACGGGCCGGATTCACCGATCGCCCGGGCGCTTGCAGCGCCTGAGGATCCGCGGCCGGGG
Source organism: Mesorhizobium sp. M0040 (assembly GCF_040323505.1). NCBI lineage: Bacteria > Pseudomonadati > Pseudomonadota > Alphaproteobacteria > Hyphomicrobiales > Phyllobacteriaceae > Mesorhizobium > Mesorhizobium sp. M0040. The sequence continues at coordinate 67,316 of NZ_JAMYVA010000016.1, forward strand.
AGCGGCGGACGCAGCCTTGCCGATCGGGTGCGGGCGCTGCAGAAGGCCGCTTCGACCGACTGAGATGCCGCCACTTGGCCGCAAAATGCCCGACTCTCAAATTCCGGAAAAATGATGAAGTGCGATGGCTGACGCGGCGGCGACGTTCAGGCTGTCGAAATCTTGCGCCATACCGATCCGCAGCGTCTGCAGGCGGGCAAGCAGGCTTTCCGGCAGGCCTTCGCCCTCAGTGCCGAGATAGAGCGCCAGCCGTTCGTTTGTCTTGGCATCGCGAATGTCGGTCTGCCCGCGCGGCGACAGGGCGAATTGGCTGAAGCCTTGCCGGTCGAGCATGGCGGTGCAGGCGGCGGCGTCGGCAAAGCAGGCGAAGGGAATTTTCAAGGCGGCGCCGACCGAGACGCGGATTGCCTTGCGGTACAGCGGATCGCAGCAGGTCGGATCGAGAAGCACGGCATCCGCGCCAAAGGCGGCGGCATTGCGGAAGATCGATCCTATATTGTCATGATTGGCGATGCCGACCAGCACCACGATCAGCGCGCGGGCGGGCAGTGCGCCGAGCAAAGCTTCGGCGGAGACGGCCGCGCCCTTGCGGCCGATCGCCAATATGCCGCGATGCATGTGGAATCCGGCGATCCTGTCCATGACTTCGCCGGATGCGACATAGATCGGAAGCCCGGCAGGCGCCTTGCGCAGGACGTCATCGAGGCCGGCAAGCCGGTTCTCGAGCACCAGCACCGATTCTGCCTCGAAGCGCCGGGCGGCAAGCAGCGTGTCGAGCACCACCTTGCCTTCGGCGACGAAACGGCCTTGCCGGCCGGCAAGATCTCGCTCCCGGATGTCGAGATAGGCGGCGACGCGAGGATCCTGCGGGTCGTCTATGCGGATCGGATTCATGGCTTCCTCGGCGGACCCTGGCGTCGGCCGCGAATCGGGATTCGGTTTCGGAAGGCACGATGCCCGATCCGAAGGAGTTCAGACCGTATCTCAGCGTCCAAATGGATGCACGCCGTTCTAACGGTCAAATCCAATCACTGGGCGCCGGGCCAGGATGGAATCTGCCTGGGCTTTGGCGACAAGGATATTGATTCCCGCGGCACGGCTCGTCGGCAAGCCGCTTCAATGCAGAATTTCGATGGGCGAAGGAACCACACAGGGCCATGCCGCGTCATAGAGGCGGGCTCCTGCTGCGGTCCTGGGAGGACATCGATGATCAGGCTCCTCCTCGTCTTTGCCGCCACGCTTGCCCTCGCATGCGGCGTGGCTCGCGCGGCCAAGCTCGATCCAGCCACCGTCAATCAGGCCCAATTCACTATCGGCGAACCGAAGGGTGTCGATCCGATGCTGCTGAAGGCGCAGATCCTTCTGGATCGCGCCCGCTTCTCGCCGGGCCTCATCGACGGTCGCCTTTCCCAGAATTTCGCCAAAGCCGTCGCCGCGTTTCAGGCGGCAAACGGACTTCCGCCCGATGGCAAGCTCAGTCCACAAACCTGGAGCAAACTCATCACAACCTCCGCCAAGCCGGTGCTGGTGACCTATGAGGTGATGCGCAAGGATGTGCGTGGACCGTTCACCCGGCGTATTCCGGCCCGCTTGGAGAGAATGGCCCGCTTGCGGCGGCTCGGCTACCGCAATGCGGTGGAGCGGTTGGCTGAGCGCTTCCACGTCAGCGAACAATTGCTGCGAATGCTCAATCCGGGCACCAGCCTCAGGAAACCAGGCAGGACCTTGGTGGTGCCTGGTGTCAGCAGGGGCGACCCTCCCGCCGGCGTTGCCGCCGTCGAGGTCGACAAGGGCGCCCGCCTGGTGCGTGTGCTCGACCGTGCCGGCAAATGGCTGGCGGTCTACCCCGCCTCGATTGGGAGCGACGAGAAGCCGGCGCCAAGCGGCATGGCGGAGGTCAGGCGCGTGGTGCACAACCCTACCTATCACTACGATCCGGACTTCGCTTTCAAGGGGGTCAAGACCAAGCGGCCCTTCACCATCGCTGCCGGGCCGAACAATCCCGTGGGATCGATCTGGATAGATCTCTCAATCGAAAGCTATGGCATCCACGGCGCGCCCGAACCGGGCAAGATCGGCACCACCTTTTCGCATGGCTGCATCCGGTTGACCAATTGGGATGCCGAAGACCTTGCCTCGATGGTGCAGCCGGGCACGAAGGTCGAGTTCAAGGACGAGATTGCGCAGGCCGCCGACGAGCGCGTTCAGTAGCAAGGCTGACTTGGCAGCAAGGCGGACTTGGCAGCAAAGCGGATTTGGCGGGGCGTTCTCCGCCTCGGCCGCTCAGGTCCCGGCGCGACGCAGCCGGTGAGCCATCTGCGACAGTTCACCTTCGCCGAAAATGCCGTCCAGCATGTGCAGCAATTCGCGCACCGCCGCGGACTTGCAGGAATAATAGATCATTTGCCGGTCGCGGCGGGTCTCGACAAGGTCGGAAGCCCTCAGCTTGGCCAGATGCTGTGACAGGGCGGATTGGCTGAGCGACACCTTCTCGGCTATGGCGCCGACCGACATCTCGCCCTCGGCTAGATAGCTCATGATCAACAAACGTTTTTCGTTGCCCATCAGCGTCAGAAACGCAGCCGCGGTTCCGGCGTTGGCGACTAGTTTGTTCGAGACCATAGATCCCCCATGCCTTCTTGCTCATCCGCCGCTATGGGGGCAATAGCGTCGGATTCCATAGACTTTCCCTATAGATGCACGCCAGCGATTCAGCGTCACTCGCAAAGGTAGAACATTTCGCTCAAATCTCAAGGCTTGCTTTCCATGCAAGCCGATTAACCGTGCGGCTGTGATTATTTTGCCGATCGGGCGGCCTTGGCCATGTCGACCAGGACAGGCCTGAGGTCGCGCGCCGCTCTCAGCGGCTCGGGGAAGAAAACCCGACAGACATTGTCGCCCGATACGAGATCCATCCCGTCGGCGTCGAACCCGGTGACGATCCAGCCGTCACTCTCGGCCCCGCCGAAATGACTTGCGTAGAGGGCAATCGCATCGAGATGGTCGGCGTTCATGTGGTCGAGCGCCGATTGCTCCCCGGCGGCAAGCTCTTCGACGATCGCTCCCGTCGCGACCAGATCGGTGCGGTCGAGCAGATAGGCCTTGCCGAAGCCGCCGTTCAGGCTGGCGCGCTCCGGTTCGAGCCGGAAGATCGAGAAGTCGCCGAGCCCGGCATAGAGTTTTGCCTCGGCGTTGCGGTTGAGGTAGCGCCGCTCGGCGCGGGCGTGTTCGTTCGATCTGCGTTCGAGCCGCACGGCGCGGCAGACGAGCGTCAATCGCGGATGCGCCAGCGGATCGCCCTTGCCGGGTTGGCCGACGAGCAACGAGCAGCGCGGGTCGGCAAGGATGGCGCCGGTATGGGCGGACAGCATCGATACCAGGATCAATGGCGTGCCGTCGATGTCTGTGGCGACGCCGACCCGGCTGGCCAGCGGCGAACCGGTTCCTGGTTCGAGCACTGCCAACGCGCCGAAACGGGCGCTGCGGATCAGCGTCTTTGCCAGCCTGATCGCCTCGGTATCGGTCGCGCGGATCACGTCTTTCCTGGGTTCGTCCAAGGCATCACCGTCGCATTTATTTCGGCGCCATGCGGATGGCGCCGTCGAGGCGAATGGTCTCGCCGTTGAGCATCTGGTTCTCGATGATGTGCAAGGCAAGTGCCGCGTATTCCGAAGGCTCGCCCAAACGGGAAGGGAAGGGCACAGCGGCGCCGAGCGAATCCTGCACCTCCTGCGGCATGCCGGCCATCATCGGCGTCCTGAAGATGCCGGGGGCGATGGTGCAGACGCGAATGCCGGAGCGGGCGAGATCGCGCGCCACCGGCAGCGTCATACCGACGACACCGGCCTTGGAGGCGGAATAGGCGGCCTGACCGATCTGGCCGTCATAGGCCGCGACCGACGCGGTGTTGATAATGACGCCGCGCTCGCCGCCCTGCAGCGGCTCGAGCCTGGCGATCCGGTCGGCAACCAGGCGGATCATGTTGAAGGTGCCGATCAGATTGACCTCGATCACCTTGCGGTATTGATCGAGCGGATGCGGTCCGTCCTTGCCGATCATCTTCATGCCGATAACGATGCCGGCGCAATTGACCAGGATGCGCGGTGCGCCGAGCGTCTCTGCCGCTTCCGCGACTGCGGCGGCACCGCTCTCGGCGTCGCTCACATCGCATCGGACGGCGATGCCGCCGATGTCAGCCGCCACCTTGGCCGCACGCTCGATACCGAGATCGAGGACGGCAACCCTGGCGCCGCCGGCGGCAAGAGCGCGCGCCGTCGCCTCGCCAAGGCCGGAGCCGCCACCGGTGACGATCGCAATCTGGCCGTTCGGGTTCATCTCGACGTCCTCCTCCGTGCCCAGACTATGCCGCCAAGCCACCGTGCGACAGCACCGGCACGGTCATGCCATCGCGGCGATGTGCGCGGCAACCCTTGCCTGGTCGGCGTGGCAAACCTCGCCCGCCAGCCTCGCCAACGCGCCAGGCACGATCTCGTGCGCCAAAAGCCGGTCGGGGTCGACCGGACGCGGCATCGAGATCTGCCCGCGCGCCAGCCTTTTGAAGCCGAGCGGGCCGTAATAGGGTTCGTCGCCGACCAGCATCACCGCCGGCGCGCCGGCCTTGGCGGCGGCTTCCAGCGCGATTGCCACCAGCCGGCGGCCGATGCCGAGATTTTTGAAGGCCGGCCGCACGGCGAGCGGCCCGAGCATCAGCGCGCGGCCGGCGCCGGCGGCGATGCGCGTCATCCGGACCGAGGCGACGACGATTGCGCCATCGACAGCCACGAAGGACAAAGCCCGCTCATGCGGGCCACCTTGGCGGATCTTGTAGGCGGCAAGCACGAAACGGCCCGGCCCGAAGGCCTCGTCATTGATGGCTTCGATTTCAGGATCATGCGCCGGAGTTTCCGGCAGGTATTTCACGTCGGCCAGGTATTTCAAGTCGGCAAGGCTCATGGTCTTTGCGTTCCGGTATGCGAGGAAAGGTTTGCTGCAAGCGGCAGCGTTCGCCAGTCAGCGCTTCATCAAGCGCGGGCGCTCTTTCGTCGTCGGTCGAACCGGATCATGGCAAAGTCGAACATGCGGATGTCCGCTAGCACCAATTTTCAGCCGCCGCAATCGGCCGGCGCAGCCGACCGCACTCGACGACGCAGCCGTTGACGATCTGTTCAGCATCGGGGATTTCCGCGGCGCCGCTTGGTGCCCTACATCGGGTAGGAACGCGAAAGGATATTGCATGGGATTGCTAGTCGAAGGCCAATGGCAGGACCGCCGGTACGATAGCGGGGAGAGCGGCGGCAAATTCGTGCGCGCGCAGTCGCAGTGGCGCGACTGGGTGACCCGCGACGGCGCGTCGGCCGAAGGGCGAAAACGCGGCTTCAAGGCCGAGCCCGGCCGCTACCACCTCTATGTCTCGCTCGCCTGCCCGTGGGCGCATCGGACGTTGATCTTTCGCGTGCTCAAAAAACTCGAGGACGTGATTTCCGTCTCGGTCGTCCATCATTTCATGGGCGCCGACGGCTGGACGTTCCTGGCCGAGGACGGCGCCACCGGCGACACGCTCTACGGCCTCGATTTCCTGCACCAGATCTACACCAGGGCCGATCCCGGCTATTCGGGCCGGGTCACCGTTCCCGTGCTGTGGGACAAACGCGAGCAGACCATCGTTTCCAACGAATCCTCCGAGATCATCCGCATGCTCAATTCGGCCTTCGACGAATGGGGCGATGCCAAGCTCGATTTTTATCCGCAACCGTTGCGCGGCGAGATCGATGCGGTCAATGCGCTGGTCTATCCCGCGGTCAACAACGGCGTCTACCGTGCCGGCTTCGCCACCACGCAGGCAGCCTACGAGGAGGCGTTCGGCGAATTGTTCTCGGCGCTCGACATGCTGGAGGACCGTCTGTCAAGGCAGCGCTATCTCATCGGCGGCCGCATCACCGAGGCGGACTGGCGGCTGTTCACGACACTGGTCCGCTTCGACCCGGTCTATGTCGGCCATTTCAAGTGCAATCTGCGCCGCATCGCCGACTATCCGAACCTGTCGAATTACCTGCGCGATCTCTACCAGGTGCCGGGCGTCGCCGGCACGGTGAATTTGCACCACATCAAGTCGCATTATTACGGCAGCCACGAGACGATCAACCCGACGCGCATCGTGCCGGTCGGGCCAGAGCTCGACTATTCCGCGCCGCACGACCGCGCGCGCTTCAGGAAGGCTGCGTGAGACCGGCGACCTAGCGGAAGGTTTCGGAGTCCATCTTTGCCCTTCTAACGAGTTCAGCTTTCAATATGGTATTTCCAAATCGATTGGAGTAGCCGAGCGACGTTGCAAGGAACGCAACGATGCCGCCGATCATGACGGCCAGGACCGACGTCTGGGGCGGGATTGCGCGTAACAATCCCGACGGCAGAAGCACAGCCATTCCCAAAATCATTTCTATCAGGGTTGAGAAGCCGACCATTTTCCAGAATTCAGTGCGAGTAAAAAGCTGAGCATGTCGCTTTATAAAAACGAAATATGTCACGAATGCCGCAACTAATTGTATTGAGAATTGGATAAATCTTCCAATTTTTGCTAACATATATGGATCTATCGCAAGAACTATTGTAGAAATTAAGGCTGCCACAGAAAATGTTATCACATACATTCCCGTGTACAGTGATACATAGAGCGCGATTCTAAATCTATCGTTTTGGCTGTGTTGCATTTTTTCTCCTCATCGCTCAGCATTTATCTCTCTGAGAACAATGGATGCTGCCGGTCTATACCGACGCAGCCAAAGCTGTTGAAGAGATGATCTACCAGTAAGGCGATGCCGAATTCCCCTCAAAAACCTCGGCAATCCGCCGCAAAGTTGCCGGTGTCGTGCCCACCGGCAAGCGGTCGAGCGGGAAGAAGCCGGCTTCGGCGATCTCGCGGTCGGGCAGCTTGGGTGCTGGCTGGTCGAACTCCTCGACCAGATAGAGGCCGACATGGTCGCGCCGGCTGGCGCGGTGGTTGAAATGCAGGGATTTCAACACCGGCGGTCCGGTCAGCGCGATGTTGCCTTCCTCGAACAGTTCGCGCGTCAGCGCTTCGATCATCGTCTCGCCCAACTCGACGCCACCGCCCGGAAGGTGCCAGCCCGGGACATAGGTGTGGCGGATGAGGAAGACGGAATTGGAGGGGCGTTCGTGGATCAAGCCGCGCACGCCGAGCGTCATCGGCCGCCGCAGTACGAAATACAGGTGAAACAGCCTTGCCCTGACGCCCGGCCAGCCGGTCTGGCGCAGGGCTTGCTCCGGATCCGGCATCATCGTCCGCGAAACCGTGAGTGGAAAGCCGCGCGCGGCTCGCCTATGAAGAAAAGATGTTCAGGCTCGCGCATATTTCCGATGTCCATCTGGGGCCGCTTCCCGATGTAACCTATCGCGATCTCGCCTCCAAGCGCGTGGTCGGTTACGTCAATTGGCAGCGCAACCGCCGCCGCTACATGCACGATGCCGTCATCGACACGATCGTCGCCGACATGAAGGCCAGCGGGCCGGACCATCTCGCCATCACCGGTGATCTTGTCAATCTGGCGCTCGACGGTGAGCTCGAGATGGCCAAGCACTGGCTGGAGACGCTGGGCTCGCCCAACGACGTGTCGGTGGTGCCTGGAAACCATGACGCCTATGTGCCGGGCGCCTTCGACAAGACCTGCCGGTCCTGGGCGGCGTGGATGACCGGCGACGGCGTCAATACGCCGGTCGACCGCAACACCTTTCCGTATCTGCGGGTGCGCGGCGAAGTTGCGCTGATCGGCGTCTCGACGGCGCGCGCCACGGCTCCCTTCATGGCCAACGGCTTCTTTCTGGAAGGCCAGGCGGAAAGGCTGCGCGGCATGCTCGACGCCACGGGCAAGCAGGGCCTGTTCCGAGTGATCATGATCCACCACCCGCCGGTGCGCGGCGCCGTTTCGCAGAACAAGCGGCTGTTCGGCATCTCGCGCTTCCACAAGGTTCTTCACCGGCACGGCGCCGAGCTTGTGCTGCACGGCCATTCGCATGTGCCGTCGCTCTTCTTCATCGGCGCCCGCAAGACCAAAATCCCGGTGGTCGGGGTCGCCGCCGCCGGGCAGGCGCCCGGCAGTTCGCATGCGCCGGCGCAATACAATCTGCTCGACATCGACGGTGAAAAGGACAAGTGGCGGATCAGGCTGACGCGCCGCGGCCTGACCGGGCCGGCATTGCCGCCCAGCGACCTGCAGACGCTGGAGCTTGGCGTCGAAGCCGAGGCCTCGGTGGCTAGAACAATTCCAGGAAAAGTGTGAAACGGTTTTCCGTCCGGAATTGCGTCAAAACAAAGAGATAGTGCGGTTCAGCGTTTCCGTGAACGCTGAACCGCTCTAGAAGCTGATTTTCATTGCAACGATGCGGTCCCAGAACAACACGAGCGAAATCGCTAGGCCGACCAGGGCGCCGGCGGCGATCAGGCCGAGGCCCGAGAAGAACGCCGACCAGCCGTTGCTGCGTGCAGGGACATGCAGCGGCGGCTCGGCCTCCGCCACCAGGGCGCGTTTCAGGCCGGCGACGGCTTGCTCGATGCCGCCTTCCATCATCCTCTGGCGTTCGACGACGCGCTCGGCGACATAGCGCGTCACCTGATCGGCAACGACCTTCATCTCGGTCGACTCGGCGAGCACGACGCGGCCGATGCGCGTGTCCTTGAGAAAGCGATAGGTGCGGCGGTCGCGTCCCATGGCGACATGGCTGATCGCGTCGATCCACAGCCGTGGCTGCAGGCCGGACGAGACGGCGAAGTCGAAACTGTCCATGTCGGTGGGTACGTCGCCGAAGACCGGCGCGAGTTCGGCGGCAAGCAGATCGAGCCGCATGCGATGCGCTTCGCGCATCTCGACGACGACGTCGTCGCGGTCGGCGAAGGCGTTCTTGACGTCGCGAATGGCATCGGACAGTTTTCGCGACTGATCGATCTGGGTGATGTTCTCGCCTGCGTCCTTCATCGGCGTTGCCTCGCGGGGTTTGGTTAACACCGAATTAACACAGCCGCCGGCAAATTGCACTTGCGAGATCGATGAGCGGGCAAGGGTTCGCTGGATGAGCACCAGCGCCGCCGCCGTGCCTGCGCGAAGACCGATCAGCTCGCCGCAGCGGCGAATCCCCGACGAAGCCGCCTGCTGCGGCGTCGCATATTGCGACGGACGGCCTCGACGACCAGGCCGGGCGCTTCCTCGACCAGCATATGGCCGGCTTCCAGCACGTGGTGCAGATGAAAATGCTTCGGCACGCCGTCCGCCTGGCTGACCGGCAGCACCGCGTCGTCGGTTCCCCAAACCACCATGACCGGCATGTTTAGCGTTTCCAGCCGTTCGCGCTGAATGACGCCTTGCCGATCATCCCTGGTCATGGCGGCTGCGAACTCGACAAGTGTCCGCGACTGGCCGGGACGCCGGCGCATCTCGTTGACGAGATCGACCCTGTGCTGCAAGGGCCGGCTTTGCGGTCCCGACATGGCGGTAAGACAGGCGCGGATTTCATCCGTGCCGGCAGCGGCGGCGTAGCGACGCAGCAGCGGACCATTGATCTCAGGACCAAAACCGCCCGGCGACAGCAGCGTCAGCGAGGCCATCTTTTCCGGCTCGCTCAATGCCATCAGGGCGGCCACGGCGCCGCCCATCGAATGACCGACGAGATGAGCCCGCTTTATCCCGCGAGCGGAAAGATCGGCAAGGACGGCACTGGCTGCAATCCTGGCCGGACCGCCGCCCGGAAAATCGAGCGACAGCCCATGTCCCGGCAGATCATAGGCCAGGGTCCGCGCGCCGGGCGCCAGAGACTCGGCCACATCGCGCCAGTCGTCGTGGCAGCCACCGAAACCATGCAGGAAGGCAATCGTTGTCGGGCCGGTGCCCCGTTCGGCAGCGTAAAGGGATGGGGTCATGCAAACTTTATGGCTTGGTGCCGGGATCAGTCAGGATGCCGGGGGCGGTCTTATGCGGATCAGTCTTTGCGGGAGGTCAGACTTATGTGGAGATCAGTCTATGCGGGATCAGACCTATGCGGGATCAGATTGGCCGGTTCAAATTGTGTCTGAATTGCGCTTTGGCCGTCCGGATGGCCAGTAAAATCTTCGCGATCACCTGACGTCGTGCACGCGCCGGGAGACGTCAGCTGGCGCCGCCAAGGCCGGCGGCGCGCAGGGCTTCCACCAGCCGGTTGGTCAGATCGGCGGGATATCTTCGTTCGACGAAAGTTGCGCGCGGATCGGCTGCGAATTTCGGGAATTTGGCGGTCAGTTCCTGCAGCAGCCTGCTCGCCAGCTTCTCGCGGCCGGCAGCCTTGGCGCCGATCAGCCGCGCCGCCAGATAATGCGATTTCATTTCCGTCGTTCGCAAGCCGTCGCTGGCGAGCGTGGCCTTGTTCATGTCGCCCATCATGAACTCTCCGGCGAACAGCCCGTAATCCCACCATGTCGGATGGGCGCTGGCGATGTCCACCGCGTGAGCGATGATCGGGGTGCCCTCGCTGTACCTGCCGGCGAAAACCAGCCCGTAGCCATAGGCGGCGGCCATTGCGAGATCGTAGGGATTGAGCTCATAGGCCCTGCGCATCCAGCGGATCGATTCCGCGGAATCGCCCATGCGCGAATTGAGATAACCAAGGGCGCGGTGCGCGTAGGGGCTGGTCGGGCCCATCTGGATGGCGCGATGGGCAAACGTCATCGCTTTGTCGATCGTCGCGTCGGCGGGATAGGGATAGTGGTCGGTGACCGCTTCGAGATGCAAGGAAGCGAGTTCCGAATAGACGAGCGACGACTTCGCCTCCCGGTTGGCAAGATCTTCGAGGCAGCGGTAAGCGGCTTCGTGCGTCTGGGCGTTCTGGTCGAGATAATATTTGCCGTTGAGCACCAGACACGCCGTCAGCCCGGTCTGGATGCCGCTCTGCTCGATGTAGTTGTAGATCGTGCCCGAGGCGGGAAGAGCCGAGCTCAAAATGCCGGAGATCTGGTCCTCGATGGCGGTGTTCGCGCTGTCGCCGGCGGTCAGGTTGCGTGAGAGCAGCACGCGGCCGGTCGCCACGCTTTGCAGCTCGAGCATGATGTCGCCGCTACGCGGCCCGGGCAGGACATCGAATACGAAGCTGGCGGCGTCGGTTACTGGATCGGGCGGGCTGTCGGCATCACGGCCGATGAAATTGATGGTATCGAAGCCGCTGAGGCCGGCGCGCAGCGATGCGGCGACACGGCGAGCCAGGTCGCTGTCGGCCTTGATGGCGATGTAGACCTGGGGGAGGTTTTCAACGGGAGGCGCTGCAATGCTGCCGGTCGCCACCGCGGTCTCGACCGCCGTGTCGCCGCCGGTCAGCAATACCACGCTGCCCTGGCGAAGGATCAGCACACCCAGCATGAGGATGACCAGCGCGATCGCCAGCCAGAAGAACTGCAAATGGCGTTGCAGCGAAGGAGCAGCAGGGGCGACGGCTGGAACGCTCAGCAATGCAGCCGGATGTGCCCGGTTGCGGGCGTCCTCCAGCGATCCGGGCGGGGCGGTCGTCGCCGCTTCCTCTGTTGCCAGCTCCGGCTTGTTTTCTGCCTTGGGCTCCACCTCCGCCGGCAAGCGAATGGCGTTGAGTTCGTAGGACGGAACATAGCCGCCGCGCGGAATGGCGATGCGGACCGGTTCGGCAACGCCCTCATTGGCGAAATACTGCTGCAGAAGCTCGCGCAGCCTGCCGGCCTGCACCCGCACCACCGCATCGGTCGACGGATCGAAATCGCCGTCCTTGCCGAACACGTCCATCGCGATGGAGAAGCCCTTGAGCCTGTCGGCTTCGCCTGCCTGCTCGCGCTCGACCAGGTAGCGGAGCAGCTTGCGCGCGCGCTCGGATCGTCCGAACGTTTCGCTGGCAAGCAATCGCTCCAACGTTTCGCGCACTGCGGGGGCGGCAGGCGTGGTATGCTGCAAGTGTCGATCCCTTCGAATTCGGCACAGGTTGAGGTACAATCATATCGCGCTGGCGGCGCCTTACAAGCATGTGCTTATGGTGCGATAGCGTACCCACCGGATAAATTCCGGTGGGCCGATGGCGGGAGCCTGACCGTTTCGGCTAGCCGCGCTTTCGACCGACGATGCGGTTGGCGGCCGAAACCACGGCTTCTAGCGAGGCGGCGACGATGTTGGTGTTGATGCCGGCGCCGAACAGCTTGCCGCCCGGATGTTCCATCTCGACATAGGAAATGGCCGAGGCATTCGAGCCGCGCTGCATGGAATGCTCGGAATAATCCAGCACCGACATCGGCACCCCGACATGGCGCGACAGCGCATCGACGAAGCCGTCGATCGGGCCGGTGCCGGTGCCTGATATGGTCACCTCCTTGCCTTTGTCGAGGATCACCGCTTCGACCACACGCCGGCCCTTGACCTCGGTGTCGGGGTAGGTGTGGTGGTCGAGGAACTTCAGCCGCGCGCCGGGCTGGTCGACATAGGTGTCGAGAAAGCGCTCGTAGATGCGCTTGACCGGCACCTCCTTGCCTTCGGCGTCGGTGATCGCCTGGATAGCCTGGCTGAACTCGATCTGCAGGTTGCGCGGCAGGTTGAGGCCGTAATCCGCATGCAGCACATAGGCGATGCCGCCCTTGCCGGACTGCGAGTTGATGCGGATGATGGCTTCATAGCTGCGGCCGACATCGGCCGGGTCGATCGGCAGATAGGGCACCTCCCAGTGCGGCGTGTTGGCCTTGCGCAGCGCCTTCATGCCCTTGTTGATGGCATCCTGGTGCGAGCCGGAAAAGGCGGTGTAGACGAGCTCGCCGACATAGGGATGGCGTTCGGGGATCTTCAGCTGGTTGGAGTATTCGTAGACGTCCTTCATGCGGTTGATGTCGGAGCAGTCGAGCCCGGGATCGACGCCTTGCGTGTACATGTTGAGCGCCAGCGTGACGATGTCGACATTGCCGGTGCGCTCGCCGTTGCCGAACAGGGTGCCTTCGACGCGGTCGGCGCCCGCCATCAGGCCGAGTTCGGTGGTGGCGATGCCGGTGCCGCGGTCATTGTGCGGATGCAGCGAGATCAACAGGTTCTCGCGATTGTCGAGGTTGCGGCACATCCATTCAATGCGGTCGGCATAGATGTTGGGCGTCGACATCTCGACCGTGGAGGGCAGGTTGATGATCAGCTTGTTCTCCGCCGTCGGCTTGACGATCTCGGTGACGGCGTTGCAGATCTCCAGCGCCACGTCGAGCTCGGTGCCGGTAAAGCTCTCCGGCGAATATTCGAAACGGTAGCCGCCGCCGGCCTTGGCCGCCATGTCGGTGATCATCTTGGCCGCATCTGTGGCGATGCGCTTGATGCCGGCGACGTCCTTCTCGAAGACGACGCGGCGCTGCAATTCGCTGGTCGAGTTGTAGAAATGGACGATCGGGTTGGTGGCGCCCTTCAGCGCCTCGAAAGTGCGGGTGATCAGTTCGGGCCGGCACTGCACCAGCACCTGCAGCGAGACGTCGGCGGGCACGTTGCCTTGTTCGATGCACCAGCGGGCGAAATCGAAGTCGGTCTGCGAGGCCGACGGGAAGCCGATCTCGATCTCCTTGAAGCCCATGTCGAGCAGCAGGGCGAACATGCGCGCCTTGCGTTCCTGGCCCATCGGATCGATCAGCGCCTGGTTGCCGTCGCGCAGGTCGACCGAGCACCAGATCGGCGCCTTGTCGATCACTTTCGAAGGCCAGGTGCGATCGGCGAGGCCGACGGTCGGATAGGGCTGGTATTTCCGGGCGGCGTCCGGCATGCCCCTCGCGGGCTTGGCGGTTTCCTCTACATTCAGACGGATATCTTCTCGTGCGTTCATCGTCTTTTCTCCCGGCGGCTCGCGGATCCAGCTTCAGGCGGATTGGTGGCGAGCGGCGCCTTTACCAGAATTTCGTTCGCTTGATGTGACGTGCCAATTTGGCCAAGGAGCGTGCGCGTGAGCGGCGAATTCGACCGCCGGGCGCTCCTTCAGCGAACCCGGCGATCGCCGATAAGGCCGAGAAGCAGCAGGGTGGAGGCAAGCGCGCGAACGGTCTGGCCGGCAATGCCGGTCGGACGGGACGCAAAAGAGGTGGCGCGCGGGCTCATGGCGGTTTTCATACAGGAGCGGGCAAAGCGAGGCAAGTGGGAGCCTCGCTGTCGCAGAAGCTGCCGATCCAGCCTCAAGACCTGGGTTCCTCGCCGTCGCGAAACGGGGGAGAGGTGGCCGCCCACGGGTCTTGCCTTCGGCAAGCCCGAGGACAGGCTCCGCGGCCGGAGAGAGGGCCTTCGTAGGGCGCAGTCCCCTCTCCGTCTCGGCTTCGCCGAGCCACCTCTCCCCATTTTCGTGGGGCGAGGAACCCAAGCTGCAATGAAGGCGCGGCGCCGACATGAAAGCGATTTTTGCTGATTATAGCAACTTTGTTCTTGCTTTGTGCCGGCAGCTATGCTACTAATTTGGGTATGGTGCTGATTGGCGCCGAGGACCCGCCGTCGAGGCGGGTTTTTTATTTCACGGTTTTGGCGTCACCTTTCGCGGACCCAGCCGCTCACCTGATCCAGTTGCTCTTCCCCGAGCCCGGCAAATGCGCCAGAGTCGATTGTCGGCGGGGGTACGATGGCTCGCCGCCGGGAGGGATCGTCCATGAACTTCGTGTTCTTCTCGCCGCATTTTCCGGCCAATGGCGCCGATTTCTGCGACCGGCTGAAGAAGGCCGGCGCCACCGTGCTCGGCATTGGCGACGCGCCGTTCGATGCGCTGGACGGCAAATTGAAGGCAGCCCTTTCGGAATATTACCGCATCGACGACATGGAGGAGTACGAGCCGGTGTTCCGGGCGATCGGCCATTTCATCCACAAATGGGGCCGCATCGACCGGTTCGAATCGCTCAACGAGCATTGGCTGGAGCTGGAAGCCAATATCCGCACCGACTTCAACATCTTCGGCACCAAGCTCGACTTCGTGAAGAATTTGAAACGCAAGAGCCGCATGCGGGCGTTCTTCCGCAAGAGCGGCGTCGAAACCATCCCGCAACGCAAGTGCTCCGACCGCGCCGGCGCCATGACCTTCATCCGCCGTGTCGGCTATCCCGTGGTGGTGAAGCCGGATTCCGGCTCCGGCGCCTCGAACACTTTCAAAATCTCCAACGCCGGCGAACTCGACAGGTTCTTCAGGGACAAGCCGGAAGGCGTCAGCTTCGTCATGGAGCAATTCATCGAAGGACTGGTGGTGACCTATGACGGGCTGGTCAACCGCGACGGCGAGGTGGTGCTGGCCGCCAGCCACCGCTACGACCAGAGCGTCATGGAGGTGGTCAACCGCGACCGCCATATGAGCTATGTCTGTTTTCCCGAGATCAGCCGGGCGGTCGAGGAGGCCGGCAGGAAAATCCTCAAGGCGTTCGACGTGCGCGAGCGCTTCTTCCACATCGAGCTGTTCGAAACCAGGGACGACAGGGTCATCGCGCTGGAGGTCAACATGCGGCCGCCTGGCGCCTGGATGACCGATGCCATCAATTACACCTTCGATATCGATGTCTATGCCGCATGGGCCGACATGGTGGTCAAGGACGCCGCCGGCGGCCCTTACAAGGGCAAGTATTTCACCGCCTATGCCAGCCGCAAGCGGCATCTCAACTATGTGCACAGCCATGCCGACGTGCTGGCCGCCCATGGCGACATGATCGTCCATCATCACGCCATCGAGGAGGTTTTCAGCCGCGCCATGGGAAACTACGCCTATCAGCTGCGCTCCACCGACCCGAAGGCGCTGCGCCGGGCGGTCGACTACATCCATGCGGAAAAGGCGTGAGGCGATGGACGTTTCCTACCACAAGGGTTTTGGCTGCAACCTCGGCCGCGACATGGAATACAAGCGCTACGGCCATGCCGGCCGACCCGTGGTTGTGTTCCCGACTTCGCAAGGGCGGTTCTACCAGTTCGAGGATTCCGGCGCCGTCTCGGCTCTCGCCGAGTTCGTCGACACCGGTCGCATCCAGTTGTTCACGCTGGACGGCATCGATGCGGAATCCTTCTTCGACCGCCATGCCGAGCCGGCCCATCGCATCGCCCGGCATGAAGCGTATTTCCGCTATGTGCGCGAAGAGGCGCTGCCGGAACTCCTGTCTGTCGCGGCCGAGGCCAATGGCGGGCGTACGCTGAAGCCGCTGTTTTGCGGCTGCTCGATGGGCGGCTATCATTCGTCGAATTTCGTCTTCCGCTTTCCGGAACTGGCCAGCGGCGTCATCGCGCTGTCGGGGGTTTATTCGACCCACGATTTCTTCGGCAGCGCGCTCGACGGACAGATTTTCTTCAACTCGCCGCTCGACTACCTGCCGGGTATCGTCGATCCGGGGCTGCTTGGCCGGCTGAAGGCGCTGCGGCTGATCTTCTGCTGCGGGCAGGGTGCCTGGGAGGAACGGATGCTGGCCGATACGCAGGCGCTGGAACAGATCCTGCGTGACAAGTCGATTCCGGCCTGGGTCGACTACTGGGGCGGCGATGTCGCCCATGAATGGCCGTGGTGGCACAAGCAACTGGTCTATTTCTTCGCCCGCTGGCTGGACGACGATCTGATGCACCGGCTGGATTAGGCCACCTGGAGGAAGGAAATGACCACGCCCGATGCCATCCGCCGCTTTGTCGAAGCTACCAACGCCGGCGACACCAAAGCTTTCCTCGAGACGTTCACGCCCGATGCCTTCCTGAGCGACTGGGGCCGGTCGTTCAAGGGCCGCGAGCAGATTGCGCGCTGGAACCAGTCGGACAATATCGGCGTGCAGTCCAAACTTAGCATCATTCGTATCGAACCGGCGGGCGAGACCTATCACGTCCGCATTGCCGTCACAGGCAACGGCTTCGACGGCGAGGGCGACATGGCGTTCACCCTGGACGGCGACCGCATCTCAAGCCTGGTGATCAGCTGAAGGATATTTTGAAGGCCCTTTAGGCCACCTCGCCGACACGGCCGCCGTTGCTCGCGCGGGACTCATTGGCTTGATGCAAAAACATGACTCTCTTTATCATCTTTTAGTGGAAACGCCAGGCCGGCTGTGGCATGCCGCAAAGGCGCCGACGTCTAGGGCGATCTCGAATTCAAACGGCATCGAAAGGCTGAGCGATGGAGCAATTGCGTGCGCAAACCCGGATCAGCGGTGCCGCCATCCGGTCGGTGATGGACAGGCTGCGCGCCGAGCACGGCGAATCCGAGATCGCTACCGGCCTTGCCGATCATTGGGAATTTCGCACGCATTACGGTTCGTTGAAGGCGACGCTCGGTGACGACAGCGTGCTGATTAGCGTCGCGGCCGAGGATCAGACCTGCCTGTCCTACATGAAGATGGCGGTCGCGGGCCATTTTTCGCAACATCTCGGCACGACCAGGGGCATCGCCTGGCAGGGCGACGGCAGCGATGCCGGTACGCCGGTGTTCTTCCGCGAGATCACGGTGCTGTCCTCGACGCGGATTTCTCCGCATATGCAGCGCGTCCGCTTCACCGGCAACGATCTCGGCCGCTTTGGCCGTGGCGGCCTGCATGTGCGGCTGCTGCTGCCGCCGCGCGGCAGGCTGCCGGTGTGGCCGTCGATGGGCGCCGACGGCCTGATGGTCTGGCCGTCGGGCGAGGACGCGCTCGTCGTGCGGGTCTACACGATCCGGGCGCTGGACGCCGCAAGCGGCTGGCTGGATGTCGATTTCGTCCTCCACCCCGGTATGGATACGCCGGCGGCCGCTTTCGCCGAAAAGGCAGTTGCCGGCGAGATCATCGGCATGATCGGACCGGGCGGAGGTGGCGTGCCCGAGGCGCAAAACCTGCTGCTGCTCGGCGACGACACCGCGCTTCCGGCGATCGGCAGGATCCTGGAGCAGCTTTCGCCGTCAGCCCGCGCCGAAGCGTTCATCGAGGTCGACGGCCCGGACGACCGGATCGCGCTGGCCGCGGGCGAGACCGTTGCCGTCACCTGGCTCTATCGGCATGGGCGCGAGGCCGGCACAGCCAGGCTGTTACCGGGGGTGCTGCAGCAGCGGAACCGCACCGCCCTTATCGACAATCTCTATGTCTGGGCCGGATGCGAGTTCGGTGATTTCCGCGAGATCCGCAGGATCGTCCGCAAGGAATGGGGTGTGCCGCGCGACCGGCACCTGGTCACCGCCTACTGGCGCCGCGGGACGCAAGCGGCGGACGGCGGCGAAGAATAGTGCGCGACGATGCTCCGCGGTCAGCGGCGGTCGGATACGAAGGCAATCGCCGGCACCGCCAGCAGCGCGACGAGGCCGGCGCCTGCGAAGAACGCGCCATAGCCGAAATACTTCGCCGCGTAGCCGGCCGCGATCCCGCCGGCCAT
The DNA here is from genome assembly GCF_040323505.1 of Mesorhizobium sp. M0040. Classification (NCBI taxonomy): domain Bacteria; kingdom Pseudomonadati; phylum Pseudomonadota; class Alphaproteobacteria; order Hyphomicrobiales; family Phyllobacteriaceae; genus Mesorhizobium; species Mesorhizobium sp. M0040. The sequence goes on from NZ_JAMYVA010000016.1 coordinate 85,645, forward strand.
GCTCATCAGTGCGTCCATGCACTGGAACAGCGTGAAGTCGACGCCCGCCTGTCTTGGATCTGACCAGCGCATGAACTGCGCGTAAAGCGCGACGAAACCGAGAGCCATGAAGCCGGACGAGCTGAGCACCGCGACGGCCATCAAAGCGGTGGTCGAGAAGCCACCAAGAAAATCGAAGACCGAAAAGAAGAACAGCGATCCGGCCTGCAGGAAAAGCGCCAGGACGAGCACGTTGCGCGGGCCGAACCATTTGACGAGAGCGCCGCCGGCGAGTGCGGCAGCCAGGCCGACGAACATGCTGCCGACGCCGTTGACAAGCCCGACCATCGAGAGGTCGAGCCCGGCGTCGATCAGGAATGGTCCGAGCATGGCGAGCGCCGCCTTCTGGGCCAGGACATAGATGGCCGACGCTGCCAGGCCGCGCCGAATTTCGGGACGCTTCAACGCGTCGAGGAGGCTGGGAACATGCTCGCGCGTCTCCTCGCGCGCGCGGTTGGCCACGCCGAGCAGGAAGGGAAGGCCGAGCGGCAGGAGCAGCAAGGCCATCGCCCAAACGGCGATGCGCCAGCCATAAGCGTCGACCAGAAGCAGAAACAGGCCGGCGCCGATGGCCGAGCCGAGATAGGCGCCGCCGACCTGCGCGGCATTGCCCCAGCCGTAGTTTTCCTGCGCCAGGCTCTGCACGGCGAAACCATCGCAGGCAATGTCGACGGTCGAGGCGGCGAAGGCGACGACGGTCAGGCAGGCCAGAACCGGCCACCAGGCCTCCGGGCCGAGCGCGCCGACGGCCCACAGCCCGGCGATGGACACGAGCCCACCGGCGGCGACGATCGCGCCGGTGCGGTTCTTGCCGACCGGCGGCAGCCGATAGCGCTCGACGGCCGGCGCCCATAGAAACTTGAGCGCCCATGGCAGCGCGATCAGCGAAACCAGGCCGATCCGGTCGAGCGGCAGGCCCTGGTCGCGCATCACCGCCGGCAGGCCCGCCCAGGTGATGCCGCCGATCACACTCTGCGCGACGTAGAGCCCGCCGATCGCCAGGACGATCGCGACAGGCGTCGATGCCCGGCTGGAAACGGCGATCGACATCAGAAGCGGTAGCGCAGGCTAGCGAACAGCGAGCGGCCCTCGTCGCGGTAGCAATAGCCGGCCGAGCAGATGGATTTTTGAGTGTCGAACAGGTTCTTGGCGTTGACCTGCAGCTTCACGCCCTCGAGCTTGGGGTTGCGGTAGCCGAAATCATAGGAGAGCGAGGCGTCGACGAAGGCGCGCGCGTCGTTCTTGAAGGTGTTGGTGTCGTCGCCATAGCTCGAGCCGGCGACGCGAACGCCGCTGCCCAGCCCGAGCCCCTGCAGCGTGCCGTCCTCGAACTGGTACTGCCCCCAGAGCGACAGGATGTGATTTGGCGTTGCCGACAGTTCCTTGCCTGCGGTTCCCGTGGCGCCGCGTTCGATTTTCACGCGCAGATAGGTGTAAGAGGCGAGTATGCTGAGGCCGTTGTCGAGCGAGGCGCTGGCTTCCAGCTCGACGCCGCGCGAGTTGAGGTCGAGCTGGCGCTGCTTGTTGATGCCGGTCGAGGCGTCGAAGACGACGCCATCCTTCTGGTCGATGTCGAACAGAGCGGCGCTGATGGCGGCGTTGTAATCGGCAAACTCGTATTTGACGCCGATTTCCTTCTGCGTCGCGATGGTCGGACGGGCGACACGACCGATGGGGCTGCTGACATCGTCATAGACGAAGCCGATATTGGGCGAGAACGACGTCGAATAGTTGACATAGGGCGTGATGCCCCATTCGGTCTGGTAAGACAGGCCGAGCCGCCCGGAAAGGGCACTGTCGTCCTGCTTGGACTTGGTGAAGTCGGCGGCGGTCGAGGTGGTGTCGGCCCAGTCGTAGCGACCGCTGGCGAACAGGGTGAAATCGTTCCACTCCATCTGGTCATGCAGATAGGCGCCGAGCTGGTTCATCTCCTGCCCGCCATAGTAAGGAACCGGAGCAGCCTTGATGTCGTCGACGGAGACATAGGAGATACCGCTGTCGGCGTCATAATTAGACCAGGCGTAGTCGATGCCGGCTACCGCCGTGTGCCTGACCTGGCCGGTATCGAATTCGAACTGCGCCATGTTGTCGACGACGAAGTTCTTCATGGTCTCGGTGTAGTGGCCCCAGTAGCGTTTTAGATCCGGGCCGTCCGGGTAATGGCCGCTGTACTCGATGTCGCTGTCGACGGCGCTGTAGCGAAGATTCTGCCGGACGGTCAGCACGTCGTTGAAACGGTGCTCGAACTCGTAGCCGATACGGCCCTGGGTCTGGTCGAAGTCGTTCCAGACGGGATCGCCCTCGTAGAGGTTCGTCAGAGCGCCGCCTGAATTGTAGAAGGCAGCGGTGCCGCCGGTGACGGATTTCGAATATTCGCCGAGGATGGTCAGCTTGGTGTCCTCATCCGGCTTGAAGGTGACTGCCGGCGCCAGATAGATCTTGTCGTCGGGATAACCGGGCAGGTCGGTGTCGCTGGTGCGGCCGAGGCTGGTGAAGCGATAGAGGATGCTGTCGTCTTCGTTCACCGGGCCGGAAGCGTCGAGTGCGGCCTGGAAGCGATTGTGCTCGCCGAGCAGCATTTCGACCTCGCGGAACTGTTCTTCCTTGGGGCGCTTGGTGACCAGATTGACGATGCCGCCCGGACCGCTGATGCCGTAAAGCGAGGAGGCCGGACCCTTCAGGATGGTGACGCCTTCGATGCCGTAGGGCTCGGTCTTGAACCAGGCCGAGGGGCCGTTGTACTGGCGCAGCCCGTCGCGAAACATGCCGTTGTAAAAGGCCTGGAAGCCGCGCAGGAAGAAGGCATCGTAGCGGGTGTCGAAGCCGAAGCTGTTCGGATTGGCGCTTGCGACATAGCCGAGCGATTCGTTCAGCGTGCGTGGCTTCTGGTCCTCGATCTGCTTTTGCGTCACAACCGAAACGGCTTGCGGAATCTTGACCATCGGCGTGTCGGTCTTTGTGCCGATGCGGTCCTTCTTGGCGACGTAGCCGTCCTGCACGAGGATCTCGTCGCTCTCGGCATCGACCTCGATCTTGTTGAGAACGGTGACGCCGCCCTGGTCCTGGGCGTGAGCCGGCCCGGACAGGTCGAGCAGGGCCATGCTGCCCGGCAATGATAACCCCAGGAGCCATGTCATCGTCCGTTTCCGCATCAACTCGTCTCCACTCTTCCGTACATTGACGGAAGGGGCTCTCAAATCTGAGTATTTGAGTCAAGTTATTTTTTGAGCTCGTGCGGGTGCTGGCCCGCTACGGTCGGCGACAGCAAAGTGCGACCGGTTTCAGGAAAACCGGCTGCGAATCAGGGAGAGGCAAGCTGCTATGGTTTGAGGCTTCTCGCCACCAGCCGCGCCACGCTTGGGCCGACCAGAAGCACGATCAGGAAGCGTGCCGATTGCAGCGCCATGACGAAGGATATGTCGACATGCTGCGCGGCGGCGGCGATGATGGCGACGCTGTCCATGCCGCCGGGGCTGGTTGCCAGATAGGCGGTCAGCGGATCGATGCCGAGCAGGCGGCTGATCAGGAAGGCGAGGCCGCCGCAAAAGACGATCAGGGCAATGATCGAGCCGACGATCTGCGGCAGCGCGCGGGCCGCGTGGCGCAAAATGGCCCTGGTGAAATTCAGGCCGATGCTCCAGCCGATCATCGTATAGCTCAAGGCAAGCAGCCAGGGCGGCAACTGCATGGTCACGCCGAGTCCGAGATGGATCACGGTGCCGAAAATGAAGGTGCCGAGGAATAACGGCGACGGCAGCCGGAAAAGCTTTCCGGCGAGGCCGCCGACCAGCGCCACGCCGAATGTTGCGGCCAAGCCTTGCGGGTCGACCGGTGGGAACCAGACGATGGCCGGCACCTCGATGCCTGAGGTGTCGACCCAGAGCTTGGCCACCAGGGCTGCCGTCATCGAGACGCAGATGACGCGCAGATATAGCATAAAGGCGACGAGGCGCTGGTCGGCGCCGAAGGCACCGGCCATCAGCACCATGGCGGTGGCGGCGCCCGGCGACGAACCCCAGACGGCGGTGGTGCCGGGCAGGATGCGCCAGCGGCTGATCAGCCAGCCGAGCAGGCTGGATGCCGCGACCGTCGCCATCACGACGCCGAGGAACAGCGGCCATTCCTTGTAGAAGACGCGGGAAAGATATCGGCCGAGATGGAACTGGCGACCAGGCAGCCGACGACCGCCTGGGCTGAGCCGAACAGAACCCGCGGCACGCGCACCGTGGCGCCGTTGGTGCCGGCAGCTATGGCCGCCAGCATCGGTCCGATCAAGAGCGCGGCGGGCAGGGCGGCGAGTTCCAGCGCGCCGGCAAACAGCACCGAGACCACCACCAGGACCGGCCACTGCCAAGCCTTGTGGATCCGCGCCAGGTGCTCGATGGCCGGCGGGTTCGGGGAAGAATCCATAGATGGGCTCTTAGACCGGTGGCGAAAAAATGCGAACCCTTTTTGCGCGGAAAAGGGCTTGGGTGGTAATGGCACCAACCATCCGCAGCGATCCTTCGCGCCCCCCTCTGTCCTGCCGGACATCTCCCCCTCAAGTGGGGAGATTGGATGTCACGTCGGCCTTCGCCAATCTCCAAAAAAGAGCGCTGTCGGCGAAGCTGCCAATCTCCCCACTTGAGGGGGAGATGGCCGGCAGGCCAGAGGGGGGCGCTGTCCCGCCGGCCTCTCCTCTATCCCGCCTTCGCCGCCGCCAACCCGAACCCGCCAACAGGATGCGTCTCCACCTGGAACTCGAAGCCGGCAATGATCGGCCGGGCCTTGGCGATTGCCGCCTGGACTTCGGGCAGCTGCAGCGAAGCCTTGTGGCTTTCGGCGTCGGTCCACACTTCGGTCACCCAGATCGCGTCGGCATCGGCCGGGTCGGTGGCGATGATGTAGTTCAGGCAGCCGGGCATGGCGCCGGTGCTGGCGAGCAGGATATCCATCATTGCGTCACGCTGGCCGCGCATCGCCCGCATCTTGCCGATCAGTCCGTACATTCGCTTTGCTCCGTTGAGATGACGCAACCAGGAGTATGCAGTTCGCCGTCTACGGCATCAACTGCCCGCCATTGACCTCGATCACCTGGCCGATGATGTAGCCACTCAACAGATCGGAGGAGAGGAACAGATAGGCGCCGACGCAGTCCTCGGCGGTGCCGGCGCGGCCCTGCGGGATGGTGGCGATCATGCCTTTCATCTGGTCGTCGGTCGAGTAGCGCTCGTGGAAAGGTGTCGCGATCGTGCCGGGCGCCACCGCGTTGACGCGGATGTTGAAACCGATCAGCTCCTTGGCCATGCCGCGCGTGACGTTGGAGACGAAGGCCTTGGCCGAGCCGTAAAGGCCGGCGCCGCCGCCGGCGCCGTTGCGCGCGGCGATCGAGGAGGTGTTGACGATGAAGCCGCCCTGCCGCTTCAGCCATGGGATTGCCTTGCGCGAAGCTGTCAGCACGGAACGCGCGTTGAGGTCCATCACCGCGTCGTAATGCGCCTCGGTCTGCCCGGCATAGGGCACGCGGCCGAGCATGCCGCCGGCATTGTTGACGAGGCCGTCGAGCCGGCCGAAATGTTGCGCACTGTCCTCGACGACGCGCTCGACATCGGCGGGGATCGAGAAATCGCCCTGGGCGAGGAACACGTCGCCGCCGCCGTTGGGAATGGTCGCTGCAAGGTTTTCGGCAGCCGCGCGGCTCGAATTGTAATGCAGCGCGACGCGGCATTTCTGCGCGGCGTAGGCGAGTGCGAGCGCCGCGCCGATGCCGGTCGAGGCGCCGGTGACCAGCACCGCCTTTCCGGCAAGGTCGGGGATGACCAGAGAGGGGCTGACAAGGGTGGTGGTGGCTGGCACGTCTATTCCTCCGGGGACTCTGCCTGCTCTTCGTAGGCCCTCGCAGTCCTCGCGTTCAAGTCCGTAAAAGTTTAGAGCGGTTCACCGTTTCACGGAAACGGCGAACCGCTCCCTCTTTGTCTTGACGCAATTCCGGACGGAAAACCGTTTCACACTTTTCCTGGAATTGCCCTATGGCCTGAGATAGGCATAGCCCTGGCGTTGCAATTCGGCGAGCTTGACGACGCCGCCCCTGTCGGCTGCATGGAAGCCGTCGAGCAGGTCGGCCAGGCCGATATCCATGCCGTGCATGGTGTTGGCGCAAGCGTGCGGGCTGAGCCCATCCTGGACAAGGCCGGCGAACCGCCCGGAAATGGCGGCCGATATGCCCTTCGACTTGAAGGCGGCAAGTGCCGGGCCGTGCACGACAAGCGCGATGTCGACCTTGCCGTCGGTGCCTTCGAAGTGGTTCTTGATGTTGCCGAGCACGAAATTGACCTTGTCGAGGTCGCTGAGGTGATAGGCGACCTTTTGCCTTTCCTCTTCGGCAGCCGCCGGCTTGACTTCACTAGCTGCGGCCTTGATGGGGCGCAGCCCGAACAGCCCGGCGGCCCCGGCAAGACCGACGCGGAAAATATCGCGGCGTCGCATGGCTTCATCTCCCATTTGGTCGGCCCGCGCAATTTGCGTGGCCTCGACCTCAATCCTAGCATAAATTGAAGCCACGTCTTGTCGGGGCAGGGGGAGCCAGCATGATATCAAGGACCGTGATGGGCGCCGGAGTTGGGGTTGCCTTGCTTGCCGCCGTCGCCGGTGCTGCTTTCGCCGACGACACGCTCAAACTCACCGAGCTCAGCCCCGACGGCAAGGACGCTTGCTTCGGCCGCGTCTACGACGCCGCGCATCTCAAGTCGCATCCGCAGCAGAAGGTGGCGCGCATCTTCTTCTATTACGGCCGCGATCCGGTCAGCCGACCAAACGAGGAGCCAAGCACCGGCATCGATTCCTCCTACAATGGCTTCATGGCGACGACGGTACGCGGCGCCGAGGCGCCTGAATGGCTCGGCGGCTGGTGCAGTCATGAGTCGGAGGACGGCAAGACCGGGCCGATCCGTTGCGGCATGGACTGCGACCGCACCATGGCTTCGCTGAAGGTCGACGACAAAGGCCGGCTGATCGTCTCGGACGTGCAGCCCGATCTCTATCTCGACGCCGGATCGGAAGACGAGCTCGGCAAGGCGGAGTACGAAAGGCAGGCGCTGGGCAAGGACGACAACGGCTTCAGGCTCGACCCGATGCCGGCCGCCACCTGCAAGGCGGAGTTCGCGCGCATCGACCCGATCGACCCGGCCCTTGGCCCGCCATTGCGCGAGCGGCTGAAGCCGGACCAGCCCTTCTGCTACGGACGCGACTACGATGCCGCGCATCTCGGCTCGCATCCAGACCAGCTGACCCAGTCGATCAGGGTGTTCCGCGGACCGGTCGAGCTGGCGTCTTTCGCCAAGGAGGGCGATCCGGCCAATTGGCCAAGCGGCGCCGATATCGCCGTTTCGGTTACCACGCGGCAGAAATCGGCCAAGGTCACGCAGGTCTATAACTGTCAGGGCGAGGGCGACCAGTGGCGCTGCGCGGCGAGCACGAAGACGGGTGCTGCGTCCTGCGATATCGCGCAACAGGAGGTCTTCCTTCGCCGCGGCGCCAACGGCACGATGATGCTGGCCAACCCGAACAGCGGCCTGCCGATCATCGATTTGTGCTCGGCGGAGGGCGACACCAGGTCCGACGACAAGGTCTACCGGCTGGAGCCGATGCCGCAGGCTGCCTGCGGGCAGTAGCAGTTCAGAGACGCGATGCCGGCGAGACAGCACCCCCCTCTGTCCTGCCGGACATCTCCCCCTCAAGGGGGGAGATCGGCAGCTTCACCGACAGCGTTCTTCTTTGAAGATTGGCGAAAGCCAAAGCGACATCCAATCTCCCCCCTTGAGGGGGAGATGTCCGGCAGGACAGAGGGGGGCGCGAAGGATCACGACTGAGCGATTTTTCTCCGCGACGCCACCTCACGCGAAGGGCACGGCGGTCGTGCCTTTGGGCAGTTTCGCCTCGTCGTCGGGCTCGACATGGATGATGACGCGGACGGAAGGGATCTCTGCCTGCAACGCGTCCTCGATGCGGTCGCAGATGACGTGGCTGGCGCCGACCGACATGTCGGCGTCGACGACCAGGTGGAACTCGATGAAGGTGGCGCGGCCGGCGATGCGCGTCTTCAGGTCGTGGACCTCGAGCGCGCCCTTGCAATTGGCCGAGATGATGTCGCGTATGCGGATATGTTCCTGGGTGTCGACGGCGCGGTCCATCAGCCCGTTCATCGACGAGCCGATGACGTGCCAGCCCTGCCACAGAATGTTCAGCGCCACGATCACCGCAAGAGCCGGATCGAGAACCTGCCAGCCGGTCAGCACGGCGCCGACCAGGCCGATGAACACACCGACCGAGGTCGCCACGTCGGTCATGATGTGCCTGCCGTCGGCAACGAGAGCCGGCGATTTTTCGCTTCGGCCGGTGCGGATCAGCGTCAAGGCCCAGACGGCGTTGATGACCGTTGCGACGCCATTGACGGCAAGGCCGGTCCATGGCTGTTCGAGCGGGGCCGGATGCTGCCACGACCACCAGACCTCGTTGAGGATCAGCAGGGCGGCAAGCACGATCAGCACGCCTTCGAGGACGGCCGAGAAATACTCGGCCTTGTGGTGGCCGAACGGATGGTCCTGGTCGGCCGGCTTGTAGCTGACCTGGATCGCCCAATAGGCGGCGGCAGAGGCAATGACGTTGACGATCGATTCCAGCGCGTCCGAATAAAGCGCGACCGAACCGGTGACGTACCAGGCCACCAGCTTCAGGCCGAGCACGACGCAGGCGACGACGATCGACCAGAAGGCGAGGCTGGCGACCTTCTGCCTGGCGGCGGCTTTGATTTCTGCCGCGGTCACTGGGGAAAAGATCCCAACGCTGAGCCCTCGAATTAAGCGGCCTTTTCCTTGGCCTTGCGCGGCAGGTGCGCGACAATGTTCTCGATGATGCGCATGCCGGCATTGTGGCCGAGCGTCATGATCGACTCCGGGTGGAACTGCACTGCGGCGATCGGCTCCTTGCGGTGCTCGAAGGCCATGATGATGCCGTCCTCGGTCTCGGCGGTGACGACAAAACCATCGGGCAGCCGCACCGGATCTGCAAAGATCGAATGATAGCGGCCGACCGTCACCTCCTTGGGCAGGCCGGAGAAGATGATGCCCGGCTTCGACACGCGGATGCGCGACGGCTTGCCATGCATCGGGATGTGCAGTTGGCGCAGCTCGCCGCCATAGGCCTCGGCCAGCGCCTGCAGCCCGAGGCAGACGCCGAAGATCGGCAGGTTGCGCGCACGGGCCCGCTTGATGGTGGCGGCGCAGTCGAAGTCCTTCGGCGTGCCGGGGCCGGGCGACAGCACGACCAGGTTTGGCTTCAGCCGGTCGAAGATCTCGTCCGGCACCGGCGTGCGCACCGTCGAGACGTTGGCGCCGGTCTGGCGGAAATAGTTGGCGAGCGTATGGACGAAGGAGTCCTCGTGGTCGACCAGCAGGATGTTGACGCCGTCGCCGACACGCGCGGTGCTGCGTTCGGTGCTGGCGGCATTGCCTGATTTGGCGTCGCGGATGGCGGAGAGCATGGCGGATGCCTTCAGTTCGGTTTCGGCTTCTTCTTCCTCGGGAATGCTGTCGAAGAGCAGCGTGGCGCCGGCGCGCACCTCGGCGATGCCGTCCTTGATGCGAATGGTGCGAAGCGTCAGGCCGGTGTTCATGTCACCGTTGAAATTGACCATGCCGATCGCCCCGCCATACCAGGCGCGCGGGCTCTTCTCGTTCTGCTCGATGAAGCGCATGGCCCATAATTTCGGCGCGCCGGTGACGGTGACCGCCCAGGCATGCGACAGAAAGGCGTCGAAGGCGTCCATGCCTTCGCGCAGCCGCCCCTCGATGTGGTCGACGGTGTGGATCAGGCGGGAGTACATTTCGATCTGGCGGCGGCCGATGACGCGCACCGAGCCCGGCTCGCAGACCCTCGACTTGTCGTTGCGGTCGACGTCCGAGCACATGGTGAGTTCGGATTCGTCCTTCTTCGAATTGAGCAGCTTCAGGATCTGCTCGCTGTCGGAGATGGCGTCGTCGCCGCGCTTGATGGTACCGGAGATCGGGCAGGTCTCGACGCGGCGGCCGTTGACGCGCACGAACATTTCCGGCGAGGCGCCGATCAGATATTCGCCCTCGCCGAGATTGATGAAGAAGGAATAGGGCGAAGGGTTGATGCTCTTCAGCTTGCGGGAAATCTCGGAGGGCTGGGTTTCGCAGCGTTCGTAGAACATCTGCCCCGGCACCACTTCGAACAGGTCGCCGCGCTCGAAGCTCTTCATCGCCTTGCGCACCAGCTTGGCATATTCGCCGGGCTCGTGGTCGCCGCGCGGCGGGATGCGGTCGGCGGTCCTGAACGGCTCGACGATTTCGTCGCGCGGCAGGCCTTCGGTCGAGAAGCCATCGCCGGAATAGTCGTAGCGGTCGGTCCAGGCCTTGGTCGAATAGTGGTCGACGACGAGGATCTCGTCGGGCAGGAACAGCACGAGATCGCGCTGGCTTGGCTTGCGCTCGAGCTTGTAGTCGACCGGATCGAACTGGAAGGCGAGGTCGTAGCCGAAGGCGCCATAGAGGCCGAGATTGGCGTCTTCCTCGGTCTTGAACAAAGCCGTGATGGCGCGCAGCACGGTGAAGACGGAGGGAACGCGGCTGCGTTCCTCTTCGGTAAAGATACGACCGGGCTTGGCGACCTCGAGGCGGATGAGTTTGTTGGACGTCTCGGCGATCGTGACATCGTCAAGGCCGGCAAGCACCGTGCCGATCACCGGCAAAAGCACCTCGCCGCGGCGGTTCAGCGCCTCGATGCGCATGGCGCGGCCGCGTGCCGAGATCACCACCGGCGGATCGATGATGGCGGTGTCCCAGCGCGTATAGCGGCCGGGATATTCGTAATTCGAGGAAAACACGGCGCCGCGGCGCGAATTCAGCCCATCGACATAGCCGTCGATCGCCCCCTCGTAAGGCCGGTCATGGCGCTGGCGGGTAATCGCCACGCCACCCGCCGTGACGAAGCGCTCGGCGCCATTCTCCAGAATTTTCGTCGTCATTGCCGTCTCCATCAGCGTCTTTGGGGCAACGGACCCGGGAATGGCTTGAAAAAACAAATGGCCGCCCGGACATTCCGCTGCGGCCACCCTCTATTGTCACGCGAACGCGTTCGAACAGGCCGCTGTCAGCGAGCCCACCACCAAATGGTCTTGATCGAACGCATATTCATGGCGAAATCCATAGCCGCGAAAAGCGGTATGCGCAACAGGTTTGAAAGTCTGTGGGGTGGCTGCCGCTTTCGCAACCCATGGCACATGGCCAAGACCGGCAGTCCTGCCTAGACTCTGCATCAAACAGCAGGAAGACGGGAAACATCAAATGACCCAGCAGTTCGACCGCGCACGGACGTTCCATTCCCTCCATGTCAAGGGAAACCCGATTGTCCTCTACAATGCCTGGGACCCAGGCTCCGCCAAGATCATCGAGAAAGCAGGGGCCAAGGCCATCGCCACCGGAAGCTGGCCGGTCGCGGCCGCTTTCGGATTCGCCGATGGCGAGAAAATCCCGTTGGAACTGGCGCTCGAAAACATCAAACGCATCGTTGCGGCGGTGGATGTGCCGGTAACCATGGACCTCGAGGGGGGTTACGGGGTCGCTCCGGAGGTTGTCGCCCGCAGCGTGACGCTCGCCGTGCAGGCTGGAGCCGTCGGCTTTAATTTCGAGGATCAGATCGTCGGCGGCAGTGGGCTGCACGACATCGCCATACAGGTGAGGCGCATCGAAGCGGCTGCAGCGGCGGTGAAGACGTCGGGGATCCCGGCCTTCATTAACACCCGAACCGACATTTTCCTGAAGACTAAACCGAATGCGCACGACAAGGCTCTTCTCGATCAGGCGATCGAGCGGGCGCACGCCTACGAAAGGGCCGGAGCGCATGGCTTCTTTGCGCCGGGGCTTGCCGATGAAGGCCTGATCGAGGCGCTCTGCGAGGCAACGGCATTGCCGGTCAACATCATTGCCCTGGCGCATGTGCCGCCGCGCCAGAGGCTTGCCGAACTCGGCGTCGCCCGCGTGAGCCATGGTCCGGTGCCGTACCGGCAGATGGCCGAATGGCTGGAGGCCAAGGCGCGACAGGCGATTTCGGGGTAGCCTGGCGGGGTGCGTCAGTCCTCCAGCGTTCCCGACCTTGCATCGGCGCTCGTCCCGTCGCCGACCAGCTTCAAGAGGTCTTCGCCGGCGCGGATGATGCGGCGGGAACGCCGCGTCAGGATGAGGCCCGCCTGCGGCGCCAACACTTCCGTGCGGCCGTCGGGCTCGCCGGGCGCGTGGACGATGGTGGCAAGGCGCGCACCCTTGGTGACGCGGTCGCCCGGTTTCACGTCGTAAAGGATCGCGCCCGAGCGGGGCGCCGGCATCATCTCGATGTTTTCGAGCGGCGCGACGAGCCCAACGAAGCTGCCAGGCGCGGGCAGCGCCTGGTCCTGGATGACGCCGCGCGCCACCAGCAGCCGGTAGAGCCCTTCGGCATCGGCGCCGGCGAGGGCGCCGTCGACATCGAGTATGCCGCGATATTCGACGGTGGTGGCGACGCGCCGGTCGAGGCACGCGACGCCGGCGGGAACGTTCTGATACGGCATGATCGAGGCGCCTTCGAAGGTGCCGTCGGGGTCTTCGTCCCACAGCATCACCGCGTCGACGCCCATGGCCGCTGCACAATCCGCCATGGCCGGCCACAGGCTGGTGTGGACGTAAAGATAGGCGAGGCCCTCATCGTCGCAATGCAGGTCGAGCACGATGTCGTGGCCGATGGAGAGCTGCAGCAGCCGCGTTTTCAGCCGCTGGTCGACCGTGCCGTGCGCCGGCAGCAGCGTGAGGTCGGGCGCGGCGAGCCGCGGAAAGCCGCGATTGAAATTGGTGCGCGTGCCCAGATGAAAGCGGCCCTGATGGTCGCCGTAAAGATATTGCGCGCGGCCGATCGGATTAGCCCAGGGCACGATGGTCATATTGCCGGTGATGCGGCCTTCGGCTTCCGCCTTGCAGAGCATCGGCATCAGCGTGTCGATGGCGACGACGCCCGGCAATTCGCCGGCATGAAGTGCCGCCTGCAGATAGACGGAAGGCGCCGTCTTGTCCGTTCCGGCGAAGCGGAAGACGGGGAATTCGTAGGAAACGCCTTCGCTGTCGCCGGCGACGCGTTCGATGGACTTCTGCATGGGATGCCTCCGGGAGAAGAGGCGGAACACATGCCCTTTTGCCGCTGGGCTGTCGATTGGTCCAGCCGGCGCCGCCATGGGCGCACGATTCTACCCGGCCGTCACACCAGCGGCTTGAGTTCCTGGGCGATGGTCGGCAGAAGCTCCGAGACATTCGGGTGGATGTGCACGGCGCGCGCCAACGTGCTGACCGGCGCCTTGGCATACATCAGGTCGAGCACGCAGTGCACCGCCTCGTCGCCGCCCGGGCCGAGCACCGAACAGCCGAGGATCTCCTTGGTGTCGGCATCGACCAGGATCTTCATGAAGCCTTGCGTCTCACCTTTTTCGACTGCACGGCTGACGCGGGTCATTGGCCGCTGGCCGACCAAGGCGCGGCGGCCGGATTTCCTTACCGCGGCTTCGGTCATGCCGCAGCGGCCGAGTGGTGGGTCGATATAGAGCGCATAGGCCTCGATGCGGTCGCTGACCTTGCGCGGATCGTTGTCGAGCAGGTTGGCGGCGACGATCTCGTAATCGTTGTACGAGGTGTGGGTGAAGGCGCCCTTGCCGTTGCAGTCGCCCATCGCCCAGATGCCGGGCACGCTGGTGCGCAACTGGTCGTCGACGACGATGAAGCCGCGTTTGTCGACCTCGATGCCGGCTTTGTCGAGGCCGAGATCGTCGGTGTTTGGCGTGCGGCCGAGCGCCAGCAGCACATGCGAGCCGACCGCAGCCGCCTTGCCTGGCGAGAAGGTCACGGCGATTTCGTTGCCTCGCCTGGCGAAGCGGATGTCGTCGGCGCCGAGATGGACGGCAATGGCTTCGTTTTCGAGGATCGACAAAATGGCGTCCGAGACATCCTCGTCCTCGCGACCGATCAGACGCGGGCTTTTTTCGATGACCGTGACTTCGGAACCGAAGCGGCGGAACATCTGCGCGAATTCGAGCGAGACATAGCTGCCGCCGACAACGATGAGATGGCGCGGCAGCACGTCGAGATCCATCATCGAGGAATTGGTCAGGTAAGAAATGCCGTCGATGCCGGGCAGGTCGGGCACCGAGGCGCGGCCGCCGGTGTTGAGGAATATCTTTTCGGCGCTCAGCAGATCGTCGCCGACGCGCACCGTGTTGGCGCTTACGAAGCGCGCATGGCCGCGATAGAGCGTGCATTTGTCCATGCCGGCAATCCAGTCTTCGAGATTGCCGCGGGCGTCGTTGGAGACCTTGTCCTTGCGCGCCTTGATCGCCTTGTAGTTTACGCCGACAGGACCGGACAGCGTCACCCCGTAATCCGCGGCGGAGCGGGCGAGATGCGCGGCATAGGCGCTTGCCACCATCGTTTTGGTCGGCGTGCAGCCGGTGTTGACGCAAGTGCCGCCGACCAGCTTTCGCTCGATCAGCGCCACGCTCATGCCGGCCGCATTCAGCCTGCCGGCGAGCGGTGGGCCGGCCTGCCCGGCACCGACGATGATGGCGTCGAATGTCTTTGCCGTCATGCCACCGCCGCCACGATCAGAAGCCCGCCGACGATCGCCACCGCGTCCTCGATGAAGGCGGCGGGCGGGTCCTTGCCGAATGCGGCGGCCAGGCGTTTACGCGCCTCGGCGCCCCCCAGCGTGCCGATCACCGCGCCAACGGCGCCGGCGATCAGGCCGCCGATGGTGGCGCCGCCGGTCGCTCCGATCACCGCGCCGGTGAAAGCGCCCAAGACGATACGCGTGCCGAATTGCTGCGGCACCTTGCGGCTCGGCGCCGAGGGCAGCTGGTCGGTGACCAGTTCGGCGATGGCCAGGATGGTGAAGATGCCGACGGCGATCCAGTGGCCCATGAAGCTCGCCCAGGTGTCCGCGACCGGCAACCAGCCAAGCCAGGCGCCCCAGGCGACGGCGGCGGGCGCGGTCATGGCGCGAAGCCCGGCAACGATGCCAATCAGGAGTGCAAAAATGTACAGCATGATTGATCCCCTCGATGGCCGGCTTGGGACAGGTCCGAGAGAGCAAGCTACCATAGGTCCGGTATTTGACCAGAGGTGGTGTCGCCGCCGGCGCTTCCGTATTTTCACCACTTGTGCTTTGGCAAAGTTGAAACTGGAGTTGCAGCCATGGCCGGAAGCGAACGCATGAAAATGGCGGCGGGCGAGTGGTATTGCTGCCTCGATCCGGAACTGGAGGCGTTGCGCATCACGGCGCGAGACGCGGTGTTCGAGCACAACAGCCTGCCGCCCCGGCAGCGTCGCGACATCGGGCCTGGATTGCGGACGCTGCTCGGCGCTGCGGGCGAGGGCGCCCGGATCGAGGCGCAGTTCCACTGCGCTTATGGGTTCAACATCTTTCTCGGCGACCGCGTTTTTCTCAATGCCGGCTGCATCATTCTCGACACGGCGCCAGTGCGCATCGGTAAGGGAACGCTGCTCGGCCCGAATGTGCAGATCTATTGCGCCGAGCACCACAAGGAGGCTGCCGGGCGACGGGCAGGGCTGGAGATCGCCAAGCCGGTCGAGATCGGCGACAATGCCTGGATCGGCGGCAGTGCCGTCATCCTCGGCGGAGTCAGGATCGGCGATGGCGCCATCGTCGGCGCCGGTGCTGTGGTGACGCGCGACGTGGCGGCGAACACCACGGTGGTCGGCAATCCGGCACGGGTAATCAGCAACAACTGAGCACCGTGCTTCTGTCGCCGGTCACGTCCTCGTTCTGATGGACATGGGGGCGGCTATGTCACTTGGCCGGAGGTGGATGCAACCGTGTGTCGAGCGCAAACGCCTCCTGGGTCTTCATGGCGTATGCCCCTCTGGCGAGGCTCGCGTCGAAGATCAGGTTCCAGCTATGCTGCGATACCGCGCTCGGAATTACCACGAACCGATGCCGTTGCAGAAGATCGTCGCCAAACGCCTGTTGCCCGGAGCTCGGAATGCCCGGGCGCAACCAGTTGGGGTTGGGCACGGCGGCGGGGTCGACGATATGCACATCCGCGACATCGCTGACGATCGCTGCCGTCATGACATGCGCTATCGTGTCGAGCGCCCTGAAGCCCTTATGGACCGCAACCTCGAGGATCGCAGTCGACGGATCGATCGAGCAGTAGACGGCGCGCACGCCCTTGCTGTTCCAGCGTCCGCCCACCCTGTATGCGCCCTCGCCACTATCCCATGTAGGCGCAAACGCGGCTCGATCGAGGCGCCATCCGATGAGGTCGGAGCCACCAAGCGCCGCCGGCAGCGGCGTCATGCATAAACGCCATATTCAAGCCGTTCCAGATAGTCTTCTACAAGCTCGATCCCCGCCGGCGTCGCCAGAAGGTCGATTGGACGACGCTGGTCGAGCCCAATCGCCGGGCGCTCCAGCCATTGCTCTGCCTCCGCCTGCGAACCGAACACGTCGGTCGCTTTCGACAGGATCTCCGCGAACTTCCAGG
The DNA here is from genome assembly GCF_040323505.1 of Mesorhizobium sp. M0040. Lineage (NCBI taxonomy): Bacteria > Pseudomonadati > Pseudomonadota > Alphaproteobacteria > Hyphomicrobiales > Phyllobacteriaceae > Mesorhizobium > Mesorhizobium sp. M0040. Next base: position 102,257 of record NZ_JAMYVA010000016.1, read on the forward strand.
TGCGTCCGCTCTGGTCCTGACTGAGAGGCTTGGACGGAGCATCCTTGCGGCGCTGGTAGGTGCGCAGGCTCATGCCGACGGCCTTCTCCAGCGAATCGGTCTTCTGGATGAAGACGAGTTGCCCGATAAGATGGTCCAGCGCTGAAGCCGGCAGGCCGTGCAGAAGCAACTCGTGGGCATCCAAAGCGCTGCTGAGGCGCCTTGCCAGAATGCGGCTGCCGCCTAGCAATTTCGCCACCTTCTGAAGTTCATTGTTTTTTGCTGCTGGCGCAGCCTTTTCCAATGCCATCGCCACGGCGAGCCCTCTTCGCGTCATCTGTCGCTTTAATATATGACAGATGACGCAGAGCCTTTCAAGCACGACAGGATCGAGAGCAGGGCAATCGCTTCGAGAGAAAAGATAGCCTACTCGGGCCAGATGGCAGTCCAACGTCGGCACTGAAGCGATTGCCCTGGAATCGAGCGCGAGCCGAATTTCACCTCGGCATGTGCGCCACGCGCTCCTCCTGAGCACTCTTCGAGAATTCGCGCCGGTATTGCGCCGGCGAGGTTCTGAGGCGCGCTGCGAAATGCTGGCGCAGCGAGGTAGCGCTGCCGAAGCCGGCCTCGAAGGCAACCGTGTCCATCGATTTTTCCGTTGCTTCCAGCAGCCGCTGCGCCAGCTGGACGCGCTGGTCGGTCAGCCAGTCGCCGAAACTGGTGCCGATCGTTTTCTGGAAACGGCGCGTGAACGTCCGGCGGGTGAGGCCGGCGAGACCGGCAACGCTGTCCAGACTGTGCGGCTCACCCAGGGTTTTGCGCACCGTTTCGAGAGCCTGGGTAAAGCGGTCCGCATTGCCGGTCCTGGCGATGGGACGTTCGATGAATTGCGCCTGCCCACCCTGCCTATGCGGAGAAAGCACGATCTGCCGGGCAAGGCGAAGTGCCGCCTCGGCGCCGTAACGAGCCCGTACGACGTGCAGGCAGCAGTCGAGCCCGGCGGCGACGCCGGCGGATGTCACGACATCGCCATTGTCGATGTAGAGCACTTCCGGTTCGACGAGAATGTCGGGATAGAGTTCCTGCAGCTGATCCGCGTAGGCCCAGTGCGTCGCCGCTCGCCGCCCCGAAAGCAGTCCGGTCGCCGCAACAGCGAACGTTCCCAAGCACAGTCCGACGATCAGCGCGCCGCGCTCGTGCGCGCCAAGCAACGCGTCGATCAATGCGGCTGGAGGCGAGCTCCCGAGATCCTTCCAGCTTGGCACGATGACGATGTCGGCGTCATCGAGCGCGGAAAGCCCGTGCGGGACGCTGATGGTCAGCCCGGCATCGGTGCGGATCGGCCCGTCCTCAATCGCGCAGACCCGGAAGTCGAAGCGCGGCAGGCCGAGCTCCGTGCGATCCGCGCCGAACACGAGACACGGCACGGAGAGATGAAACGGGCTGATGCCATCGAAGGCGATAGCGGCAACGGCAGGATCGGTCATGGGAGCTCCAGCAACGGGTGAGGCCGATTGTCCCAATTCTTTCGAATAATGTCAATCGGGACACTTTTTGCAATCCGGTGCCAAGCTTATCGTCCACCCGTCAATGTCGAACGGGAAAGGAAAACCCCATGTCGCAACCAGCCAAAGGCAAAGCTCCACGCCGCGCCCTCATCGTCATCGATGTTCAAAACGACTATGACGGCGGCAACCTCGCCATCCACCATCCGCCCTTCCGCGACAGCGTCGTCAATGTAGCGCGAGCGATGGATGCGGCCACCGAGGCAGGCGTCAAGGTGGTGGTCATCAAACAGTTGGCGCCGGAAACCTCACCGGTCTTCGCCAAGGGCAGCCATGGCGCCGAGTTGCACCCGGAAATCGCCAGGCGAAACCGCGACCACTACATCGAAAAGAACTTGCCCAGCGCCTTCACCGGCACGGACCTCGAGGAGTGGCTGCGCGCCAACTCTATCGATACGATCACAGTCATCGGCTACATGACGCACAATTGCGATCTGTCGACGGTCATCCACGCCGTGCATATGGGTTTTGAGGTCGAGTTCCTGTCGGACGCAACGGGGTCGTTGCCGTACGCCAACAGCGCCGGCTACGCTTCGGGGGAGGAAATCCATCGCGTCGTGACGATCGTATTGCAGTCGCGCTTCGCGGCCGTTCTCAAAACCGCCGAGTGGATCGATTGCCTGAAGACCGGCGTGGTACCCCAGCACGACACACCCTATGCCTCCAACCAGCGCGCGCTGGCGCGAAGCGCGGCGTAGGAGACTGTTGCGAACAGGCAGAAGGGCGCCACAGCGTTGCGGCGCCCTTTGCCGTTCAAGCTTGATTATCCCTAAAACAGGCCTTCGATCTGGCCCATTTCGTTCAGGAAAATCTTTTCCGAGGATGGCGCTTTGGGCAGGCCGGGCATGGTCATCACCTCGCCGCAGATGATGACGACGAAGCCGGCGCCGGCAGACAGCCTGACCTCGCGCACCGGTACGGTGTGGCCGGTCGGCGCGCCGCGCAGATTCGGATCGGTGGAGAAGGAATATTGCGTCTTGGCCATGCAGACCGGCAAATGACCGTAGCCGGCGTGCTCCCAGGCGTGGAGTTGGTCGCGCACCGATTTGTCGGCGATCGCTTCGGAACCGCGATAGATGCGCTGGACGATGGTGTTGATCTTCTCGAACAGCGGCATGGCGTCCGGATAGAGCGGGGCGAATTGCGACGCGCCGGATTCGGCCAACGCCACGACTCTTTTGGCCAGTTCCTCGATGCCGGCCGATCCCTGAGCCCAGTGCTTGCACAGGATCGCCTCTTCGCCCATCGAGGCGACGTAGTCCTTCATCGCCTGGACCTCGGCCTCGGTATCGGAGTAGAAATGGTTGATGGCGACCACTGCCGGCACACCGAACTGGCGGATGTTCTCGATGTGGCGGCCGAGATTCGCACATCCCTTCTTGACCGCCTCGACGTTCTCCTTGCCGAGGTCCTCCTTCTTGACGCCGCCGTTCATCTTCATGGCGCGAACCGTGGCGACGATGACCGCCGCGGCGGGCCTCAGGCCGGCCTTGCGGCATTTGATGTCGAAGAACTTTTCGGCACCGAGATCGGCGCCGAAACCGGCTTCGGTGACGACGTAGTCGGCAAGCTTCAGCGCCGTCGTCGTGGCAACGACGGAGTTGCAGCCATGCGCGATGTTGGCGAAGGGGCCGCCATGGACGAAAGCCGGGTTGTTCTCCAGCGTCTGCACGAGATTGGGCTGCATGGCGTCCTTCAAGAGTACGGCCATGGCGCCGTCGGCCTTGAGGTCGCGGGCATAGACGGCCGACTTGTCGCGACGATAGGCGACGATGATGTCGCCGAGGCGCTTTTCCAGGTCCTTCAGGTCGGTCGACAGGCACAGGATGGCCATGACTTCCGAGGCGACTGTGATGTCGAAACCGGCCTCGCGCGGGAAACCGTTGGCGACGCCGCCGAGCGAACAGATGATCTCGCGCAGCGACCGGTCGTTCATGTCCATGACGCGGCGCCAGACGACACGGCGGGTGTCGATGCCGAGCTCGTTGCCCCAGTAGATGTGGTTGTCGATCAGCGCCGACAGCAAGTTATGGGCGGTGGTGATGGCGTGGAAATCGCCGGTGAAGTGGAGGTTCATGTCCTCCATCGGCACGACCTGCGCGTAGCCACCGCCGGCGGCACCGCCCTTGACGCCGAAATTCGGTCCGAGCGAAGCCTCACGGATGCAGACGATGGCCTTCTTGCCGAGGCGGTTGAGGCCATCGCCCAAGCCCACCGTCGTCGTCGTCTTGCCTTCGCCGGCCGGTGTCGGGTTGATGGCGGTGACGAGGATCAGCTTGCCATCCTTGTTGCCCTTCACCGACTTGATGAACTCGGCCGAGATCTTCGCCTTGTCGTGGCCGTAGGGCAGAAGATGTTCGCTCGGAATGCCGATCTTCTGGCCGATCTCCTGGATCTGCTTCTTCCTGGCGCCGCGCGCGATCTCGATGTCGGACTTCACTTCGGCCATGGACGACTTCCCTCTGAATTGGACGGATTTGACTAGTGTGGTCGCAAGAATAGCCCGGCATTGCAGGCGCGGGCATATTCTACCTCTGTCGCTGCCGCGACGTCAACTTTCATGCAACTATGTTTCCTACGAAGAAAATGCCTCTGCGGCCGGCTGCCCTGCTACAGGTTCTTTTCGCGCCGGTTGCCGCGCCGTATAGAAGCCAGAGCAGGCGCGGTTCCGCCGTCTCAAAACAGCCGCGCAATACGCGAAAAGCGACAGAAGCAACGGCGCAAATTCACCAGCGCCGGCTGTGCGGGACGATCCGCTACTGCGTCAGCACGTTGCTGATCTCGACCATGTTCGAGCGCACCCTGAGTATGTAAAACCCCATCGTCGTCAGATGTGTCGGCAACAGCCAGCCGTCCTCGCGGCCATTGGCGATGATGAAGGGCTGGATGCGCAGCGCCGAGACGAATTGCGCGTCCATCGTATCCCACAGGTTCTGCAGGTGCTTTTCCTTGATGACGTCCTCGAAGTCGGCCTGTGCGCCCTTCATCAGCCCGTAATAGGCATAGAGCTGGCCATAGGCGAACCAGAAGCGGTCGTCGGCGCGTGTGTCGAACCAGCCATTATTGTGGTTTTCGGCACGCTCCTTGAGGATCGCCGAGGTCGAACCGATATCGGACGAAATGCGGTCGATATACTGCTTGAGATTGTCGGCGCGGGCATCGAACGTCGCCTGGCAGGCTGCGAGGCGGGCGTTGAAGGAACGCAGCTTGCGCACCGCGTCGCGATAGTAGCTCGGCGTCGGCGTCTTGGGCCCGAACGGGTTCAAGCCGAAATACCAGGTTTCCTCATCGAACTGCAGATTGCCGCGGGCGTCCTGCAGGTCGGCGTCGATCTGCGAGGTGGTGCGGACGCGGCCGAGATTGTCGGCAAGCTCGGTCGCCGTGCGCCGTACCGCCTGGTTGATGCCGCGCTGGAACGACGCCTTGTTGTCCATGAACGGCGTGTGGTCCCAGTCGATGCCGAACAGGCCGAGCTTGTAGAGGATCATCGACGACACCCAGGCATTCTGGTTGACGTTGAAGTCGGTCAGGTCGGCAGCGACCTGGGCAATGGCTGAATTTCCGCAGGTCTTGGCCGTGTCGGTGCCGGCGCCGGCGGAAACCTGTTCACCGGCGGAGCTGTTGCGTTTTTCGAACGTGTATTTGTCGACGTAATTCGGGTCGAAATTGTTCCACCACTGAGTGGCGTAGAAGAAGTTGACATAGAGACCGATCAGCACGAGCACAGCCAGGCCGAGCACCGCCTTCAGGATCCAGCCGCGTTGCGTGTACCAGCGCCCCGCCCACAGGAACGGCCACAGGATCGCGCCGATAAGCAGGCCGATGCCGCGGCCAATCCACTGGAAAATCCGGGTGAAGAAATTCACGATCGGATCAAGCATGGCGATGTCACCCCCTCAGTCAGTCAAGCCGTAGAGGCGTGTGCGAAACGCCACCTTGTCCTTCAGATATGTGGTTTTCAGAACGTCCACAACATGCGATCGCCAGGCGTCGCTGAAGCCTTCATAGTCTCTGTAGAGGCCCGGCTTGTTGAAGACGTAACGCGAAACGAAGTCCTGCGGCACGAAGTCCGAGATCAGCTGGTTGGTCAGCCAGGCGTCGGGATGGTCCGGCTTGGCGCGGATGACCAGGAAGCGCTGCTGCGGGAAGACATCCTCGATCTTGAGATGGCCGAGCTGGGCGATCTCGCGCTTGGCGGCGTTGAGGAAGGGAAAATTGCCGTCCCTGGTGATCAGATCGGTATGGCCGTGGATCCAGGTCTGCAGCCAGACCTTATCGACGTCGGTCAGATTGCGGTCGGGCTCGGCGTCGCGGATCAGCGCGCGCACCACCATTTCGGCGCGATGCTCGAGATAGCCGGAGGTTTCGATCCATGAGGCGCGCGGCAGCTCGATGCGGCCGGTCGAAGCGAGGAATTTGAACACCTTGTCGGCGTCGTGGATCGAGAGGTAGCTCACCTGCCAGGGCCGCGAACGGCGGAAACCCGGCGCTGCCGGGTCGCTGATCACCGTCGTCACGTCGGGATCGACGAACACATAAAGTCCGCCGAAATGGCTGGTCCAATAGGCATTGTGGCGGAAGATCACCTGGTCCGGCACCAGCGCATTCTCGCGGATGTCGCCGCAGATCTTCGCCAGCTCGACCATGTGGGCAAGCATGGCGTTGTCGCGCCAGGCATCCGGTTCCTGCTTCAGCCGGTCGACCAGCTTGCCGAGTTCAGCGGCCTTGCCGAGCACATCCTCGGCCGACAGCACCTTGAATTCGACCTGATTGATCGACAGCAGGTCCTCGATGTCGTCGACCTTGGGGACCGAATCCTCGATCTCGCCGTAGATGACGTCCTTGATCGTCAGCGCATCGATGGCGCGCTGGTTCTTGGACATGAACTCGTACATCAGCAGCGAAGTGTTGGAGAACGCCGTGTGCACCACCGGCAGGTCGATCTGCGACGGCGTCAGGATGATGAAGCGACGGTTGACCTCGTTCGGATCGAGGTAGCTGTAGTCGCCGCATTCCTCGGCGACCTGCGGCGAGAAGCCGGTGCGATCGATCTCGAAGCTTTTCAACTTGGTCGGCTTCAAGCCGAACGCGACCATCGCCTTGTTGTAGCGCTGGATCAGGTGCGGCTCGTCGATCGTCAGCAGCCGGCCGTAGATCAGCTCGTTGTCGCGCAACAGATCGGGTTTCTTGGCGGGGCTCATGCTTTCTTCTTCCCGTTCACGGGGAGAAGGTGTCCGAACGGCGGATGAGGGGCGCGAACGCTCCTTCTCCCCTTGTGGGAGAAGGTGGCCGAGCGAAGCTCGGTCGGATGAGGGGTGTTCCAGCTTGACGAATACCCCTCATCCGTCGCCTTCGGCGACACCTTCTCCCACAAGGGGAGAAGGGGGCGTCGGCGCATCTCACGCATTCCACAGCCCCTTTTTCTTCATATCCTCGATCTCGCGGACGGCACGCTCCCGCAGACGGGTGTCGCGGATCATCTTGGTCACCGCCGCATCATCGGACTTGTCGGAATAGCGGAACTCGGAATCCGCGTAGCGGTTGATCTCCTGCATGACCATGTCCATCGAGAATGGCCCGCGCAGCTCCTCGATCATCGCTTTCTTGTCGTCGTAACCCTTGTGCATGAAGGCTTCCGGCTTTTCGAACCACTCGTCCGGCAATTCGATGTCCATGGCGCGCATCTTGATGGCATCGGTGACGTTCTTGATGGCGCGACCGGTAAAGCGCGGCTCGGCATCCTTGATCATATGCAGATAAGTGCCGATGTCGGCCATCGTCTTTGGCGCGCCATTCTCCTTCATGTAGCGCTCATAGACCTTCATCAACCCGTCTTCCTGTGGCTTCTCATGCTCCTCGTAAGCTTCCATCACCGCGCGCTGGATCTCTTGCGCCACATAGAGCTTGTGGTCGCCGAGCGGGATCTTGTGGTTCTTGCCGGCGAGCAGAACGAAGATGTCGATGTAGTCGTCGCGGCTCTGCGGGCCGTCGACCAGCCAGCGCGCGCCGGCGCGCTGGCGTAGCGCGTCGTCGACGTTTTCGGGATAGTTGGAGAACATGCCGAACGAGCAGTTGCCGCGCACCACGGTCGCCGCACCTCCAAAGGCGTCCATCAGGACGCCGGTGATTTCCTGCTGGCCGGCCGAGGCGCGGTCGTCGGACCGGCGTGCCGCCACCTGGTCGATATCGTCGATGGTGCCGAAGCCGATGACGCGCGGGTTCAGCACATTGTTGATGAACTGGCGGCAGTTCTGGCCCGACTTGCCCTGGTAGGAGGAGATCTGGTCGACGCCGAAATTCTCGTAGGCGAAGGGATAGCCGGCGACCTGGCAATAACCATTGAGAAGACCGGCGATCATCTGGATCAACGTTGTCTTGCCGGTGCCGGGCGCGCCATCGCCGATAAAAGTGAACAGGAAGCCGCCGAGCTCGACGAACGGGTTCAGCTCGCGCTCGAAGTCATAGGCCATCAGCATCTTGGCAAGCTTGACCGACTGGTATTTGGCGATGTGGTTGCCGACGACCTCTTCCGGTTTTTTGAAGGTCATCACCAGCGGCTTTGCCCGCTTACCCGGCGCGACGTCGAAGCCGTCAAGGGTAAAATCGTCGACGTCGATGCGGATATGCGCGTTCTCGAACGGACCGATGCCGTCGAAGCGGCCCTTTCGCGCCAACAGCCCGTCGATGGCGACGCGGGCAAAGGCGCGGGCGCGGGTCATCAGGTCGGCATCGTCCTTCGAACCTGCTATCGCCCTGTCGAGCCCGGCCACGATCGACTTCACCGCATCCTGTGGCGTGTCGAACAGAAAGTCCGGCTCGGGCGTGTCGTTCGGCGCCTCGCCGTCGCTGTCGATCAGCTGGAACAAATAGGAGGCAAGGCTGAAGGCGGAGATGTAGGCAGAGGCCGACAGCAGCTTCTTGAAGGTGGCAGCTTCATCGCCTTCGAGCGGCGCGCGGGCGTTTTTCGCCTGCAGACTTTCGAGGTCCGAGCCCTCGGCGAAGACATCCGATATGGCCAGCGCTATCGCTGTGCCGCGCCGGGCGCGAAACAACAGCGTGTGCTGCGGGATGGTCAGCAACTGGTCGTCGGAATGGACGGCGGCGACGGTTTTGGAGAGCTCGACCTCGCGCGTGCGGCGCACCGAGCCGACCGAGACGGTAGAGACGAAGCGGCGGTTGGTGCCGGCAAGCGCGGTGCCGGACTCGCGCGATGGGTCCTCCAGCACGACGATGCGAGTGATGAAACTTTGCGCAGTGGCACGGTGCTTTTCAATTGCCGCTTCCGGGATGGTGGTCAGGCCGGTGTCCATGGAGGATGCTCCGCGATTTGACGGTCAGACGTCGCTGATGACCTGCCCTTTGGACAGGATGTGGACCTTGTAGCCCGAAAAGATCTTCTGCGCCTCGCCAGCGGCATAGAGCGCCTGATAGGCCTCGTGCGGAATCAGCGCATGGTTCTCATAGCTCGACACGCCTTGCCGCGCCGCCTCGAGATCGTCGGTATTGATGAAGAATTCCTGCGTCGTCTTTTCGCTCGAAAACAGCCCCTTGCGGCCTGGCTTTTCGGCCTTGGAAAAGACCTCCTGGATGGTCCAGGTCAGCAGCCAGGCGTTTTCCGGCTTGCGCACTTTGGCCAGCACTTCGCTCACCGTCGAATTGTTATCGGTAATCCCTGCAGAATAGAACGGGCCGAGCACGACGCGACGCAGCTGCTTGGGATGCAGCGGCTCGAAATCCTTGTCGAGGTTGACCGCGATGGTCGCCGGCGACAGCGCGTAGGCGGAATTCTTCTCGGTGAAATCGTCGAAACGGTGGGCAAGCTCGGGATTGAGCAAGCCGTCGACCGGCAGCGGAATGTCGACCCTCTCATTAAGTTTGCCGCTGGAGTCGACAAGCTGCCGGATCATGTCGTCCGAGGAATCCTCGACCGTCACCATATACACAAGCGGCAGGTTGGCGCTGCCGTCGAAGCAGGCCCAGTGGACCAGATAATAGGGCCGCAACGTCTTCGGATTGACCGACACCTTGACCGTCTGGGCCAGCGTGAACGGGCCGAAGGTGGTCTCGCTCTTGACGTCCTCGAGGTAAAGCCGCTCGGCCATCGACTTCTGCAGCGCTTCGGGAAATTCCTTGTGGCGCAGGATGAAGTCCGCCATTTCCTCGCGCAACTCATCGGCCAGCGGAAGGTTGGCGAGTCGCGCATCGGCCTGGAGCCGGTCGTTCTCCAACTCGAGCAGGTTCTGGAAGACCGGAAAACCGCTTTCGGCGCGCGAGATGCGGAACGTCTCGGTGAAGCCCAGCCGGTTGCGCCAGCACGAGAACGACTTGTCGAGCCGCGCAATATATTCGGCCACGACCTTGGTGACGATGCCGTGCCGGTAGAGCGGCGAGCGATCGTCGCGCATGAACACTTCGAGGCCGCCAAGTGCCGCCGCGATCGCCGAGAAATAGCGCGCCGCCGCTTCGTTTTCGGGGGTCATGCTGCCAGCCCTTGGGAGCAGTGCACGTGCAGCAATTACGATTGCACGTAATTTGCCGAATTGTGCTTCTTCATCACATCGTCGAAGCGGCGGGCGAAGGCATCGTCGGCGAGCTTCTTGCGGCGCTGGATGTCGGCGGTGGCGACCATGTTCTTCTCGTGCATTTCAAGCAGATCGCCGATGTGCTTTTGCGAGGCGGCACCAATGCCGGCCATGGTCTCTTCGGCGGTGTTGTCGACCTGGCTGCCCAGCGTGTTGATCTTGTGGGCGACATCCTGTTGGGCGGCGGTCTTCAGCGAATCTTCCAGCGCCTTGTACAGAACGATGCGCTGCTCGGTATCGATGGTCAGCTTGTTGATCAGCGTCGATTGCGCCGCGATCTGGTTGTTGAGCGAGTCAACGAAGGTCTGGAACATCGAGGTGTAGCGCTCCAGCGTCTGGCTTTCGGCCAGCAATTCCTGCTCCTTGGCCTGCTTCTCGTTGTATTCCGTGGCCAGTTTCGAGCGTTCGCCTTCCAGCTGCGTGCGCACCTTCTGGCTGGTCGAGGCGGCGATCTTGTTCTCGATGTCGAGCAGCATCGGGTTGAGCTCCTCGATGCGCTTCTGCACGGTCTCGAGATTGGACATGGTGGTCTTGCGGCGCTCGATCACCTGCGACAGGCTGGCCTCGGAGGTCTTGTAGCGCGTGTCGAGAACCTGCTTCTGCGCCTTGAGGATGCCGACGATGGTGTCGGATTTCGCCAGCAGCTCCTGCAGATTGCCGGCCAGCGACATGTTGCGGACGCGGTCGGTGCGCAGGCGCTGCTTGCGCTGGCTGGAGAAGACACCGACGAAATTTTCCCAGCCGGTGTAGTTCTTCATGCTCTCGAATTCGGCGCCGAAGACGTTGGTGGCGTCCTCGAGGCCGATAATCAGGTCGGCGATATTGCCTTCCATCACCTTCTGCTGCTTCAGCACATCCTCAATGCGGGCATTCTCGATGTCGAAATTGGCGTCGCCGATCTTCTTGTCGGCGGTGGCGAGCGTGTCGAGCACGCTACCGGACTGCTCGATCTTGGTGCGCATGTCCTCTACGACCTGCTTGGTCTTGGCAATCTCGGCATCGAAATTCTGCAATGTCGCCATTGGGGCCTCCCGCTTCGGCATCGGTTTCGTTTCGCAAACCGCCGCGAATATATGTGCCGGGTTTGGCGAATGAAAGACGGAAGACATGGGATTACAGGAAAACAAAAGAATTTCAGGAGGCCGACCGCAGGATAGTCAGGCAATGATTACGGTGTAACTGCCGTCCGGTCAGACACCGCTTCAACCGCGGCTGGACTTTAGGTCGGGAGCGATGCTCAGGGCTTGGGATCGGCCTTGAGGTAGGCGATGACATTGGCGATGTCATCGTCGCTGGTCAGGCCGGAGAAGGCCATTTTGTTGCCCGGGACCTTCTGCCGCGGCGCGCGCAGGTATTCGGCGAGGTTTGCTTCGTCCCAGACCAGGCCGGCGGCGCCGGCGTCCTTCATCCCCTGCGAGTAGCGGCTGAGATAACTGTCCGCGGTGCCGGCGGTGCGGCCGACGACACCCAGCAGATGCGGGCCGACCTTGTCGTGGTCGCTCGTTGCCTCATGACAGGCCATGCATCTGTTGAAGACTTTCCTGCCGAGAGCGGCATCGCCGTCGGCATGCGCGGCAAGAGCGCCGGCGATGAGGAAAGCAGCGGCAGACGAAATGGCTCGAAGCATGGGAACTCCCCGACGGCTCTGAGAGGTTCTGAAATAGGAAGCAGGCCTTAAACAAGCGCCGCACGATGGCGCGATTGGCGAACGAATGTCGGCCGGGAGGTCGGATGAAAGCAATAGCGCTGGTCAGGTTTTGGTGAAGCCGATGAAATCGTCGGGCACGGCGCGGCCCATTTCTTCTTCCCAATGGCGGCGGCAGAGCGAGACATAGACATCCTTGCCGATCGCCACCTGTTCGCCCTGTTTCGCCACCTTGCCGTCGGCGCCGAGGCGCACCACCATCGTCGCCTTGCGGCCGCAACGGCAGATGGTGCGCACCTCGCGCAGGTCGTCGGCGATTGCCAGCAGGGTGCGCGATCCGGAAAACAGCTTGCCTTGGAAATCGGTGCGCAGGCCGTAGCACATGACCGGGATGTTCAGCCGGTCGGCGATGCGGGCGAGTTGCCAGACCTGCTCCTCTTCGAGGAACTGCGCCTCATCGACGAAGACGCAATGGACCGTGGCGTGGTCGTGATGCTCGGCGACCCGGGCAAACAGATCGTCGCCGTCGCGGAACATCTCGGCTTCCGTCTCCAGGCCGATGCGCGACGAGATCAGCCCGGTATCGCCCTTGCGGTAGTGGCCGGCGATGAACAGCATCGTCGTCATGCCGCGCTCGCGGTAATTATACGAGGCCTGCAACAGCATCGTCGTCTTGCCGGCATTCATCGTCGCATAATGGAAGTACAGCTTGGCCATGCCGTCCTTTTAAGCCGAGTTGCAACAAAGCGGGGAGGGGGAGCGCCTACATTCCACCGGGAAAAGGCGACTTCCATCCGGAAAGCGGCGGGCGTGTCGCTGATCGGCCAGCCTGCGCCGTTGTTCGTGATTGCCTTAGTGCTTGAAACCGCAGCAGAATGATGTTTGGCTGACGGAACAAAGGCGGAGATAAAACCGTCGCTTCGCTTCACCGAGAACTGAAATGGGAGAATTTTCATGTCGCGTATGAGTTCATTCGTCGCCGGCCTCGGCCTGGCGGCTTTTCTATCCACGACTGGGGCCTTCGCCGGCGATCCGGAAAGCTGCAAGACGGTGCGTCTGTCCGATGTCGGCTGGACCGACATCCAGGCGACCACCGGCGTCGCCTCGGTGCTGCTCACGGCGCTCGGCTACGAGCCGCAGGTGATCCAGCTTTCGGTGCCGGTGACCTATGCGTCCCTGAAGAACAAAGATCTCGACGTGTTCCTCGGAAACTGGATGCCGTCGATGACCAACGACATCAAGGACTATGCCGCCGAAGGCTCGGTCGAGACCGTCAGTGAAAATCTCAGCGGTGCCGGCTACGGCATCGTCGTTCCGACCTATGTCGCCGATGCCGGTGTCAAGACGCTGACCGATCTCGGCAAATTCAAGGACAAGTTCGACGGCAAGATCTACGGCATCGAGGCCGGCAATGACGGCAACCGCATCATCCTCGACATGATCAAGGATCCGAAGACCAATCTCGAAGGCTTCGAACTGGTCGAATCTTCCGAGGCCGGCATGCTCACCCAGGCCGACCAGTCGATGAAGAACAATGAATGGATCGCCTTCCTCGGCTGGACGCCGCATCCGGTGATGGGCGCCATGAAGATCACCTATCTCGAGGGGATGGGAGATAGCGGCTTTGGTGCTGCCACCGTGCATACCAATGTACGCAAGGGCTACATGAGCGAATGTCCGAACGCCGGCAAGTTCATCGCCAATCTGAAGTTCAACCTGGACATGGAAGGCGAGATGATGGACGCGATCCTGAAGGGCGGCGACGCCAATACGGTCGCGACCGACTGGCTGAAGAAGCACCCGGACGCGGTCGCTCCCTGGATCGCCGGCGTCACCACCTTCGACGGCGGCGATGCGGCGGCTGCGGTGAAAACGGCGCTCGGAAGCTGACCCGACCATCTGGCATGACGAGACAAGGGGCAGCCACGGTAGAAATGGCTGCCCTTTTTCATATCCTGTGACAAGATGACCGTCCGGCGAAGGACGGCGCCGGTAGAAGAGGGGCTAGATGGATCCGATCTCCAAATTCCTGGTCAGTTACAAGATTCCCATCGGGGCATGGGGGAAGGCGTTTTTCGGCTTTCTCACCGACAATTTCGACACCATCTTCAGGGCTTTTTCCAACAGCCTCAACTTCCTGCTCGACGGCATCGTCGACGGGCTGCTGTTGCTGCCGCCGGTTCTGCTGATCGCGCTGATCGCTCTGCTCGCCTATTTCCTGCAGCGCTCGAAAGGCCTGGCTTTGGCGGTATTCATCGGATTGCTGTTCATCCTCAACCAGAACCTGTGGAAGCAGACGGTGGAGACGCTGGTGCTGGTGGTCGCCGCCGCCGCCGTGTCGATGGCCATCGGCGTGCCGCTCGGCATCTGGGCCGCGCACAAGCCGAAGGTGTATCGCGTCATGCTGCCGGTGCTCGACCTGATGCAGACATTGCCGACCTTCGTCTACCTGATCCCGGTGCTGACCCTGTTCGGCCTCGGCAACGCGCCCGGCCTGATCGTCACCATCATCTTCGTCATCCCGACCTCGGTTCGGCTCACCCATCTCGGCGTCACCTCGGTGCCGAAATCGATCGTCGAGGCGGGCGAGGCGTTCGGCGCCACCAAGCGCCAGCTGCTGTGGAAGGTCGAGCTGCCTTCGGCGCTGCCGACCATCATGGCTGGGCTGACCCAGTCGATCATGCTGTCGCTGTCGATGGTGGTGTTCGCCGCCCTGATCGGCGCCGGCGGCCTCGGTACGGAAATCAACCGGGCGCTCGGTTCGCGCAGGATCGACCTCGGGCTTGAGGCAGGGCTGGCGATCGTCGTGCTCGCCATCGTGCTCGACCGGATGACGCGCATCGGCGTGGGAGGCAAGAAATGACCGTCGCCGTCGATTTCAGGAATGTCGACATCGTCTTCGGCGCCGACCAGGCAGGCTCGCTGGCGCTGATCGACAGTGGTGCCACCCGAGCCGAGATCCTCGAACAGACCGGCAACGTACTGGGCTGCGCCGGCGCCAGCCTCACCGTGAACGAGGGCGAGATCTCGGTGCTGATGGGGCTTTCCGGCTCCGGCAAATCGACGCTGCTCAGAGCCGTCAACCGGCTGAACGTCGTCTCGCGCGGCCAGGTGCTGGTCAAGGACGGCGACGGTACGGTCGACGTCGTCACCTGCGACGAGGCGACGCTTCGGCGGCTGCGGCAGAAGCAGGTGGCGATGGTGTTCCAGCAGTTCGGGCTGCTGCCGTGGCGCACGGTGGAGGAGAATGTCGGCCTTGGCCTCGAGCTCGCCGGCGTACCCGAAGCCGAGCGCAAGGAGCGGGTGAACAGGCAACTGAAGCTGGTTCATCTCGACCAGTGGTCGAAGAAATATGCGCATGAGCTTTCCGGCGGCATGCAGCAGCGCGTCGGCCTGGCGCGCGCCTTTGCCACCGAGGCGCCGATCCTGCTCATGGACGAGCCGTTCTCGGCGCTCGATCCGCTGATCCGGACCAAGCTGCAGGACGAGTTGCTGCAGCTCCAGGCCGAGCTGAAGAAGACCATCATCTTCGTCAGCCACGACCTCGAGGAGGCGCTGAAGATCGGCACCCATATCACCATCATGGAAGGCGGGCGCATCGTGCAAACCGGCGCGCCGGAAGACATCGTGCTGCGGCCCGCCAACGACTATGTCCGCGACTTCATCGCCAATGTGAACCCGCTCTCGGTGCTGACCGCGTGGAACGTCATGCGCGACCGCCGCGACCTCGAACACGGCGAGAACGGCTGGGTGTGGCTCGACCGGCGCAGGACGACGCGTTTCAAGATCGACGAGCATGGGCTGGTGGCGGCGGCCGAGCGCGACGGCAAGCCCGCGGTATGGGTGTCCTGCGCCGATGTCGAAGCCCAGCCGGAGGAGACGGCGCAGGTGTTCTGGGCCAATCCCGGCACCTCGCTGAAGACCGTGATGCTGGCCATGCATCGCTCGCAGACGGCACCGGTGGCGCTGTTCGACGACCAGTCGCGCTTTGTCGGCGCCATCGGCGTCAGGGATGTGCTGAGCGCGGTGTTGAGAAGGTAGTTTTTCTCCTTGGGGAGAGAACCAAGACCAAACGCCGAGTTCTGTCGCGCCCCCCTCTGTTCTGTCGGACATCTCTCCTACTTGGGGGAGATCGGCGGTTTCGCGGACGGCTCTCACATTCCAACGTTTGTAATTGGCGAAATCGGCGACGACGGCCAATCTTCCCACCTGTGGAGGAGGTGTCCAGCAGAACAGAGGGGGCGCGAAGGAACGCCGGCTTAGCCCGATACCGCAAGCTAAACCGCAAGCGGCAGGCGCAGCTCCGTCATCAGGCCGCCATCGGGATGGTTGGACAGGCTGACTTCGCCGCCGGCGCTACGGGCGATGTTGCGGGCGATGGTCAAGCCGAGGCCGAGGCCGCCGGTCTGACGGTTGCGCGACTGTTCCAGGCGCACGAACGAGCCGAACACGGCGTCGAGCTCGGCTTGCGGTATGCCCGGACCCTCGTCATGGATCGCCAGCGTGATTGTCTTGCCTGATTGACGCAGGCTGAGATGCGCCCTCTTGCCATAGGTCACCGCGTTCTGGACGAGGTTGGTGACACAGCGCCGTAGCGCGACCGGCCGCGCGACGCAGATCAGGCCGCGCGAGCGCGCGTCCTCATTGTCGAAGGAGACCTCGTCGAAGCCGTCGGCGATCGATTCTACCAGCGACCAGAAATCGATCCTCTCGCTCTTCTCCTCGGTCACCTCGAAAGTGGCGAAGTCGATGACCGAGCTGGCAATGCCTTCGATGTCGGCGAGGTCGTGCGCCAGTGCGGCGCGCACGGACGAATTCCTCAGCAGTTCGAGGCGCAGCCGCATCCTGGTCAGCGGCGTGCGCAGGTCGTGCGCCAGTGCGGCCGCAAGATGCTCGCGGTCCTCGACGTAGGCGCGCAGCCTCGCCTGCATGGCATTGACCGCCTTTGCCGCGGTACGCACCTCGCGGCTGCCGCTCTCGGCGATCGGCGGGCTTTTCAGGTCCTCGCCGATCCGCTTCACCGCGGTCTCCATCATCCGGTAGGGCGCCGTCAGCCGGCGCAGCGACCAGATCGAGGAAGCCACCACCAGCCCGGCGATCAAGGCATAGAGCGGCAGGCTATCGAAGCTCAGTATCGGTCCGGCCGGTGTGTTCGGCTCGGTGAAGTTCAGCCATTGGCCGTCGGCAAAGCGAAGCGAAGCGGTCAGCTTGTCGCTCTGGGCGAAATCGGCCGCCAGCACCAGCAGGTCGCGCTCGACCTGGCCGATATCGGGACCGGCGACCGTCCCACCGGGAGCGTCGGCTTCGTGCGTTGCCGGGTCGCGGCGGACCCGCGCGTCGGTGATGCCGAACTTCGATAGCCGACCGACCAATATGTCTTCCAATTCGGCCAGTTCGTCGTCGCCGGCTATCGACGAAGTAACGGCGGGCGTGTCGGAGACGGTGAGCGCATAAGTGGCGTTGAACAGGCCGGAGGCCGTCGCCTTGCGCTGTTCCGGCGTAGCATCATGCATCAGCTGCACCAGCGAGAAGGCGCGGTCGTTCAGCCGGTAGAGATCGACGACGTCATTGGCGGCGGCACGGTCGCGCGAAACGATGTAAAGGGTCGCGATCTGGCTGATCAGCAGGCCGGCGATGACGATGAGCAGCACCCAGACCGGCAGCGTTTGCGGCAGGATGCGTCTCATTCGGAGGTCGTCTCAGGCAGGAACTGGTAGCCGCCGCTGCGCACGGTCAGGATCAGCTTCGGCGTTTTCGGGTCGTCCTCCATCTTGCGCCGCAGCCGGCTGACCAGAATGTCGACGCTGCGGTCGAAGCTGTAGCCGCTGTCGCCGCCGGACAGCTCGATCAGCTGCTCGCGGCTCAGTACGCGCTGCGCGCTCTTGACGAAGGTCTGCAGGAGATTGAATTCGGCCATCGTCAGCTCGATCCTGACGTCGCCGGGCGCCATCAGCCGGCGGCGCGAACAGTCCATCGTCCAGCCGGCGAAATGGTAGATCTGCCGCGAGGCGGCGCGTCGCGGTTCGGCGGCGCCATTGCGTCTCAAGACGGCACGAATGCGTGCGAGCAGCTCGCGCGGATCGAAGGGTTTCGGCACGTAGTCGTCGGCGCCCATCTCCAGCCCAACCACGCGGTCGGTAGTTTCGGTAACCGCGGTCAGCATGATGATCGGCGTCGAATAATTGGCGCGCAACTCGCGGCAGAGCTCCAGCCCGCTCTTGCCGGGCAGCATGACGTCCAGGACGATCAGGTCGACCTGGGCGCGGCGCAGGATGGTCTCCATCTCGGTGCCGTCGGCGGCGATCGATGTATGCAGCCCTCGCTTCTGGAAAAATTCCTGAAGCAGGTCGCGAATGCCCTTGTCGTCGTCGACGATCAGTATGTGGGGTCGGATTTCACCGGGAACCTGTCATTTGTGGATCGCCCAAGCGCTGCTTCGGCCGTCAGCCAGACGATAGAATTCAGGCCATAAGTTGGCCAGTGAAGATCGGCGGCTCGATCCGGGCTGCCCAGAAACAATCCAGAAACAAAATTCTACAATCCGGAAAAACTGCCGAAAAAAATCAAAGGCATAAGTGGTGCCGTGGCGGTCAGGTCATCGGCTGCGACACGCGTTACGGGATTACGGACAGACCAAAGCAAAGGTTCTCGATCAGTCTGATGGGTGCGTTGCTTTCCATTTCGCTCGTCACGGCCGCGGTCGAACATGCCGATGCAAAACTGGCCGATGCGAAGGTGGCCAATGCAAAGGCGGCCGATGCAAAGGTGGCGACCACCCGCAGCGAGCGTTGCATCGATCTGAACCGCCAGTTTGACGAAGCCCTCGAAACCCATGCCGCGGCAACGCAGGTCACCGCTGCGAAAGCACTTCAAAGAAAGGGAAACCGGTTCTGCGCCAACAAGAAACAGGCACAGGGAATCCGGATGCTCGCGAATGCTTTGAAGCTGCTTGGAGTGACACCGATCGATCCCGTTCAGTGACACAATCCGATCTGCACAAAAAGGAAGTGAAGCCATGAAAAAGTCCCTCCTCTCCGCCCTCGGTCTCGCCATCGCGCTGGCCGTCTCGATGCCGGTTCTCGGCGCCAGCAGCGCCAATGCCGCGACCACCACCCCGGCTGCGACGACAACGACGACCGCTGCGCCGGCCAAGGCCGTGAAGAAGGTCGCTGCCAAGAAGACCGTCAAGAAGCACAAGAAGCACGCGGTCAAGGCAACTCCGAAGGCCTGATCAAGCGACATCTTTCTACCCTATGAGAAGACCGCTCCAGTTGCGATTTGCCTGGAGCGGTCGTCTTTTTTGTTGCGTGCAGACAGTAGGGCCAGTCCCGGCCCACACCCCCCGTTGAACGCCAGACGGCAGTTCCCACATAGGCACGGACTTTTGAACTGCGCCTGCCGGGAAGCCGATCGCGCGCGGTTGAATGGACGACCGCTTTTGCCCATGTCAAAATGACCGCAAAGCTGTCGTACGCAATTGCCGGTCCAATGCCTGAAATCACGACAAAACCCCGTACCAGCACGAAGCCGAAGGTCGAACGGCCGAAGCTCTACAAGGTCATCCTGGTCAATGACGATTTCACTCCGCGCGAGTTTGTCGTGACGGTGCTGAAGGCCGAGTTCAAGCTCAGCGAAGACCAGGCGCATAGGATAATGATCACCGCGCACCGGCGCGGCGTCTGCGTTGTCGCCGTCTTCACCAGGGATGTCGCCGAGACTAAGGCGGCGCGGGCAACCGATGCCGGCAAGGCCAAGGGCTACCCGCTGATGTTCACGACGGAGCCGGAGGAGTAGGGCGGTTCGCTTTCTTCCTTCTCCCCTTGTGGGAGAAGGTGGCCGAGCGAAGCTCGGTCGGATGAGGGGTGTTCCAGCTTGGCAAGGACGGCACTCCGTCCAGCACCCCTCAACCGTCTTGGCGCTGCGCGCCAATCCACCTTCTCCCACAAGGGGAGAAGGATAAACCGCGTTACCGCCCTTCGCGGTACCACATCGAGCCCATCGCCAGAAGCAGCAGGCCGAGGCCGAGGAAGCCGCCGAACAGCGGCACGCGCGAGACGGCCTTGAGCACGCTGTCGTCGGTGGTGCGCAGGCCGATCCAGTCATTGCCGGAAGCCGCGCCCGAGGAACGGACCGGGACTACGGATGGCAGCGTGACGGTGCTGGTCAGGTTGCCAATGGCCGATGCCGGCGCCAGCCGGCGAACGCTGCCGCCGGTTGCCTCAGCCGGTGGTTTCAGCCGGTTCTCGGTGGAGACGACGTCGGTGAATTCCGGGGCGTTGACCGGCCCGACATGGGCCAATGCCGTCAGGTCGCCATTGCCGACCTGATAGAGACCGATTTCGCTGGTCTCGACGCTGCCGAGGAAGACGCCTGGCTCGGATTTCTCGAGCCTGACGATCAGTGCCTTGCCGGACGGCGTGATGACTTGCGCCGGGCCGGGATCGTCGCTCATCGTCTGGCGGCGGATTTCCAGCACCATGCCGCGGCCGTCGGCGGTCAGCCGCTCTTCCTCGAGTTCGGGCTCCTTCATCAGCCAGTGGGCGATGCGCCGGTAGAGCTGGACGTGCGGGCCGCCGCCCTCGAATCCGCGCGCCCACAGCCAGCCCTGATCGGACAAAAGCATGCCGACGCGGCCTTCGCCCTTGCGATCGAGCAGTAGCAGCGGCCGGTTGTCGGCACCCTTCATCACCACCTCGCCCTCGGGGTTCTCGACGCCGATGGTGCGGAACCAGCGGCTCCAGTGCGGCGGCTCGGTCGCGGAGCCGTCGAGCCCACGCGTTACCGGATGACGCTGGCCGGTATCGGTGAGACGTGGGTAGAAGGCCTTGTCGATGACCTCGCCGGTCGGCATTGCCGGCAGTGCCGACATCAGCGGCGTGCGGGCGATCGAGCTTTCGCCGGCATATTCGGGGCCTGCCGCGATCAGTAGCGCGCCGCCCTTTTCGACATACTCGGAGATGTAGTCGTAATAGAGGATCGGCAGCACGTCGCGGTGCTGATAGCGGTCGAAGATGATCAGGTCGAAATCTTTGATCTTCTCGACGAACAGCTCGCGCGTCGGGAAGGCGATCAGCGACAATTCGTTGATCGGCGTGCCATCCTGCTTTTCCGGCGGGCGCAGGATGGTGAAGTGCACGAGGTCGACCGAAGCGTCGGATTTCAGCAAATTGCGCCAGGTGCGCTCGCCGGCATGCGGTTCGCCGGAAACAAGCAGCACGCGCAGATTTTCGCGGATGCCGTCGATCAGCGCGATGGCGCGGTTGTTGGTGTCGGTGAGTTCGCCCGGCTCGTGGTTGATGGCGAGTTCGACGATGTTGCGCCCGGCGCTGGGAATGGTCACCTGCAGCGGCATCGCCTGGCCGATGTTGGCGTGCTCGACCGATACCTGCTCGCCGTTGACCGATACGCGGACATCGACCGGGCCGGTCTCGTTGTTGGTGGCGATGACACGATACGTCATGTCGAGCGGCTTGCCAACGAGGCCGAAGCGCGGCGCATTCTCGAAGCGGATGCGGCGGTCCTTCTCATGCTCGTTGCCGGTAATCAGCGCGTGCAGCGGGGCATTGAAGTCGGGTGCGCCGGGCGGCGCGTCATGCACCTCGCCATCGGTGATCATGATGGCGCCGCCGATGCGCGACGGCGGCACGTCGCGGAAAGCATTTTCGAGTGAGGAAAACAACCGCGTCTCGGTGCGCTCGTCGGCGGCTTCGGACTTGCCGGCCTCGACGACACGGACGTCGAACTGCTTGAAGCGGCCGAGACGCTGCTGAAGCCCGGCCAACGCCTCATCGGTCTGTTTGGTGCGGTCGCCGATATCCTGGCTCTGGCTGCGATCGACGACGACCGCGACGATGCTTTTCAGCGGCTCGCGCTCTTCGTTGAGAAACACCGGATTGAGCAACGCCGCAGCCAGCGCAATCAGGGCTGTCAGGCGGAAGACCGCGCCGCGCTGGCGAAACCAAAGGCCGGCCAGCGCCAGCAGCAGCAGCGGCACCAGAACCACGGCGAGCAGCGGCCAGGTGATGAGCGGTTCGAAGGCGAGCGACCAGTTCATGGTCTATTGCCCCAGCCGTTCGAGCAGCACCGGGACGTGCACCTGGTCGGATTTGTAGTTGCCGGTCAGCATATACATCATGATGTTGACGCCGGCGCGCAGCGCATAGATGCGCTGCATCGGATCCGACGGCACCGTCGGCAATAGCGGGTCGCCATTCTCGTCGACCGCCCAGGCGCCGGCGAAATCATTGGCGGTGATCATGATCGGCGAAACGCCGTCGCCGGTGCGCACCGGGCGGTTCTCGGTGTTGCTGGCTTCGAGCGATGCCTCGACCCAAAGCGGGCTGCCGGCAAAACGGCCAGGAAACTCCGGAAGGATGTAGAAGGATTTGGTCAGCACGTGGTCCGACGGCACCGGTTCAAGCGGTGGCACGTTGAGGTTGCCGAGGATGTCGCGCAGCCGCTCCGTCGCCGGGCTGGTCGAATCCGCACCAATGCCATTGGCGAACTGGTCGCGGGTGTCGAACAAGACCGTTCCGCCCTGCTGCATGTAGGCGTCGATGCGGGCGATGGCGGCCTCGCTGGGCATCGGGGCCGAGGGATCGATCGGCCAGTAGATCAGCGGATAGAAGGAAAGTTCGTCCTTCGAGATGTCGACGCCGGCCGGTGCTCCGGGTTCGAGCGCGGTTTTTTCGATAAGAAAGCGGGTCAGGCCTTCGAGCCCGGCGCGGCTGATCGAATCGACACCCGGCTCGCCGGTCAGCACATAGGCGATCCGGGTCTTTGAAATGTCCCCGATCGCCTCCGTATCTCCCGGCTTGGCGTCGTCGGCACGCGCGACGTCCGCGTGGCCAATCAAGGCGCCGAGCGCAATCAGCAGGACGGCTGCCGTCGCCGCAGCGCCGGCACGGCGCGGCCGGCGCGACAACAGGCCGCCCATCCAGAATACGGCAAGCGTGTCGAGCACCATCAGCACCAGGGCGGCCGTGACAAGCGGACCTTTGAGGTTGCGCTGTTCGTCGAAGGCATACTGGATGGTGGTGACCGGCACCGTGATATCAGGCCGGGCCAGCGGCGTGAACGCGCTGTCGCCACCGAGCAGATTGTGAGCGAACACTCCCGTTTCCGAGCCGTAGAGGCCGGGCGGGTTTTCCAGCGTCACCGGCAGCGGGCCGGCGCCGGGCACCAGCGGCCTGGCATCCGGCGTCGGCGGCACCAGCGTGCCGTCGGCGGCGATCATGCGATAGGGTGCCAGCGACGTGGCGGCGGCCTCGGCATTGGCGACAGCCGCGCCCTGGTTGCGCGACAATTGCACGATGCGCCGCAGCATCTCGACGAAGCTGCCGGAGATCGGCAGGTTGGACCACGTCGCCTCGGGGGTGACGTGGAACAGCACGAGGGTACCCTTGTCCTTCTTCATCCCGGTCACCAGCGGCGTACCGTCGGCAAGCGTAGCCCAGGTGCGCTCGACGATGTCGGGCGTCGGTTCGGCTAGGACCTGCCTGGTGACGGTGACCTCGGTGGGCGGCGCGAGGTCGGCGAAGGGACCGGTTTTCGGGAATTCGGTGACCGGCTGCGGCGCCGTCCATGACAGCGCGCCGCCAAGCGATCGTTCGCCCGTGCGCAGCCGAACTGGCAGCAGGTCGTCGTCATTGCCGGCAGCGGCCAGCCGCGAACCGGCAAAACGCACCAGCGTGCCGCCCTTGTCGACCCAGTCAACCAGCCTTTGCCGCGCTTGTTCCGGAATGGTGCCGACATCGGCCATGACGATCATCGCCGGCTTCTGATCGAGCAGTTGCGGGATGGCGTCGGCGAGATCGACGCTCGACGGCTCGACCAGATCGGCGAACGGCTGCAGGGCGCGGCGGATGTAGTAGAGCGGCGACAGCAGCGGTTGCGCCTGGTCGGCCTCGGCCTGCGACAACA
Source organism: Mesorhizobium sp. M0040 (assembly GCF_040323505.1). Classification (NCBI taxonomy): domain Bacteria; kingdom Pseudomonadati; phylum Pseudomonadota; class Alphaproteobacteria; order Hyphomicrobiales; family Phyllobacteriaceae; genus Mesorhizobium; species Mesorhizobium sp. M0040. The sequence goes on from NZ_JAMYVA010000016.1 coordinate 125,950, forward strand.
GCCCGACGCGGCGGCGTTTTGAGCTCTCATCGAGCACGCGGACGGCACCGGCCTGGCGCTCGCCATCGAGCGCGATGTAGGCGAAGTCGTTACGCAGTTCGAACGGCACCGCCACCGTGCCGGTGGCGGTGGTTCCGCCCGGGGCAAAGGTCAGCGTCGCGTCGGCAATGCGGCGCCCCTTGTCGTCGAACGCGCCGGCCGTCACCTGTGCAGGTGCCGGATCGCCCGGTGCGCGGATGGCGGTCAGGGCGAAGCCGTCGACCTGGTTGTCGGCGCCGGTCAGGCCGGTCAGCGACAGCCGGTCGGAGACGGCCCAGACAACACGTGCCGCGTTCTTCGACAACAACGTGTTGAAGGCGGCTTCGTCGCCTTGCGCCGCCAAGCCATCGGCGAGCACCGCGACGCTGGCGCCAGGCAGCGACTCCAAGGCTGAAGCGACGCGGGCATAGACGGCGGGGCGGTCGGTCGGGATCGGCCGCGGCTTTGCCGCGCGCAGCCGGTCGAGCGCGGCAGCGGCATCGAAGGGACCGATCTCGGCATTCGGCTTCTCGGCGGTGAAAGCGATGAGCACCGGCACGCCGTTCGAATTGGCATCGGCGATCAGCCGCTCGGCGGTGGCGACCCGCTTGCCCCAGTCGGCGGCACTTGCCCAGTCATTGTCGATCACCAGCGCCAGGGCAGCGCCCTCGGCCGGCAGCTTTTCGCGCGGATTGAAGACCGGTTCGGCAAGTGCTGCCACGACAAGCGCGGCCATCAGCAGCCTGAGCAGCGTCAGCCACCAAGGGCTCTGCTGCGGCGTTTCTTCGCGCCTCAGCACGCGGGCGAGAATCCTGAGCGGCGGAAACACCTCGGTTTGCGGCCTGGGCGGGGTCAGCCGCAGAAGCCACCAGATCACCGGCAGCGCCAGCAGGCCCCACAGCACCATCGGCGCCCCGAAGGAGAGCGGCAGCCAACTCATGCGCGGGCCCTCCCGGCAAAGGCGCCTTCGCCGGTCATCGCCATGTGGATGCGCACCAGCGCCTCGGAGGCAAGGCGATCGGTATGATTGACGGTAAAGCTCCAGCCAAGCCGTTTGCACCAGGCGGCCAGTTCCTGGCGGCGGGCGGCATAAAGCAGGCGATATTCCTCGCCCAGCATTTCGGCGCGGCCGGCGGTCAGCTTGTCGCCGGTCTCAGGATCGGTGAATTCGGTGCGCCCGGCATAGGGGAAGCTTTCCTCGGCCGGATCGGCGACCTCGACCAGATGGGCGCGCACGCCGTGGCGGGCGAGCACGTCCAGCCACGCCATGGTGTCCTCGACCGGGTCGAGGAAATCGCTGACGAGGACGATGTCGCAGAACCGGCGAATGCCGGATAGGTCGGGCTTTGCCGGCAGGTCGGCGGCGTGCATCAGTTGCGCCGCGATGCGCTCGGCGCCATTGCGGGCGGTGAACGGGTCGGTCAGGCCCGGCCAGGCAATGCGCTCGCCGCTGCGCGACAAAAGCTCGGCCATGGCCAGCGCCAGCACCAGGGCGCGCGATTCCTTGGGAACGCTGGCTCCGGTCGATTTGTAGAGCATGGAAGGCGAGGGATCGGCCCACAGCCACACCGTGTGGGCGGCCTCCCATTCACGGTCGCGGACATAGGTGTGATCGTCGCGGGCGGAACGGCGCCAGTCAATGCGCGAGGAATCGCCTTCGACATAGGGCCGGAACTGCCAGAAATTCTCGCCGATACCGCGCTTGCGGCGGCCATGCCAGCCGGCAATTACCGTGTTGACGATGCGGCGCGCCTCGACCAGCAGGTCCGGCACCAACGAAGCCCGCAACCGGCCTCTGGCGAGCGCATCGCGCGTCGCTGCCGGTGCCTGCGCTTCACCGATGCGCGCCATCAAATCCCTTTCGCGAGCTTCGCCACAACATCGCGAACCGTGGTGCCCTCGGCGCGGGCGGCGAAGGTCAGCGCCATGCGGTGCTGCAGCACCGGCTCGGCGAGCGCGCGAACGTCGTCGACCGACGGCGCCAGCCGGCCATCATAGAGGGCGCGGGCGCGGGTGCACAGCGTCAGCGCCTGGCTGGCGCGCGGGCCTGGGCCCCAGGCGACGTGCTTGTCGGTATCGGCGTTGCCCTGGCCGGGGCGCGCTGAGCGCACCAGCTTGAGGATCGCCTCGACGACGCTTTCCGGCACCGGCATACGGCGGATGAGCGTCTGGATGTCCTTCAGCCGCGCCGGCTGCAGCACGTTTTCAGCCTTGGCATCCTCGATACCGGTGGTTTCCAGCAGGATGCGGCGCTCCGCCTCGATCTCGGGGTAGAGGATATCGACCTGTATCAGGAAGCGGTCGAGCTGCGCTTCCGGCAGCGGATAGGTGCCTTCCTGCTCCAGCGGGTTCTGCGTCGCCAGGACGTGGAACGGTGACGGCAGATCATGGCGCACGCCAGCAATGGTGACGTGGTATTCCTGCATCGACTGCAGCAGCGCCGACTGGGTGCGTGGCGAGGCGCGGTTGATCTCGTCGGCCATCAGCAGTTGCGCAAAGATCGGCCCGGAAATGAAGCGGAAGGAGCGCTTGCCGAATTCATCCTGCTCCATCACCTCGGAGCCGAGAATGTCCGATGGCATCAAGTCGGGCGTGAACTGGATGCGGCGCGAATCGAGGCCGAGCACGATGCCCAGCGTTTCGACCAGCTTGGTCTTGGCGAGGCCGGGCACGCCGACCAGCAGTGCATGGCCGCCGGCCAGCAATGCGACGAGCGTGCGCTCGACGACGCTTTCCTGGCCGAAAATGACCCGGCCGACGCCGTCACGGACCCTCGAAATGTCGGCCAGCGCTTTCTCGGCCTGCGCCACCATGTCCTTTTCGCTGATCGGGCTTTCCTTGATCATAACGCTCATGCAGCATCGATCCTTCTGGTTGGAAATTCCGCTTGGCACCTTGGTGCCGCAGAGAATGCCGCGATTCGGCCTCGCATGGCGCCTGCAATGAACTTAAATCACAGACTTAGGCTGACAAGCGGAACAACAGTGACTATTTCGTGACCATGACGGAAGCCGCCGACTATCGTGAAGAGAGGCTGACGGCCGCGACCGAGGCGCGCGGGCTGGAGGCGCTGGTCTCGCGCGCGACGCGCGCTGGCAAGGGGCCGGCGCCGGTGGAACGCTGGAATCCGGCATTTTGCGGCGATCTCGACATGGAAATCAAGCAGGACGGCACCTGGTTCTATCTGGGAACGCCGATCGGCCGGATGCCGCTGGTGCAGCTTTTTTCCTCAGTGCTGCGCAAGGACGCGGACGGTAGAACCTACCTGGTGACGCCGGTGGAAAAGGTCGGCATCCGCGTCGCCGACGCGCCCTTCATTGCCGTCGAGATGGACGTGTCGGGCGCCGGCGACGGACAAATCGTCACCTTTCGCACCAATGTCGGCGACGTGGTAGAGGCTGGGGCGGGACACCCGCTGCGCTTCGTCGATGAGGACGAGACAGGTGGCCTGAAGCCTTATGTGCTGGTGCGCGGGCGGCTGGAGGCGCTGGTGGCACGGCCGGTGATGTACGAGCTGGTCGAGCACGGCGAAGAGATCGACATCGGTGGCAAGACGATGTTTGCCGTCCGTTCCAAAGGCGAGGTCTATCCAATCATGCCGGCTGAGAAACTGAAACGGCTGAGCGCATGATGGACCGCCTATGATGGATCAGGTGATGCCGTTGCCGTTTTCCGCTGCCGGGTTTCGCCAGCGCGTCGCGGCGCAGCCGCTGGCGCATGCCGGCGACGATTTTGGCGACCACCGCTTCAATCCGGGCCATCCCAGGCTGAAGCTGGCCAAGGCGCTGCGCGATGCCGCCGTGCTGATCCCGGTGGTCGATCATGGCCATGAAGCCACGGTCCTTTTGACCAGGCGGGCGGAAAAGCTGCGCAACCATTCGGGGCAGGTGGCTTTCCCCGGTGGTACCATCGATCCAACCGATGCGAGCCCGGAAGCGGCGGCGTTGCGCGAGACATCCGAGGAGATCGGTCTCGATAGTGATTACATCGAGATCATCGGCCGTCTGCCGGACTACGTTTCCGGCAGCGGCTATCGCATCGCCCCGGTGCTCGGGATTGTGCGGCCCGGTTTCAGCCTGACGCTGAATTCCGACGAAGTCGATGCCGTCTTCGAGGTGCCGCTGGGCTTTCTGATGGACCCCGCCAACCACACCAGAGACAGTCGCATGTGGAACGACCTCGAATGGTTCTATTACGAGATGCCCTATGGCGGCCAGCACATCTGGGGCGTCACCGCGGGCATCATCCGTACGCTTTATGAAAGGCTCTATTCGTGAGCGATCCAGTGTCGATCGCGGGCAAGGCCGGGTGGCTCGGCGAACGCCACCTGCAGCGCCTGCTCGCCGCGCTGACTGATGGCCGCGAGGAGGCGCGTGTCGCCGGCGGTGCGGTGCGCAACGCGCTCATCGGCCAGCCGGTCGCCGACATCGACATCGCCACCACCACGGTGCCCGAGGAAACCATCCGGCGCGCCGAGGCGGCAGGCTTCAAGACGGTACCGACCGGCATCGAGCATGGCACAGTCACCGCGGTCGGCCACGGCAAGGCCTATGAGGTCACCACGCTGCGTGCCGATATCGAAACCGACGGCCGGCGCGCCAAAGTGTCGTTCGGCCGCGACTGGAAAGCCGACGCTGAGCGGCGTGATTTCACCATCAATGCACTCTATGCCGAAGCCGATGGAACGGTCGTCGATCTGGTCGGCGGTATCGCCGATATCGAAGCGCGGAGGCTGCGATTCATCGGCGATCCGGAAGCGCGTATCCGCGAGGATTATCTGCGCATCCTGCGTTTCTTCCGTTTCTTCGCATGGTATGGCGAGGGCAGGCCGGATGCCGAAGGGTTGAAGGCTTGTGCCCGGCTGAAGCAGGGGCTCGACCAGCTCTCGGTCGAGCGCGTCTGGTGGGAATTGAAGAAATTGCTGTCAGCGCCAGATCCGTCGCGGGCGCTGCTGTGGATGCGCCAGGCCGGCGTTCTGACCGCCGTTTTGCCGGAAAGCGAGAAATGGGGCATCGATGCCATCCACGGGCTGACCAAGACCGAGAAGGATCTGGCCTGGGCGCCGGACCCGCTGCTCAGGCTGGAAGCCATCGTGCCGCCGGATGCCGCGCGCATGAAAACGCTTGCCGAGAGATTGAGGCTTTCCGTGAGCGAAGCAAGCCGGCTGCGGAATTGGGCGATCACGGCTGCCGTCGATCCGAAAACGACCGAAGGAGAGTTGGCGAAAAGGCTTTATTTTGGCGACCGCCAAGGCTTTGTCGATCGGTTGCGGCTGTTGCTCGCTTCCGCTCGAGCCCGCGCGGTCGAAGACAATGACGCACTGCTCGAAGCCGGCGGCTTCTCGCGCCTGCTTGCCTTCGCTGCAAAATGGCAAAACCCTGTTTTTCCGGTCAAGGGCGCCGATCTGACGACGCTTGGCGCATCACCGGGGCCGAAGCTTGGTGCAACGTTGAAGAATCTCGAAAAGGAATGGGTCGAGTCCGGTTTTGCGCTTGATCGCGGCGCGCTGCTCAAGCGCGCCGCGGAGGCACTCGAATCCTGACCGTCACGCTGCGTCGCGGACCTTTTCGATGCGCGAGCGGATCGCCTCGATCATCGTCTCGCGGATCACCGTCTCGCCGTGCGTCTCGCGCAGATGCTCGACGGCACGGCGCATGACCTCAGCCTCCTCCTCGGCGCGTGTGTGCCACTCGCAGCCGGGTACGAGCGACCCGCAATGGAATTCCTTCATCGGCTTCTCCTCATTTCCTCCTTGGAGCGCCGCGCCGCGCAATGACACGGAAGCTCCAGACCTTTGACTGCGCGATCCGGAAACCGCGTCCGGTATCCGGGCTACACGCTGGCCAGCTTAGCATAACACGATCGAACGGTTTTGGTTGCCTTAGAGTGCCGTGCGTCCAAGCCGACACGCGGCCCTCTAGTGATCGGGTTGCGAAAAGGCGGAGCATCGCTGCTCCGCCCTCTTACGCTACCCAGGAGTAAGACCTCGTCTTGCTCCAGCGGGCAGGACATCACTTCACGATCTTGACTGCCTCGGCAATTTTATCCTTGCCGCTCATATCCCACGTGACGCGGACCTTTTCGCCGACCTTCAGGCCAGGATCCTTGAAGGTCTGGGGCAACGTAAAGGTGGCTCCGTTATCCAGAACTAGGCTCATCGCCGTTCCATCAAAGCTTTTGATCGTGCCGGTGGTGTGCTTGACCGCAGCGAATGCGGCAGTACCAGAGGCGAGAACGGCAGCGGCGGCTGCGGTCATAATAAGCTTGCGCATGGCATGCTCTCCTGGAAAATGCGGGCACCGCTTGGGAAAGGTGCCCCATTCAATCATGGGCCGTCCGGTCACGTCGGGTCGCGGCTCTCGGGAGTAAAGAACCGCCGGCGTTTCCCGGCCCGACGCGACAAATAGCCCAATCTTTACAATGGTATATTAGACGAAAAAGATATTTTCTGGCGCGCCTTGCGCCACATTCGCCGTCAAATTCTGGGGATTTGGACCCGATTGCGGCTCACGTCGTGCTCACCGAGATTTTACGGCCATTTCGCTTCTGGCGGCAGGCTGGACAGGATCGAGGCGACATTGCCGCCGGTCTTCAGCCCGAAGATGGTGCCGCGATCGTGAAGCAAGTTGAATTCGACATAACGGCCGCGGCGGATGAGCTGCTCGTCACGGTCGCCATCGGTCCAGTTGTCATTGAAGTTGGCGCGCACCAGATGTCCGTAGACGACGAGAAAAGATCGCCCGACGTCCTGGACGAAGTTGAAATCGGCGTCCCAGCCGCCATTGTCCTCATCCGAATGCAGCCAGTCGAAGAAGATACCGCCGGTACCGCGTGGCTCGTCGCGGTGCGGCAGGTAGAAGTACTCGTCGCACCAGGCTTTGAATTTCACGTAGTCGGCGATCGCCGCGTTCTTCTCGCAGGCAAATTGCATCGCTCTGTGGAAGGCGATCGTGTCGGGGTCGTCCTGGCTGCGGCGGCGGTCGAGCACCGGTGTCAGGTCGGCGCCGCCGCCGAACCACTGGCGCGAGGTGACGACCATGCGCGTGTTCATATGCACGGCCGGCACGTTGGGGTTCCACGGATGGGCGATCAGCGAAATGCCGCTTGCCCAGAAGGAGGGGTCCTCTTCGGCGCCCGGCATCTGCTTCCTGAATTCGGGCGAGAACTCGCCGTGGACGGTCGAGGTGTGGACGCCGACCTTCTCGAAGACGCGGCCGTGCATCATCGACATGATACCGCCACCGCCCTTGCCGGCATCGCGTTGCCACGGCGTCTTTTCGAAGCGGCCGGGCGACCAGCTGGCCTGCGGCCCCTGCAGGTCCTGCTCGATCTGCTCGAAGCTGGCACAGATGCGCTCGCGCAACGTCTCGAACCACAGCCGTGCCTTCGTCTTCTTCTGTTCGATGTCGGCTGGCAGCCCCGCCGGTATCTCGGGTCGTTGCAAATCCTGTCTCCGGTTGCGGGCGCGCCCGACAAATGACTCGTCTTTTCCGGCCGCGATCCCTAATCTCTTGGGTGCAAAGGTCAAGTGTG
>NZ_JAMYVA010000017.1:0-123200 GCF_040323505.1 Mesorhizobium sp. M0040
ACTGCCCCCCCGGCGGCTCCCCGCTTAGCCGGGGCGTGCCGCGGCAACGCGGGGGGGGGGGGGTTTGGTGGGCCTTTGCGCGGGCCTGCGGGGGGCCCCCGGGGGGGCGGGTCCTGCCCGGCCGGCGGCGGGGGCGCCCCCTGGTGGACATCGCCGCCCCGCGCCCAATGGCGCGGCGGATTCGGGCGGCAATTGAGGACGCCGGTGTTACGCAACGCCTTGGCCCGAAGGTGTCGGTGATTGTTGACGGCGGCGGGCAGCTGACAATGGATGCGGTTACGGCCGATGTCAGGCTGGTCGGGGTGCGGGCCGCCGACGGAATTAAGTGGCGGGTATCGCTCGCCGGAGATGCGCAGGGTGCCACGCCGCTGGCGATGTCCGAGGAAGATGCGGCTTGTGACATCGCCGTCGCCATTCTCAGGATGGTTGCCGAAAAGGGCCGCGATGCCCATGCGCGGGATTTGACGGCGAGGCAGCTGAGATCTCTCGCAAGTTGGCGATCCGTCGCGCCCCCCTCTGTCCTGCCGGACATCTCCCCCACAAGGGGGGAGATTGCGCCCTCATCTCGGCTTTCGCCTATCACCCGAGGTCCTGAGCCGCCGCTGAAGCTGCCGATCTCCCCCCTTGTGGGGGAGATGTCCGGCAGGACAGAGGGGGGCGCGACGGAACGCCAGCCCATCGGAGTTTTTAACCTAGCCGCCGCAATCGCCCTCGGCATCGGCCTGCCGTTCGGCAGCATACCAGCGCAAAAACTTATCGATCTCACCCAATACGCCCTCACCCTCGGCACCACCGAAATCCGCCTGGCGCCGGGTCGCGCGCTGCTTTTGCTTGGCCTCTCCCCAGCCGCATGTCTTTCACTCCAGAAAACCGCCGCAACCCTCGGCTTCGTCACCGACGCAGCCGATTCGCGCACCAGGATCGCCACCTGCCCCGGCGCACCCGCCTGCGCCTCCGGCCGGATCGCCACCCGCGACATCGCCGAGATCATCGCTACAGAAAACCGCGACATCCTCGATTCCTCCTTAACGCTGCACATCTCCGGCTGCGCCAAGGGCTGCGCCCATCCCGGTCCGGCGGCGCTGACCCTGGTCGGTGGCGAAAACGGAGCCGGACTTGTCGTGGACGGGACGGCAAAGGCATTGCCCGCCGGATACAGGCCGGGCTACGACGCCGCGCACGGCATCGGCCGCGTTGCAGCGGTGATCCGCAGCGCACGACATCCCGGCGAAACCGCTGCCGCCTGCCTGGCGAGGCTCGGCGCGGCCGGCATCACCGAAATCTATCGACAGGAATGAGCATGCCCGCCCAGAACGCCTACGACTACATCCGTGACGGCACGGCGATCTACGAGCGCTCCTTCGCCATCATCCGCGCCGAGGCCGACCTGTCGCGCTTTTCCGAAGCCGAGGCCGACGTCGCCATTCGCATGATCCATGCCTGCGGCCAGGTCGACGCTTGCAGGCACTTCGTTTTCTCGAGCGATTTCGTCGCCGCCGCGCGCACGGCCCTGGGCGCCGGCGCGCCGATCTTCTGCGACGCGCAGATGGTCTCGCACGGCGTCACGCGCGCCCGGCTGCCGGCCGGCAACGATGTGATCTGCACGCTGCGCGATCCGCGGACCGCCGACATCGCGAAAAAGATTGGCAACACCCGCTCGGCCGCCGCGATCGACCTGTGGGGCGAGCGCATGGCCGGTTCGGTCGTCGCCATCGGCAATGCGCCGACAGCCCTTTTCTATCTGCTGGAAAAACTGCGCGACGGCGCGCCGAAGCCGGCGGCGATCATCGGCATGCCGGTCGGGTTTGTCGGCGCCGCTGAATCGAAAGATGCGCTGGCCGAAAATTCCTATGGCGTGCCTTACGCCATCGTGCGCGGCCGGCTGGGCGGCAGCGCCATGACCGCCGCCGCCCTCAATGCATTGGCGAGGCCGGGCCTATGAATGCGATTGCAAAAGGCAGGCTTGTCGGCGTCGGCACCGGACCCGGCGACCCGGAACTCTTGACGCTGAAGGCAGTGCGCGCGCTGGCTGAGGCCGATGTCGTCGCGCATTTCGCCAAGCGCGGCAACAACAGCAATGCGCGCGCCATCGTCGGCGCCCATTTTCGCCCTGATTTGATAGAGTTGCCGCTGCTTTATCCGGTGACGACCGAAATTAATAAGGATCACAGCGATTACCGCTCGCAGATCACCGATTTCTACGAGGAATCGGCCGAAAAGGTCGCCGCGCACCTCAGCGCCGGCAGGATGGTCGCGGTGCTTTCGGAAGGCGATCCGCTTTTCTACGGCTCCTACATGCATCTTCATGTCCGGCTGGCGCACCGTTTTCCGACCGAAGTCATTCCTGGCGTCACCGCCATGTCCGGCTGCTGGTCGGCGACCGGCCTGCCGATCGTCCAGGGCGACGACGTGCTGACGGTGCTGCCGGGCACCATGAGCGAATTCGAGCTGACGCGGCGCCTCGCCGACACCGACGCTGCGGTGATCATGAAGGTCGGCCGCAACCTGCCCAAGATCAGGCGCGGGCTGGAGGCAACCGACAAGCTGGCGCGGGCCATCTATGTCGAGCGCGGCACCATGCCGGGCGGCGTCTCGATGCGGCTGGCCGATAAAAAGGACGACCAGGCGCCTTATTTCGCCATCGTGCTGGTGGCCGGCTGGTCGGGCCGGCCAAGCGCATTGAAAGCCGAAGCATGAGCGGCCGCCTCACTGTCATCGGCCTCGGGCCCGGCAACGCCGACCAGGTGACGCCGGAGGCAAGCCGCGCCGTTGCCGAGGCAAAATTCTTCTACGGCTACAAGCCTTATCTCGACCGGCTCGATCTGCGCCCCGACCAGATTCGCGTCGCTTCCGACAATCGCGAGGAACTCGCGCGCTCCAGGGACGCGCTGCTCAAGGCTGTGGAAGGCCACGATGTCGCCGTCGTGTCGGGCGGCGATCCGGGCGTCTTCGCCATGGCCGCGGCCGTCTGCGAGGCGATAGAGGCGGGCCCACCCGAATGGCGCGCGGTCGACATCGCCATCGTGCCCGGTATCACCGCCATGCTCGCCGTCGCCGCCCGCATCGGCGCGCCGCTCGGCCATGATTTCTGCGCCATCTCGCTGTCCGACAATCTGAAGCCGTGGGACCTGATCGAGCTACGCCTGCTGGCGGCAGCCGGCGCCGGCTTCGTCATCGCGCTCTACAACCCGATCAGTAAGGCGCGCCCATGGCAGCTAGGCCGCGCCTTCGAATGCCTGACGGCGATCCTGCCCGGCACCACGCCGGTGATCTTCGGCCGTGCCGCCGGCCGTCCCGACGAGCGCATCGAGGTTTTTCTGCTGGCCGACGCCGATGCCGCGAAGGCCGACATGTCGACCTGCATCATCATCGGCTCGCCGGAAACCAGGATCATCAAGCGGGGTGACAAGGCCGCGCTGGTCTACACGCCGCGTTCGGCAGCGGGCCCAAGAACATGACCGACCAGAAAATGATCGACCATCGCGGCAAGAGATTCGACGGTCTCAGCCGACGTGACGTCCGGCAGCGCCGGCCTGCGGATCATCACCACCTCGATTCCCAGCGCTCGCGCCGCCGCGATCTTGCCGTAGGTCGCCTCGCCGCCGCTGTTTTTGGAAACAACGACTTCGATGCCACGGCTTCCGAGCAGCGCGCGCTCATCGACCTCATGAAACGGCCCGCGCGCCAAGAGATAGGTCGCGTCGGGCACAGCGAGCCTGGGCTCGACCGGGTCGACACTGCGGATGAGATAATGATGCTGGGGAGCGGCCTTGAAGGCAGCGACCTCCTGTCGCCCGAGCGCCAGGAACACGCGGCGCGGCACCGATCCCAGAGCCGTCACCGCGCTGGCAACGGTGTCGACCAACATCCAGCGATCACCTTCGACCGCCTCCCATCCGGGACGCCTGAGCGCAACGATAGGCACGCCGGTCATGCGCGCTGCTTCCGCCGCATTGGCGGAGATTCGCGCCGCATAGGGATGCGTGGCGTCGATCAGCAGGTCGATCTTGTTCTGGCGGAGATACGCCGCCAGCCCGCCGGCACCGCCGAAGCCGCCGACCCGCACCGGCACCCCCTGCGCGGCCGGGTTTTCGGTGCGGCCGGCCAGCGACAGTATGACCGAAATATCCGCGCGCGCGGCCAGCTTTCCGGCCAGTTGCCGGGCTTCGGTGGTTCCGCCGAGGATCAGAATGCGGTGGGTCATCATGCCTGCTGAACCTCCGCGCGGCGCCAAGCTCACCTCAAAGTGGCTCACGATCATCGGCATCGGCGAGGACGGTGTAGCGGGTCTCGGCGACGAGGCCAAGCGGTTGATCGCGGAGGCCGAATTCGTCTTCGGCGGCAAGCGCCACCTTGCCCTCGTCGCGTCGCTCGCCAAAGGTGAAGTGCGCGCCTGGCCGGCCCCTTTCGATGCCGAAATGCGCGACGTGCTGGCACTGGCCGGCCGACGCGTCTGTGTGCTGGCCTCCGGCGACCCGTTTTTCCATGGTGTCGGCGCCACCCTCGGCCGCAAGCTGGCGGCGGAGGATATGCGGGTGATCCCTGCGCCCTCGGCCTTCTCGCTGGCCGCCGCCCGCCTTGGCTGGCCGCTGCAGGATATCGAGACCGCCTCGCTGCATGGTCGCTCGCTCGACCTGATCCGGCCGTTGCTGCATCCTTGCACCCGCATTCTCGCGCTGACCTCGGACAGCGATGCACCGGGAGCGATTGCCGGTCTGCTGACAGAGCTCGGCTTCGGCGCCTCGCAGCTGACCGTTCTGGAGGCGCTCGGCGGTCCGAACGAAAGGCTGCGCTCGGCGAGCGCCGGCACCTTCGATCTCGAAAAGATCAACCCACTCAACGTGCTCGCGATCGAAGTTGAATCGACTTCGCAAGCACGCATCCTGCCGCTGACAGCGGGACTTGCCGATCATTTGTTCGAGCATGACGGCCAGATCACCAAGCGCGAAATGCGCGCCGTCACCCTGTCCGCTCTCGCGCCAAGACGCGGCGAACTGCTGTGGGACATCGGCGCCGGATCGGGCTCCATCGGCATCGAATGGATGCTGGCCCATCCTTCCATGCGTGCGATCGCCGTTGAGGCCGATCCGGCCCGCGCCGCGCGCATCCGACGCAACGCCGCGGCTTGCGGCGTTCCCGGTCTTGCCGTCGTTGAAGGTTCGGCACCGCAAGCGCTTGCCGGGCTGGAGACGCCCGCGGCGATCTTCATCGGCGGCGGCGGCAGCGATGCCGGCGTGCTGGAAGGAGCCATCCATGCCTTGTCTGCCGGCGGCCGCCTCGTCGCTAATGCGGTGACCCTGGAGATGGAGGCGCTGCTGCTTTCCCGTCACGCCGCGCACGGCGGCCAGCTCACCCGCATTGCTATATCCCGTGCTTCGCCGGTTGGTTCGATGCAGGCCTGGCGGCCGGCTATGCCGGTCACTCAATGGAGCTGGGTGAAGCCATGATGGTCGCGGGCATCGGCAGCCGCAAAGGCGTCAGCGCGCGCGACGTGCTTGCCGCGGTAGAAACCGCACTGGAAGCGCACGGGCTTGCCCTGCCCGCGCTTTCAGCCCTCGCGACCGCGTCTCTCAAGCAGGATGAAGCGGCAATCTTCGCCGCCGGACGCGAACTCCGCCTTCCGGTGATCGTCGTCGAGCAGGATGAACTCAAAGCCGCATCTACGACCAGCCGTTCCGACCTATCGCAGGAGCATGCCGGCACGCCGTCGGTTTCCGAAGCCTCGGCGCTTGCCGCCGCCGGCAAAGGCGCAAAACTGCTCGGGCCGCGCACCGTGCTCGGTGCTGTCACTTGCGCCATCGCCATCAGCGGAGATGCGGCATGACCGTTCACTTCATCGGTGCCGGCCCGGGTGCTGCCGACCTCATCACCTTGCGCGGCAGCCGCCTGCTCGGCAGTTGTCCCGTCTGCCTCTATGCCGGATCGATCGTCGCGCCGGAGCTGTTGCAGCACTGCGCGCCCGGAACGAGGTTGATCGACACCGCGCCGATGGCGCTCGACGAGATCGAGGCCGAATATCTGGCCGCCCACGCGGCCGGCAATGATGTCGCCCGCCTGCATTCCGGCGATCTTTCGGTGTGGAGCGCCGTTGCCGAGCAGATCCGCCGGCTGGAAAAGCACGGCATTCCTTACACGCTGACGCCGGGCGTGCCGTCCTTCGCCGCTGCGGCGGCAGCGCTGCGCCGCGAGCTGACCATTCCAGAAGTCGCGCAAAGCCTGGTGCTGACCCGCATCTCCGGCCGCGCCTCGAAAATGCCGCCCGGCGAAACGCTGGCCGGCTTCGGCCGCACCGGCGCCACGCTGGCCATCCACCTTGCCATCCACGCTATCGACCGGATCGTCGCCGAACTGACGCCGTTCTATGGCGCCGATTGCCCGGTGGCGGTCGTCTTCCGTGCTTCCTGGCCGGACGAGCGCGTGCTGACCGGCACGCTGGCCACCATCGAGGCGCAACTGGCCGCCGATCCGATGGAACGCACGGCAATCATCTTCGTCGGCCGCTCGCTGGAGGCGGAGGGCTTTGGCGAAAGTTCACTGTACGACGCGCACTACCAGCGACGCTTTCGCGGACGGGACGGATTGTGAGCGGCAGCAACAGAAACACTACGGTCGAGCAGGCGCTCACCCGGCTCAACTTCAAGCCGCGCCAGCTTGAGCCCGGGCATGTCTGGCTGGCCGGCGCCGGCCCTGGCGATCCCGGCTGCCTGACGCTGGAAGTGCTAGCCGCCCTCGGACAGTGCGACGCGCTGGTTTATGACGCGCTGGTCTCGCCAGAAGTCGTCGCTGTCGCCGAGGGCGCGGAACTGTTCTATGCCGGCAAACGCGGCGGCAAGCCGTCGATGAAGCAGGACGACATTACCGCCTTGCTGGTCCGGCTGGCGCGCGAGGGCCGGCGCGTCGTCAGGCTGAAGGGCGGCGACCCCTATATTTTCGGGCGTGGCGGCGAAGAGGCGCTGGCACTGGCCGGGGAAACTATCCCGTTCCGCATCCTGCCTGGCCTGACGTCCGGCCTCAGCGCGCTGGCCGCGACCGGCATTCCCGGCACCATGCGCGGCATCAACAAGGCGCTGATCCTGGCGACCGGCCATGCCGCCGGCACCGATGATGATCTCGACTGGGCGGCAATCGCCCGCACCGGCCAGCCGGTGGTCGTCTATATGGGTATGGCCAACCTGCCGCTGATCGCCGCTTCGTTGCTAGAGGGCGGCCTGCCGTCTTCGACGCCCGCCGCGGTCATCGTTGCCGCGACGACGCCGCAGGAGCGTATCGTCGTCGCCACGCTCGCCACGATTGCCGAGGAAACGGCCGCAGCCGGCTTGACCTCGCCGGCGCTGATCGTCGTCGGCGGCATCGTCGGGATGCGCGCGGCACTGGCGGGTGAGCCATGACCCGCGCCATCATCATCGGCGCGCCGCGCTCGGGCTCGGGCAAGACCAGCGTCACCATCGGCATTTTGCGCGCACTTGCCCGGCGCGGCCTGAAAGTGCGCGGCGCCAAATCCGGCCCGGACTATATCGATCCTGGCTTCCACACCGCCGCCACCGGCTTGTCCGGCGTCAATCTCGACAGCTGGGCAATGCCGCCCGCCCTGCTCAACGCACTGGCCGGTGAAGCGACCGAAGATGCCGATTTTATCTTCCTCGAAAGCGCCATGGGCCTGTTCGACGGGATTCCTGCTGCTCAAGGGCGCACCGGTTCGGCCGCCGATCTCGCCCGACTCTATGGTCTGCCGGTGCTGCTGGTACTCGATGTCTCCGGTCAATCGACCACGGCAGCAGCCGTCGCCAAGGGTTTTGCCACCTACGATCCGGATGTGCGCATGGCCGGGGTCGTGCTCAACCGGCTGGGCAGCGAGCGCCACCGCCGGCTTTGCAGCGATGCCATCGAAGCACTCGGCCTGCCTGTCGTCGGTGCCATCCTGCGCGATCCCTCGCTCAACCTGCCCGAGCGCCATCTCGGCCTCGTCCAGGCCGGCGAATATGAGAATCTGATGGCGCATCTCGACCGGCTGGCCGACATGGTCGAGCGCTCGCTCGACCTCGACGCCATCATGGCGCTGGCGGCGCCATTCACGCCCGCACCGGGCAATTTCGGCGACGCGCTGCCGCCGCCCGGCCAGCGCATTGCACTCGCCGAGGACGCCGCCTTTACCTTCCTCTATCCGCACGTTGCCGCGCATTGGCGCAAGGCCGGCGCCGAGATCGTTCCGTTCTCGCCGCTCGCCGATGAAGCGCCTGGCGACAATTGCGATGTCTGCTGGCTGCCCGGCGGCTATCCCGAGCTTCATGCCGGCCGCCTCGCGGCCGCTGCGAATTTCAGGGCGGGCATGGCGAGGTTCGCCGCCACGCGGTCGGTGCACGGCGAGTGCGGCGGCTTCATGGTGTTGGGCGAAGCGCTCGAGGATGCGTCGGGCGAGACGCATCGGATGCTTGGCCTCCTCGGCCATTCGACCAGCTTCGCCAAGCGCAAGATGAATCTCGGCTACCGCGAGGCGCGGCTGCGGTCCGGCTGTCCGCTCGGCAGCCAAGGCACGCTGATCCGCGGCCACGAATTCCATTATGCGCAGATGATCGCGACCGGCAATGACGAGCCGCTGGCCGACCTCGCCGATGGGCAAGGCAATCCGCTCGGCGCCTCCGGCTACCGGGGCGGCAATGTCAGCGGCACCTTCTTCCATGCCATTGCGAGGGGCGCATGAAGGCCTCGCAGCGGCAGATTTTCGAGGACATCGCGCTTTGCTTCGTCTTCTTCACCCGGCTGCCGCTGCCGAGAGCCGACTTCCGTGGCCGCAGCCTTGCCGCTGCGATCTGGGCTGCACCCGTTGCCGGTCTCGCCGTCGCTCTGGTCGGTGCGCTGGTCTACGCCATCGGCACAAGGCTCGGCCTAGCCGCAGGTCCTGTTGCCGCGTTGGCCCTTGCCGCGATCTTGCTCGCTACCGGCTGCCTGCATGAGGACGGGCTTTCGGACGTCGCCGACGGCTTTGGCGGCGGCAAGACGCGCGGCAGGAAACTCGAGATCATGCGCGACAGCCGCATCGGTGCCTACGGCGCCTGCGCGCTCGGCATCTCGCTGCTGATCCGCTGGAGCGTACTCTCTGGATTCGCCGGCCCGACTCATGTCTTCTGGGCCCTCATTGCCGCGCATGCGGCCTCGCGCGGCCTGCCCGGCGCCTTCATGCACCTGCTGCCACCGGCCCGCAGCGACGGCCTCTCGGCTGATGCAGGCGCAGTCACGGCCGAAACCGCCGGTATCGGTGCCGTACTCGGTGCGGTCGCGCTGCTGGCGCTTGGGTTCAGTGCTGCCATGTTCGCGCTCATCCTGCTTGCGTTCTTGTTTGCCGCGTTTCGAGCGCTTTGCCTCAACCAGATCGGCGGCCAGACCGGCGACACCGTCGGCGCCCTGCAGCAGCTCGGCGAGATCGCAATCCTGCTCGTCGCTTCCGTTTCCCTGTCTTGACTCTGTTTCGGAGATTTTGCCCCCATGCCTTTCAAATCGCTCGATGAACTGCGCGCCGCCTGCCTCGACCTGCCCACTGGCAGCGATGCCGCCGCAAATGCCGTCGCCCGGCGCCAGGACACGCTGACCAAGCCGCAAGGCAGCCTCGGCCGGCTGGAGACAGTAGCCGCCTGGCTGGCGCGCTGGCAGGGCCGCGACATACCAAAGCTCGACCGCGTCAAGGTTTTCGTCTTTGCCGGCAACCACGGCGTCACCGCGCAAGGCGTGTCGGCCTTCCCGTCGGAGGTCACCGTGCAGATGGTGGCGAATTTCGCCGGCGGCGGCGCCGCCATCAACCAGCTTGCCCGCATTGCCGGCGCGGAGCTGGACGTCATCCCGCTCGACCTCGACCGTCCGACCGGCGACTTCACGCAAGAGCCGGCGATGGACGACGAAGCCTTCCTCGCCGCCGTCTCGGCAGGCTACGACGCGATCAGCAGGGATCTCGACCTTGTATGTTTCGGCGAAATGGGCATCGGCAACACCACGCCGGCGGCGGCCATCTCGACCGCGCTGTTCGGCGGCGGCGCGGAGCGATGGACAGGGCGTGGCACCGGCGTCGACGACGCCGGCCTCGTGCGCAAGATCGTCGCCATCGAGGCCGGCCTGAAGCGCCACGCCCCGGCGCTAGCCGACCCCCTGAAGGTAGCGGCAGCCCTCGGCGGCCGCGAGCTCGCGGCGATCCTTGGTGCGACGCTAGCTGCGCGCCACCTAGGCGTCCCGGTGCTGCTCGACGGCTTCGTCTGCACCGCCGCCGCCGCACCTTTGGCAGCGCTGCACCCTGCTGGCCTCGCTCACACCATGGCCGCTCACGTCTCAGCCGAATCCGGCCACCGCCGCCTGCTCGAAGCGCTCGGCCTGCCACCCTTGCTCGACCTCGGCATGCGGCTCGGGGAAGGCTCCGGCGCCTGCCTCGCCGTCAACATCGTCCGCTCGGCACTCGAATGCCACGCCCGCATGGCAAGCTTTGCGGAGGCTGGGGTTTCGGAGAAGTAAGGCGGAGCCAAGCGCGGATCGCGTTGATGAACAAACCCTCACAGATTTTCGGAGACCCCAAACAGGGGCTTCGCGATATTCTTGCTCGGATCATCAGGGATTTCGACAGCAAGAGCGGCGCTTTTGCCGGGCTGAAATACAATTCGCCGTGGATACTCGCCACCGAGGATTGGGCAGAGCGATCGGGCCATACGGTCGAAGAGCTATGCGAGATGATTTCTCAATGCCGGATTTCGGTTCACTCTGGGAATCCGACGAATCCGCCAATCATCCAAATTTTTGAAGATCTTCGCAGTGCTGCGGAAGAGTGGAGAACAGAGACAGGTTACAGTGATCCGCCCATCCATCTGACCCCGGAATTGACGAAATTCCCTAATCGCAAAGAACTGAAAGCCCATACCCTGAAGGTATGGAGTTCTTTGGGATTGGCGAGGCAATGGCATAGCTATGATGCCAAGGACCTTAGGTTCTGCGGAATTTTTGAGGACAGATTTGATCACAATGTTACAGTCAGAATGACCTTTAAGCTTGGATATGGTGGGCCTATCCGGCTGGATTTTCACTTTCCTTACTACGCAGACGATGAACCTACATCCTTTGAACTGGGCGGTCTCTCGGGCGAGGCGCTATTCCATGCACTTCGACTGCCCAGGCATCCTGCACTCGAATGGATCGCAAGCAAGAGCAAAACAAACTTCGATGCCGTCGACGGCGTGATAGCCATAACGCGAGCAATCCTGACCTATCTGAAGCCCACTATCCAATAGTCGGGCGAGTCAGCTAGCCGCTTGCCGACATGTGCGACGGGCAAAAGCTGTCTCGCGCCGCGTTAAGGTCTTTCCACCAAATCCCAGAGATTTTTGGTGGGTGCGCACAGGATTGAACTGTGGACCCGCTGATTAAGAGTCAGCTGCTCTACCAACTGAGCTACGCACCCACTCGGCCGGCAAAACCGGCGTTGGCGGGCATATAGCCGCCGACATCCGCCATGTCCAGCCCCGTGGGATTCATTTCCCGACAAATCGCCGAAGTGCCGAGGTCGTCAAACAAAAAGCCTGCCTTCGGCCACCTTGACCGCATGGCCGCCGATGCGGGCGGCCGCCAGTTTGCCGCCTTCGACATTCAGTTCGAGGCGAATGCGCGAAGGCCGGCCCATCTCCAGCCCCTGCTCGATCCACAGTTGTGAAACGCCGTCCGTCGGGCCGTCGAAATGCATGATCGCGCCGGCGAAGGCGGCGGCCGCTGAGCCGGTCGCCGGGTCTTCGTAGGACGGATTGCCGGGCACGATCATGCGGACATGGAAGGCACTGTCGTGGTGCACCGTCTCGCGACAATAGACATAGGGGCTGGCGAAGGCCCAATCGCTCTTGCGTGGTGCGAGCTCCGACCAAGCTTGGTTGTCCAGCCTGATCCGGGCGGCCGCCTCCAGATTGGCGACGGGGATGGTCACGTAAGGCACTCCAGCCGACCAGAACGAGACGCGGTGGTTCTCGAAGCCGATCTCATGCGGCCCAAGGCCAAGGGCCGCGCCGATCGCCTCGGGATCGGCCGACAATTCCAGCTGCGCCGGCAGTTTCGCCAGGTCGAACTCGGCAAAGGTCGAACCGTCGTGCTTGCTGACAGCGCAGCGCACCGGGCCGATATTCTCCTCGAGCACGAAGATGCCGGCGGCCTCTCCCGCCATTTCGGCGAGCGCTATCGCCGAGCCGACGGTCGGGTGGCCGGCGAACGGCATTTCATAGTCGGGTGTGAAGATACGGATGCGGGCCCGATGCTTGGGATTATCAGGCGGCAGCACGAAGACGGTTTCGGACAGGTTGAACTCGCGCGCCACCGCCTGCATCGCCGCAAGGTCCAGCCCGTCACAGTCGAGCACCACGGCCAGCGGATTGCCCGCCAGCCGGTTGGTGGTGAATACGTCGTAAAGCAAGTAATTCCGCGGCTGCATCTCAGTAAGTCCTCTGCCTCATTCCCAACATGAGCGAAATTTAATTTGAATTTTGAACCATAAGGCCTGATTTGTGCACTGATGGGATATCACTGAACATAGGGGTCCGGCGTGGACCAGATTGTCAATCTGCCAAAGACGGAATCCGCTTCCGCCATCGAGACGGCGCTCGGGCTTGACCACCAGAGCCTGAAGACAAAACGCCGTCGCGGTTGGCTTTACGCACTGCTTGCGCTACTCGCAGTGGCCGCGGGTGTCGTCGGCTACCCGTGGTATGCGGGCTCGCCCGCCAAGATCGAGTATACCACGACACTGGCTACCATGGCCGATCTTACCGTCGCGGTTTCGGCTACCGGCACGCTGCAGCCCCTCACCCAGGTCGATATTTCCAGCGAACTCTCCGGCGTCGTCCGCTCGGTTTCGGTCAACGAGAACCAGCTGGTGAAGAAGGGCGATGTGCTGGCCGCGCTCGACACCGCCAAGCTGGAGGTGCAGATCGAGCGCGCCCAGGCCTCGGCCAAGGCGGCGGCGGCGAGCGTCGAGGACGCCACCGTGACCGTGGCCGAAAACGAAAAGGGCCTGGTGCGCGCGGTACAACTCACCAAGCGCGGCATGGCGACGGACCAGTCGCTTGAAGCGGCAACCGCCACCCGCGACCGCTCGAAGGCGGCGCTTGATATCGCCAAAGCCAACCTCGCCATGGCCAATGCCGATCTCAAGGCGCAGCAGACGGATCTTGCCAAGAGTACCATCTACGCTCCGATCGATGGCATCATATTGACGCGCTCGGTCGACCCCGGCCAGACGGTCGCCTCCTCGCTGCAGGCGCCGGTGCTGTTCGTCATCGCCGCGGATTTGAAGAACATGGAACTGAAAGCTGCGGTCGACGAGGCTGATATCGGCGCAGTAAAACCTGGCCAGCATGCGCGCTTCACCGTCGACGCTTTTCCTGAACGGCCATTCGACGCCGAGATCCGGGACATTTCCTATGCCTCGGTCACCACCGACGGCGTCGTCACTTACGATGCAAGGCTGGATGTCGACAATAGCGAGCTTCTGTTACGGCCCGGCATGACTGCCACCGTCTCGGTCGTCACCAAGCAGGCCAAAAACGTGCTCACCGTGCCATCGATCGCCTTCCGCTACCGGCCGGCGCAGACGGCGGAGCGCGGCTGGAGCCTCACCGACCTGTTCACCGGCCGCATGGGGCGCCCCGGCGGCAACCGCCAGCGGCAGGCGGCGACGAAGCCCAGCGACGGCTCGCGCACGCTTTACGTGCTGGAGAATGGCCGGCCGCATCCGGTCAACGTCAGGGTCGGCTCGACGGATGGCGAACTGACCGAGATCGTTTCCGGCCTGGAGGAAGGCGCGCAAGTCATTACCGCCTCGCAGCGGAGCTGATCGTGGCATCGGGCGCGACCCTCATCGGCTTCGACAAGGTCTGGAAAAGCTATGGCCAGGGCGAGGCCCGGGTGCATGCGCTGGCCGGCGTCGACCTCGCCATCAGACGCGGCGAATTCGTCGCCATCATGGGCCCGTCTGGCTCAGGCAAATCGACGGCGATGAACATCATTGGCTGCCTCGACACGCCGACCGCTGGGACTTACAGCTTCGAAGGCATCGACGCCGGCCGTCTCGACCGCAACCGCCGCGCTGTGCTGCGCAACCTCTATGTCGGCTTTGTCTTCCAAGGCTATAATCTCTTGCCGCGCACCACGGCGGCGGAGAATGTCGAACTGCCGCTGATCTATCGCGGCGTTGGTGCCCGCGAGCGTCGCGGCCTTGCCATGCAGGCACTTGCCGAGGTCGGCCTTGTCGGCCGCGAGCATCATACGCCGGCCGAGCTGTCCGGCGGCCAGCAGCAGCGCGTGGCGATCGCGCGCGCCATCGTCACCAGGCCGACGCTGCTCGTCGCCGACGAACCGACCGGCAATCTCGACACCGCCCGCACGCACGAGATCATGGAACTCCTGACGCAGCTGAACAGCGAGCTCGGGCTGACTATCGCCATGGTCACGCACGAAGCCGATGTTGCCGGCTATGCGCAGCGCACGATCCGTTTCCTCGATGGCCATGTCGCCTTGGACACAGCCAATCTCGAGATGGCCTAGCCATGATCTGGGAAACCGTTCGCCTCTCGCTCCGCTCCATCCGCCGCAACGTGCTGCGCTCGTTCCTGACGCTGCTCGGCATCGTCATCGGCGTTGCCGCCGTCATCGCCATGCTGACCATCGGCTCGGGCACCACCGAAAAGGTCAAGTCCGATATTTCCAAGCTCGGCAGCAATCTGCTTGTCATCCGTTCCGGCCGTCCGGCCGGGCCTGGCGGACCTGGAGGGCTCGACCAGGTGGTCCGACCGCTGGGCGACAAAGATCTTGCAGCGCTTGCCGCGCATCTGGACGGCTCGCGCGCCATCTCGCCGGCGTCGCAAAAGCAGGTGCGCGTCATTTTCGGCACCGAAAGCCTGACCTCGGGCGTCACCGGCACCGACAGCGCCTATCTCGATGCCCGCGACTGGAAGCTGGTTTCGGGCCGCCCGTTCAGCGATTCGGAAACTCGCTCGGGCACCGGCGTCTGCCTCATCGGCGAGACGGTGCGCCAGCAGTTCTTCGGCGCCGGCGACCCCGAAGGCGAGATCATCCGCGTCAACCGCACTTCCTGCAAGATCATCGGCCTGCTCGAACCGAAGGGCTATGCCGGTTTCGGCCAGGACCAGGACAATGTCGTGCTGATGCCGCTTGCGGCCTATCAGCGTCGCATTGCCGGCAATCGCGACATCGAATCGATCTATGTCGCCGCCGACGACGGTACGCCAACCACGGTGCTGCAGCAGCGCGTCGAGGACATCTTGCGCGACACACGCCGCATCACGCCCGACCGTGACGATGATTTCTCGATCCGCGACATGACCCAGATCGCCGATGCCATGGCCAGCGCCACCACCACCATGACTGGCATGCTCGGCGCCGTCGCCGGCGTCAGCCTGCTCGTCGGCGGCATCGGCATTATGAACATCATGCTGGTGTCGGTAACCGAGCGCACGCGCGAGATCGGCATCAGGCTCGCCATCGGCGCCCACGAAAAGCATATCCTCATCCAGTTTCTGGTCGAGGCAACCGTGCTGTCGCTGCTTGGCGGCATCATCGGCATCCTGATCGGCCTGGCGCTGGCCGGCCTCGCCTCGCTAGCGCTGACGATCCCGTTTGCGCCAAGCCCGGCGGTCATCCTGCTTGCGGTCGGCTTTTCCGCGCTGATCGGCATGGTGTTCGGCTTCTTCCCGGCGCTGCGCGGCGCGCGGCTTAACCCGATCGACGCGCTGAGGCATGAATAGGCATTGCAGCAAGTGTCGCCTCCAGACGCTGCCAATTTTTTATGCAACCTGCCCTTGTCGCAGCACATTCTGCAATGATAACAATGCTGTTGGGGACTAAGGGGGGAACAATGGATGAGCAAGAAAGCGCGACTGGCTTTGGCGATTGTGATCGTCGAAGCCGCCTTGGCAGGGCTTTGGTGGAATTTGATCCTTTATGGGATGGAGAATCCCGATCGCGTCACCGCTGACTTCCAGCAGGTAATTGGGCAGACGATGGGAACGGCGATGGGCGCGCTCCTGGGTCTCGGCGTGCTGTTGTATTTTGTTGCCGCCCGCAACGACCGCAAGGCTATTGAAGGTAGGCTACGACGTTAGAGTTGGAAACCTTGCTCGCTCGCAAAGTGCCATTCGATCAGCGGTCCCATATGCGGCATCAGCCCGTCCGGCAGGTCGGCTGCATTGCGGATGATTACGGGGCCTTCGATTTCAGGCTCTGACTCGGCCGCGACGAAAGCGCTGATCCGCTGTGCCAGGTCGTCGGCGGAGGCCGTCTCGCGGTAGCGGCGAAAGATCACCGTGCCGCTTGCCGTCGACAGGGCGTAATGGCGCCTGCCGCGTGTCGCGCCTGACAGGTCGAGACCGGTCTCTTCGCGCACCTCGCGGATCATGTTGAAGTCGACGTCGACAAGGCCGTCGCGGAAATCGGTTGGCTCGAACGAACCGGCGGCGAAGTAGATGCGGCCGGCATTGACCGTATGCGGCGCCATGCGGATCGCCACAAGCGCATTGTCGCCGGCGACCAGCATGGCATGGGCATAGGCGTGCTCGGCCCCGGCCACCTGTCGATTGCCGCGCCAAAGCATGAAGGTCGAATATCGCACCGCATGGCAGCGGCCAACGAGGCGATTGTCGCGATAGCTGAGAGCAGAAAGCAGCACCACGGTGCCGTCGAAAAGCGCCGGCTTGGCCGCGGTCTCACGCCGCCAGTTCTCGGCGATCGCGTCGGCATGATCGCGCTCGAACGGATGCGGGCCGGAATCGAGCCTGACGTCGATGGCATCGACCGGCAGGATGACGTTGCGCGGCAGATCGAAACTCACGCCTGTCTCACACCATGTCGAGGGCAATTGCTACCGGGCAATGGTCGGATGCCTTCGGCCGGTCCCACCCGGCACGCGGGAAGCGCTCGACCTCCTGGCCCGCTGGAAATATGGTGCGCCAAGGCTGGCCGTTGCGGATGATATCGGGAACCGCGGTGGCGTTCTGCCTGGCCAGCGCGCTCGACAAAAGGATGTAGTCGAGCTGGCAGAGATGCCGCTCTTCCGGTCCGCGTGTGTGATAGAAAGTCCAGCGGTCCATTTCCGGCCGCCGCTCGACCGCGTTTTCACAAAAGCCGCCGGCAGTGAGCACATCGATGCAGGACCGGCTCTCGTCGATGACCTCGAAACGGTAGCCGTCGACGGCATCGCCGGTAATCTTCACGCGCTGCCGGTAGTCGTTCATATCGCCGCAGATTGCCCAGCGCTTGTCGGCGGCATGGTCCTTGCCGAAGCGCTCCTCGATGATCCGGCGCACTGCTTGAGCTTCGGCGATGCGCAGCGGCATTGTCGCTTCACGGCCGTCAAGGCCGTTGCGGGGCGAGCCCATCGACTTGAAATGAACGAGGTAGAGCGTCAACGGCGCGCCAGCCACCGTCAGATCGATTTCCAGGCAGTCGCGCCGGAAGATGCGTTCATTGGCCTGGTAACCAAGCGCTGCCAATTCCGCCGTGTGCAGCCCGAATTGCTCGAACGTGACATAGGCGTAGCTGGTCATGCGCACGAATTCGATCGGCTGGCCCTGCGCGGTCTCGTTGCGCATCATCACGGCGACGTCGATGCCGCGCGAATCATTGCCGGCGGTGGTGTATTTCTGCCGGTAGCCTTGCCCCACCATCTTGAACAGATAGCCATATTCGAAGGCCCTCAGCGCCTCGATATTGTCGACCTCCTGCATGCAGATGATGTCGGCGCGGGTGGCCGCGATCGCCAATGCCGTCAGCTGCCGCGTGTCGTCGGATTGGGCGATGGCCCGCGCCTGCTCGAGCATCTTGTATTCGGCCTCGCTCTGAATGTCGAAAAGCGCCAGTGTGCGGTCTTCGTTGAGTTGGTTGCGGTAGCCGGAATAATCAAACCTGTTCATCAGGTTTTCGACGTTGAAGGTGGCAAGGCGCAGCGACATGGCTTTGACCTTTGCCCGCAAGCGCGCCCGAAAACAAGGGCGCAGAAACCAGGCGGCTCTGATTGATCGCGCGCTCGCCATGGTTGACGGAACCTTTTTGTTCATCTTCCGTTCAGATGGAAAGTTCCATCAATAGGCCCTTCCCCGGGGTATTCTGGGCGTGGGGCCTGAATCTTCGGAGAGTGCGATGAAACCGCTCTTTTTATCTTCTGTCAGATCCGGGCTGATGGCCCTCGGTCTGATCGCCGGCCTCTCGGCCCCCTCGCTTGCCGGGCCGATACCCAAACCCCTGCTGCCGGTGGCGGGCAATGCCGCCGACATCGTGCAAATTCGTGAAGATTGGGCAGGCGGCAACGACAGGCAGATCTGGCGTTGGCGCAATCACGGCTTTCGGCAATGGCGCGGCGACGATGGTTGGAGATGGCGGTCCAACAATTTCCGCGGCCGTCATTTCTCGAGACACTGGGACAATGGCGACTGGAATGACAACTGGCGTTGGCGCCATCACCGCCGCCATTACCGCGGCGGTTACTACGATGATGGTGCCGGCGCCGCGATTCTTGGGCTGGGCCTGGGGTTTGGCCTCGGCAGCCTATACAACAATTACAACTACTACGATGCGCCCGCACCGCGGCGCTACTACCGGACACAGCGGCTTTCCAGCGCGCATGTCCAATGGTGCTACAATCGCTACCGGTCGTACCGCGCCTGGGACAACACGTTCCAGCCCTATAACGGGCCGCGCCAGCAATGCTACTCGCCCTATAGCTGAGCAGGCCGGTAATAATATCGTCTGGCGCCGCGCGTTGCGGCGCCGATTTTTTCTTACGGCCAGCAACCGCGAAAAATCGCCAGCCTCCACTGCTGATAACGCTATTTTTATCAGGCAGGTCTAATAATCCTCCCGATCAGAACGCCCGAGACGCGAAGATGGCTGGATTGCGTGCGATGGCCGAGGACGAACAGAGGGACAAACACCGGCAGCGCGTCTTGAAGGGCGCGACGATCCTGACCGGCGTGAGCAATTCCGAGGTGACATGCACGCTGCGCAACATGCATGCCGGCGGCGCCGAATTGAAGGTCTCGATCGACGCGCGCGTGCCCGATGAGTTCCTGCTCTATGTTCCGACCGACGGCATTGCCTACAAGGCGGTGGTCCGCTGGCGCCGCGAGGACCGAATTGGGGTGATGTTCGCCGGCACCGAACCAAAGCCCAGCTGGCACTACGGCTGAGGTTCCCGGCCCTATCCGGGTGGCAGGAGTTGCAGTGTCTGCTCGTCAAACAGCGGCTCTTCCTGGCCAACGCGAACGAATAAAAGCTTTCGCCGCTCGGGTGATTGTACCTCGAAATACTGAATGCCGTCCGGAGCTTCACCCCATTCGCCGCACGGCGGTTCGCCGACCTCGTCAGGGTCGGCGACGGTCTTCAATTCCTCACGATAGGCGGCATCGGGACTGAAAACATACCGGAGGGTGCGCGCGGGCGTCGCCCCTTCGGTGTAAGGCATGAGTACGCAACGTGTGCTGATGGCTTTCTCGGTCTTCTGCGTAAAAATGCGCTGCAACGCAGCATCGGCGGCCTCGCCAGGCAGCATATCGAAGACTTCGACGACGGGATCGGCCGGCCCGCCGTCGCTGTATTCGATGGCAAGAGCATTGCCGCCAAGCTCGAAATGAATCCGGCGAAAACCGAAATCGCAGCGCTGCACCCAGGCAGCCAGCCCGACATCCTTGTCCGCCAGCCGTTCCCAACCGCATTTGTCGACAGGCGGACGCGACGGTTTGCTTTGGTCGGCACGAGCGCCGGTTGCCATGGCCATAAGGACCGGCAGGGCGAAGATGCAGGCCGGCAGTCTCTTGCTATTCATCGCTACAACCCGTCAAGCTAAAGGCGTCCCAGGCTGAACCGTCGGGATTGGCTTTGGCGAAATCGGGCCATTCGGTAAAAATCGCGCCGAAGTCAGGCAACAGCAACCCTGCCGGTGCCGGCGAGGCTTCGCGGGAACTCAACTGCTCGGCACCGCCTGCATTGAACGCATAGACCTGCCCATCCCACACTCTGCACAGCCCGGTGCCGTCCTCGAGACCAGCCTCACGATCGTCGTCGGTGCAGGTGTGCCGGATCGTGCCCACAGGAAACGAGTACTTGCCATTGGTCCAGGTAATGTCCGACGGCAGACGAATGTCGGTGTTGGGCACGATCAACGAAAAGACCTCGGTCGTCAGCGCGGCCGGCTCGTTGTTGGTTGGCCGGAACTGTATCGTCGCTCCCGAACGCGGCTCGCGATAGGTCGCATGGCTGAGCGAACATTCTGTTGCGTTCGCTGCTTGCAACAGGCTCAGCATGCTCAGAAAAATAGCTGCTGCTTTGTGGATGATCATTTAAGTCCCTTGGAGCAGCATCATTGTGAAGTCTGAGCATCGATGCTTTAGCATGGCCCAAGGCCGCGTCGAAAAGAAAGAATCGATGATGCGAAATCTCTTGATGCTCATTTCGATCCTAGCATTTTCGTGCGGCCACGCCTTCGCCGCGGAACCCTATGTGGGCATATGGTCCGGGAACAGATCGAACTGTACCGCCGTTGCGGATGTTCAACGCCAGACTGTCTACACATTATACCGCGACGCGCTGTCGGTCCCTGCTCTCGGCTGCGAACACGCAACGTTCCTCAAGACGCCCACGGGCTGGGTGGCGCGGGCCAGCCAATGCTACGGATCCGACCCGTCGGCCAAAGAGCCGTTCTCCCGTGTCATCCATATTGTGGTCGACGGGGCGACGGTGAGATTGACATGGCCTGGCTTCGACAGCGGAGTTCTTGTCAGATGCTGAAGACAAGTGCCTTCCTCTGGATCTACAGCGTCTAGGACGGCAGCTTCAGCATTAGATCACCCCGACAAGCAGCGCGGCTCCACCTATCAAGCCAACGGCGCAGACCCACAGGAGCCAAAGCCCGCTCACCCTGCATTCGAGAACCGCTGCAACTGGGTTGTCGGGGTCGTAGTGGACCCCGACCTTGTCGCCCTGGAGGTAGCGCTGCGATCGACCGCTGACGAGGCTCGGCAGCGAAGCCGTCACGTTTGCGCCGAAAGCGATGCGATCGGCGGCGTAGCGCTGGCCGGCGACGCTATAGCTGTAGACGATGCGGGATTTGAAGACTGTTCGCCAGGGCCGATAGCCGCCTCCGGACCTGTCGCGGGTCTCGAATTTCTGCAGGCCCGAAGCATCGATGCGTCCTGCCGTGATCGGCCATTTGGCCGCCTGTTCCGCAAGTGACTTCTGGGCAAAGCCCATGCGCAGGACAAACAATCCCATGAAAAGCAGCAGGGCAGCGGCGCCGAGGTTCTGCGGCCTGGGCAAAAACGGCCGGATCGCTTCGAGGACGCCGCCGACGGAGAAGACCAATACAAGCGCGCCGACCACCAGCCCGGCCGAAAGCTGGACCATGAACTTGAAGGAGCCGTCGGGCATGGTGCGTTCGATCACGGCCTTGGCTGGATCGGCCGGATTGTAGAAGACGGTTACGCCGGCCCCGTTTGGAAATTTCGCAAGGGTTTCCGCCACGGCAAAGTTTCCAAGGTTCTCCTGCACGCTGTAGTGCGAACTGCGAAATGTCTTGCCGTTCACCTTGTATTCGAAGGTGATTGCCGGGAAGTTGCGGATTTCGGTCGACCCTCTGCTGTCCGAACCGGATCCCGAACTGGTCACCTCGCGAGCCTCGACCCGCGACGAGATGATCTTTCCCGGCGTCGGAGACCAGCGGCTGACCGCCCTCACCTCCCACCACTTCAGCAAGGTGACGAGGGAGAGCATGCCGGCAACCGCGCAGGCAAACCCGACCAACAGAAATTTGAGTTCCAACTCTCACCCCCTTGGCACTTTTGTGCCATGCCCCGCACAGGCATATCACGGTGATGAGGATAGTGCGCCTGTCCAGAAGCCTGGAAACCACACAATCTTGATGCGAAAGGGCCGGCGGATCGCTCCGCCGGCCTTTCTTGATCGGCAATGAAATTGCGATCGGTTCTTGGCCTTGTCGACCAGCTTGTTCATGGAAATTCCCACGCGCCCGCAGGGCGAAGCCCGAGTACGGGTAACGAAACGAACGTGGATTTCCTTCAGTTCTTGGCCTTATCAACCAGCTTGTTCTTCGATATCCACGGCATCATCGCGCGCAGCTTGGCGCCGACTTCCTCGATCTGGTGGCTGTCGTTGTTGCGGCGGATGCCCTTGAAGCGCGACATGCCGGCGCGGTATTCCTGCATCCATTCCGAGGTGAACTTGCCGGTCTGGATATCCTTCAGCACGCGCTTCATCTCGGCCTTGGTCTCGGCAGTGATGATGCGCGGGCCCGAGACATATTCGCCCCATTCGGCGGTGTTCGAGATCGAGTAATTCATGTTGGCGATGCCGCCTTCATAGATCAGATCGACGATCAATTTGACCTCGTGCAGGCACTCGAAATAGGCCATTTCCGGCGCGTAGCCGGCTTCCACCAGTGTCTCGAAGCCGGCGCGGATCAATTCGACCAGGCCGCCGCACAGCACCACCTGCTCGCCGAACAGGTCGGTCTCGCACTCCTCGCGGAAATTGGTCTCGATAATGCCCGAGCGGCCGCCGCCCACGCCGCAGGCGTAGGAGAGCGCCAGGTCGAGCGCATTGCCCGAAGCGTCCTGGTTGACCGCGACCAGGCACGGCACGCCACCGCCCTTCTGGTATTCGCCGCGCACCGTATGGCCAGGCCCCTTCGGCGCGATCATCACGACGTCGACCGAAGCTTTAGGCTCGATCAGGCCAAAATGCACGTTGAGGCCGTGGGCGAAGGCGATTGCCGCGCCATCGCGGATGTTTGGCGCGATCTCGGATTTGTAGATGTCGGCCTGCAGCTCATCCGGCGTCGCCATCATCATCAGGTCGGCCCATTTGGCGGCATCGGCTACGCTCATCACCTTGAGCCCGTCGGCCTCGACCTTCTTGGCGGTCGCCGAGCCGGCCTTGAGGCCGATGGCGATGTCCTTGACGCCGGAATCCTTGAGGTTGAGCGCATGCGCCCTGCCTTGGCTGCCATAGCCGATGATAGCGACCTTCTTGCCCTTGATCAGGTTGAGATCGGCGTCGCGATCGTAATAGACACGCATTTTTCTTCCTTCCCGTTTTGAACCAGAGCATGATGCCGAAAAGTGTGAAGCGGTTTTCGGACGACATCATGCTCCATCTTTTAGTGTAGAGCCGGATTCAGATTTCAGGTCGATTTGACCTGAAATCATCCGGCTCTATGGGCCCTGCGGCCCGGTTTTTGCCCCGAAAAGAGCGAGAAACTGCTGCGTCGCCCGGACGGCATCGCCGCCGATCGCCACATCAGTCAATTCCAGCCGGTCGCCAAGCAGCAAGCGGATCTGCACGTCACGGGCGACCAGCCCGAAAAAGGTGCGGAACGCCGTCTCCGCGTCCGAAAATTCAAGGAACCCGGCCTGTCTCCCGGCCTCCAGCACCGGCTTGAGGCGCTTGGCCAGTGCGAAGCGGCCGTTCTCCAGCACGATGGCGCCGAGATCGTCCTTCCCCGAACTAGCATGGCCGACCGCCACCCTGTTCAGCGCGATCGAGGTGTCGCTCGAAATTACCTTGAGCCAGTCCGAAGCGAAGCGTTCGAGGCTCGCCGTCAGCGAAGGGAGGTCGAGCCCCTTGCGGTCGACCGGCACTACCCGCACCTTGGACGCCTGCCATTGTACCGTTGCCGTCAACAGCCCGTCGCGATCGCCGAACCATTTGTAGAGCGTCTCCTTCGAGCAGCTCGCCCGCCGCGCCACAGCGGTCATGGTCAACTGATCGCCCTCTTCGACCAGCAGGCGAAGGGCGGCGTCGAGCACGTCCTTCTGCCGCTCCGTCAGCGCCTCGCTGGTGTCGATGTCGGTCACAGCGTGCAACACAGTTTTTCCTCAGGAGGCAACCTCACCCGCAGTTCAGATACGAGCTCGATGGCGTACCGTACGTTACGGTTCGGCTTTATGGCGTATTGCCCGACCCGACGCAAGCCTTTATTTCTGTTTGCTCCATGCGGGGCATCACGGGAGACACGGATCATGCTCGCCGGATTGCTTGCCTTGACCGTTGCCGCAGTGTTCGCCGGCGCGGCTATCTACGTCAGCGTCGCCGAGCAGCCGGCGCGGCTTCGCCTCGATGACAAGGCATTGCTGCAGGAATGGCAGCCTTCGTACAAGCGCGGCGCCGCCATGCAGGCCTCGATCGCCGTCATCGCCTGTATTCTGGGCCTCGTCGCCTGGTGGCTGACCGGCAATCTCGCTTATCTGGTCGGTGCCTTGCTGATCATCCTGCCTTGGCCATGGACGCTGCTGGTGATGATGCCGGCAAATAGGTTGCTGGAGGCGATGGACGCGAACTCCGTCAATCCTGAAGCTCGGACATTGATCGCCAAATGGGGCAATCTGCATCTGGTCCGCGTCGGGCTTGGCGTTCTGGCGACGTTGGCATTCCTGTTGGGCAGTGCCTGACCTCGCCAATCGGTGCCATCTTCGTCATGAAGGCGTGTCACTCCAGGGCGGGCGGATCTCGCAGGCGCCCAAGCAGAGCTGACAGCGCGTCGAGCTCATCATTGGAAAGCCGGGAGCCGACCAACTCCGCGATCGACCGGCCGTAGACAGCCCACATGCGGCGGCGCGTCTCGCGTCCCTTTTCTGTGACGCGGACTGTTTGCCCGCGGCCGTCATCGGCAACTGGAAGCTTCTCGACCTGCCCGTCGGCTTCGAGCCGCGCCAGCAGCCGGGAGATGTTGTACTGCGCAAACAGGGTGCGCTCGGTGAGTTGGAACGGCCGCAATCCGCCCTCGCCCGCCTCGGCAAGCTCATGCAGGACGTCGTACCAGGCAAGCGGCGGCAGGCCACTGTCCTTCAGCGCGTCCTCGGCTCGTTCCAACAACTGATGCGAAACCCGCATCAGGCGGGCCCAGGCCTTGATGGCTGGAGGTGAAGGAATCCCGGTCATGATTGCATCCTAGGCGATAGATGCAATTGCATCAAGCTTGACGATCGATGCAAATGCATCTATATAGATGCGATCGCACCAATCATGAGAGGCAATTCCGATGAAGCATGAAATCTGCAAGATCGCCGACATTCCGGAAACAGGCAGCCTGATCGCTCCGTTCTTCGGCCGCGAGGTCCATGTCTACCGCAGCGGTGAGCGTATCCGCGCCGCCGCCAACGTCTGCCTGCATTTCGGTGGCCCGCTCGGCTGCAAGGACGGCAAGCTCGTCTGCCAGTGGCACGGCGCCTCGTTCGACATGGCTAACGGTGATCGCCTCGAAGGCCCGACGCCGAAGGGCTCCCGCCTGATGTTCCTCTCCACCCGCGTCGAGGACGGTGCTTTGAACTATGTCTGGGGGGAGTGAGATGACCGACAAGCTCACTCTCGTCAGCCATCATCTTTGCCCCTATGTGCAGCGCGCGGCGATTTGGCTTCGCGAAAAGGGCGTGCCGTTCGAACGCATCACGGTCGATCTCGCCAACAAACCTGCCTGGTTCAAGGCGATATCACCGCTCGGCAAGGTGCCGCTGCTCCGCGTTGAGCATGACGGCCAGGAAACGGTGATCTTCGAATCGCTCGTCATCCTCGAATTCCTCGAGGAAACCCAGCCCAATTCGCTGCATCCCACCGCCCCCTATGCCCGTGCCCGGCATCGCGCCTGGATCGAGTTCGGCTCGGCAATCCTGAGCGGCATCGGCCGCTTCTATTCAGCGCCTACGGAAGCCGCGCTGCTCGCTGAAAGCGAGGCGCTATCGGCAATGTTCGATCGCCTGGAAGTGGAACTGGCGAATGGCGCGGCTGGACCATGGTTCGACCGCGAGCGTTTTTCACTGGTCGACGCGGTCTACGGGCCGATCTTCCGCTATTTCGACATCTTCGACCGGATCGGCGATTTCGGCATCCTGGACCGAAAGCCGTTTGTCTCGGCCTGGCGCAAGGCATTGCACGAACGCCCATCCGTGAAGGACGCGGTCGCTCCCGATTATCCGCAACGCCTCCATGCATTCTTGCAGGCTAAGGGTTCGCACCTTTCGGAAATCATCCGCCAAAACGATCCGGCCACACCGCTTCCGCAAGCCCGATCGGCTTGAATGGATTGAGCACCGTTCCTGTAACCATGGAAGCAAGAAACTGCGGCGCCGGCGGGACTTTTGCCAGTGTCGCCACCAGCCTGTCGCGGACGAACGGCATCACAATCGAATCCGATTGATAAAACGGCGTCAGCACCAGCGACAGCGCCTGGAAGACCCGCACATGCCATCGCCGCGCCCGGACATAGGCCCCCAGCGCAGTATCGATACGGTCCGTTCCTATGAGCGCGTAGTTGAGCGCGGCTGCATCGAGCAGCGCCATGTTCGCGCCCTGCCCGAGCTGCGGGCTTGTCGAATGGGCCGCGTCGCCGATAACGGCCAATCGCCGTCCGGCTGGCGTCTTCATCGTGTGATGGCCATAGCGCGCCAGCGAGAGCTGCTCGAAACTGTCGATCTGGTCGATGAAGGCCGCGCATTCAGGCCACAGCCCGGCCAATCTCGCCTTCCATGCCTCGAGACCTGCCGCCCAGACGTACTCGGCATCCGCCGGCTTGAGGCTCCAGAAGAATGCCGCCATCTTCTGGGCACCGGGCTCAGGCCGGCCGATCGGCAGCACGCCGATCATCACGCTCGCTTTGTCGTAGCGCTGCAGCAGGGCGTGCTCGTCGAAACCCTCGCCGCGCCAGCCGAGCGATGCCCAGAACGCGCCATAGGCGAGCGATCGCGGTTCGCCCGGATTGGTTACGCACCGCCGCAGTTTGGAGCGCGAACCGCTGGCATCCACTACCAGGTCGAACGACCCTATCCGTCGTCCGTTGCCGCAGATCAATGTTGCCCGCTCGCCGGTTTCCAGCGTCTCGAGCTCGATACCTGTCTCGATGGTGATCGCCTGGCGCCGGGCGGCGCGGAAAAGCACGCCGAACAGAGCCGCGCGGTGCACCGCCAGCCCGAAGCGACCGCCGCGCTGGGCATCATAACGGACATCGAGCACGGTGCGGCCAGTTCTGGCGTCTGCACCATGCAGGCGGTCTATGCGGCTGCCCAGCGCCAGAATGTCGTCGAGCAGGCCGAGATCGGCAAGCACCGTCAGCCCGGTCGGCTGCAGGATCAGCCCGGACCCGACCGGCTTTGGCTGGTCGAAGCGCTCGAAGATGGTGACCCTATGTTCGGCGCGCGTGAGATAGAGCGCGGCGGCAAGTCCAGCCGGCCCGGCGCCGGCAATCGCGATGTCCAGAGAATTGCCCATCTGCCCGACCCAACCCAGGCCGGACAATCCTTCAGCGCTGTCGCTAAATCAAGCCGCCGTCTCGGCCTGGAGGCTCACCCTTCGGCAGTATCGAAAACCTTCCGCGCCTCGCGTACAGCGCCGTGATTGAGCTCGGCCCATTGGATCAGCTGATGCAAGGGTCCAAACATCGAGCGCCCGAGATCGGTGAGGCTGTATTCGACGCTCGGCGGTTTGGTCGGAAACACCTGGCGATGCACATAGCCGTCGCGCTGCAGATCGTGCAGCGTCTGGGTGAGCATGCGCTGTGAAATATCGGGCACCAGCCGCCGCAATTCGCCGAAGCGGTACGGCTTCTCGGCCAAGGCCTCCATCAGCAGTGAACTCCATTTATTGCTTATGCCCTGGATCACGTCGCGAACCGGGCAATCCGCAAGGTTTCCGCCACCGCTGCCTGCTTTGTATATCTCGAGCTTCGATCTCAGATTGACGATCTTGCCGTCCATGGCTGGTTCCCTGGATGTGCCTACCTCCCGCAAAACTGCCTTCTTTACGAGGATGGGTCAATTCCTATTTTAGTGCTGGTCTCTTTTTGAGACTAACATATGCACCCGCCGCTCCGGCGCAACGTCAGGACATCTCATGACCGACACCCTTCTCGTCACCGGCGCCTCCGGCCAGCTTGGCCGCGGCGTCATCAATCATCTGCTTGACACGCTCAAGGTCTCCCCTCAGCGCATCATCGCCGCCACCCGCAATCCGGAAAATCTGGCCGATCTGGCAGCCCGAGGCGTCACCATCCGGGCAGTTGACTTCGACGACACCGCGTCGTTGGCCAGTGCATTCACCGGCGCCGACAGGGTTCTGATCATTTCGACAAACGAGCTCGCCGTTCCGGGCAAGCGCCTGAAGCAACATGAGGCCGCGGTCGCCGCCGCAAAAAGCGCCGGCGTTTCGCATCTGCTCTACACGTCGATGCCCAATCCGGAGCCAGGATCGCCGGTACTGTTTGCGCCCGATCACCACGGCACCGAGCAGGCGATCAAGGCGAGCGGTATCCCCTACACCATCTTCCGCAACGGCTGGTATCAGGAGAACCTGTTCATGGCGCTGCCGCACGCCATCGCCTCGGGGCACTGGTACACATCCGCTGGAGACGGCCACATTGCCCATGGCGCGCGCGACGATATGGCAGCCGCGATCGCCGCCGGCCTTGCTTCGAGCGCAACCGAAAGCACGACATACACGCTGACCGGCCCCAAGGCCCACACGATGGCCGAGATTGCAGCCCTCGTCACCGAAGTTACCGGCAAGCCGATCGAGGTCGTCCAGCTTTCGGACGAAGCGCTGACCGGAGGATTGAAGGCAGCCGGCGTTCCCGAAGCTTTTGCGCCTGTCATCGTTTCCTTCGACACCAACACACGCTCCGGCCGGATCGGCATGGTGACGGACGCGATCGAGACGCTGTCCGGCAGGAAGCCGCAGCCGCTGAAGCAATTTCTTGAAGCAAACAAGGCGGCTCTGGTGAGCTGAGCCTCACAACGGCCGTGCCCTCAAAGGGCACGGCCATTTGTTCAGATAGCCACCTGCGTCCCGATCTCGACCACCCGTCCGGTCGGGATCTGGAAATATTCCGTTGCATCGGCCGCCGTG
This sequence comes from Mesorhizobium sp. M0040, assembly GCF_040323505.1. NCBI lineage: Bacteria > Pseudomonadati > Pseudomonadota > Alphaproteobacteria > Hyphomicrobiales > Phyllobacteriaceae > Mesorhizobium > Mesorhizobium sp. M0040. The sequence goes on from NZ_JAMYVA010000017.1 coordinate 28,921, forward strand.
CGCGCCAGCCCGATGAACAGCTTGTCCTGCCAGACCGGCATGCCGGAATTGGGCGAGGCCTTGAGAGAGCGCCGCGACAGGAAGAAGGACGTCGTCATGATGTCGAACTTCCAGCCCTGTTTGCGGCAGATCGCCAGCGCACGCGGGATGTTGGGCTGCTCCATGTAGCCGAAGGTCAGCGTCACCCGCATGAACAGCTCGTTGACCATTTCCATCTTGACGCGCTCGCTGTCGGGCACAACCGGCTGCGGTGCCGTCACCACCGATAGGATGACGTTCTGCTCGTGCAGCACCTTATAGTGCTTCAGGCTGTGCATCAGCGCGGTCGGCGCGCTCAGCGGATCGCTGGTCAGGAACACCGCGGTGCCCGACACCAGATGCGGCTTCTTCTTCAGCAGATTGCCGGCAAGGAAATCGAGCGGGATCTCGTTCCGGCGCGTCTTGTCGAACAAATAGCGGCTGCCGCGGATCCAGGTCCACATAGTCATCACGATAACTGCGGCGATGGCAAGCGATGCCCAGCCACCTTCAAACACCTTGACTATATTGGCGGCAAAGAAGCCGGTATCGACGAAGGCGAACACGGCCATCAAGGCGATCGCGACGCCGAGCGGCCATTTCCAGATGCGCGTCATCACAACAAAAAGCAGCACATTCGTCACCAGCATGTTGCCGGTCACCGAAATACCGTAGGCCGAGGCCAGGCGGCTGGATTCGCCGAAGCCGACCACCAGCAACATCACCACCAGCGCCAGCATCAGGTTGATGCGCGGCAGATAGATCTGGCCCGACTGTTTTTCCGACGTATGCTGGATAACGAAACGCGGCAGCATATTGAGCTGCACCGCCTGTCTGGTCAGCGAAAAAGCGCCGGAGATCACCGCCTGGCTGGCGATGACGGTCGCCGCCGTCGCCAGCACGACCATCGGAATAAGCGTCCAGCCCTGGTTCATCTCGAAGAATGGATGACCGACAACGCCGCCATTTGCCAGCACGAAGGCGCCTTGCCCGACATAGTTGAGCAACAGACAAGGGAACACGATTGCCAGCCAGGCGAGTACGATCGGCTTGCGGCCGAAATGGCCGAGGTCGGCATAGAGCGCCTCGGCGCCGGTGACGGCGAGGAAGACCGCACCAACCGTGACGAAGGCGACATCGGGCGAGTTGACCAGGAACGACACGATGTAATGCGGGCTGATCGCCAGCAGGATTTCCGGATCGGCGATGATGTGGTTAATGCCGGAAAGGCCGATGGCCAGGAACCACAGCGCCGTGACTGGCCCGAACACCAAACCTACGCCGCCGGTGCCGAAACGCTGTACCGCAAACAGGATCGCCAGGATGACCAGTGTCAGCGGCACCACATAGGGCTGGAATGTCGGCGTGACGACATTCATACCTTCGACCGCCGATAGCACCGAGATCGCCGGCGTAATGACTGCGTCGCCGAAAAAAAGCGCCGCGCCGACGATGCCGATGCCGAGGATCACCGCCGAGCGCGTCGGGAAACTGTTGCGCGCCAGCGCCATCAGCGACAGCACCCCGCCCTCGCCTCGATTGTCGGCGCGGAGCACGAACATGATGTATTTGATGGTGACGGTGATCGTCAGCGACCAGATGATCAGCGACAACACGCCGAGGATGTCGCCACGGTTGGCGACGTTGCCACCGGCCGATGCATGCAACGCCTCGCGAAATGCATAGATCGGGCTGGTACCGATATCGCCGTAAACCACGCCGAGCGCGCCCAGCATCAGCACCTTGGTGCTGTGCTGCTCGACCTCAGAATGGCTGGATTGTTCGACAGGTTCTGCCTCGTTACCAGCATTGGTAAGGGCCATGGACGACACTCCGGTAAGCGGGCGGTGCTCTACGCTTGCTGCGCTGCAATATCAAGTGCCGTCACGTAATGGCTCCGTCCCGATATTGCGAGTCCTCCACGACTTGGCAGACTCAGTCCGATCGGCAGACCACCTGGAATGTCGCAACGGACACGTTTTTAAATAGCCACCTGCGTCCCGATCTCGACTACCCGTCCGGTCGGGATCTGGAAATACTCCGTCGCATCGGCCGCCGTGCGCGCCAGCCCGATGAACAGCTTGTCCTGCCAGACCGGCATGCCGGAATTGGGCGAGGCCTTGAGAGAGCGCCGCGACAGGAAGAACGATGTCGTCATGATGTCGAACTTCCAGCCTTGCTTGCGGCAGATCGCCAGCGCGCGCGGAATGTTGGGCTGCTCCATATAGCCGAAGGTCAGCGTCACCCGCATGAACAGCTCGTTGATTTGCTCCATCTTGACGCGCTCGCTGTCGGGCACGACAGGCTGCGGTGCCGTCACCACCGAAAGGATGACGTTCTGCTCGTGCAGCACCTTGTAATGCTTCAGGCTGTGCATCAGCGCGGTCGGCGCACTCAGCGGGTCGCTGGTCAGGAACACCGCGGTGCCCGACACCAGATGCGGCTTCTTCTTCAGCAGATTGCCGGCGAGGAAATCGAGCGGGACCTCGTTCCTTCGAGTTTTTTCGAACAGGTATCTGGTGCCTCTTATCCAGGTCCACATGGTCATGACAATCACTGCGGCCACCGCCAGCGAGGACCAGCCGCCTTCGAACACCTTGACAATGTTGGCGGCAAAGAAGCCGGTATCGACGGAGGCGAACAACGCCGTCAAGGCCACTGCAACGCCGAGCGGCCATTTCCAGATGCGGGTCATGACGACAAAAAGCAGTATGTTGGTCACCAGCATGTTGCCGGTCACTGAAATGCCGTAGGCCGAGGCAAGCCTGCTGGATTCGCCGAAGCCGACCACCAGCAGCATCACCACCAGCGCCAGCAGCATGTTGACGCGTGGCAGGTAGATCTGGCCGGACTGTTTCTCCGACGTATGCTGGATCTCGAAACGCGGCAGCATGTTGAGCTGCACCGCTTGCCTGGTCAGCGAGAAAGCGCCGGAGATCACCGCCTGGCTGGCGATCACGGTCGCGGCGGTCGCCAGCACGACCATGGGAATGAGCGTCCAGCCTTCGTTCATCTCGAAAAAGGGATGACCGACAACGCCGCCATTGGCCAGCACGAAGGCCCCCTGCCCGACATAGTTGAGCAGCAAGCAAGGGAATACGATCGCCAGCCAGGCGAGTACAATGGGCTTGCGCCCGAAATGGCCGAGATCGGCATAGAGCGCCTCGGCGCCGGTAACGGCGAGAAAGACCGCGCCAACCGTGACGAAGGCGACGTCAGGCGAGTTGACCAAGAACGAAACGATGTAATGTGGGCTGATTGCCAGCAGGATTTCCGGGTCGTCGATGATATGGTTGAGGCCGGACAGTCCGATGGCCAGGAACCACACCGCGGTGACGGGCCCGAACACCAGTCCGACGCCGCCCGTGCCGAACCGTTGCACCGCGAACAGCATCGCCAGGATGACCAGCGTCAGCGGCACCACATAGGGCTGGAACGCCGGCGTGACGACGTTCATGCCTTCGACCGCCGATAGCACCGAAATTGCCGGCGTGATGACTGCGTCACCGAAAAAAAGCGCCGAGCCGACGATGCCTATGCCGAGGATCACCGCCGACCGCTTCGGGAAGCTGCCGCGTGCCAATGCCATCAACGACAGCGTGCCACCCTCGCCCCGGTTGTCGGCGCGCAGCACGAACATGATGTATTTGACGGTGACAGTGATGGTCAGCGCCCAGATGATCAGCGACAGCACCCCGAGGATGTCGCCGCGGTTGGCGACATTGCCGCCAGCCGAAGCATGCAACGCCTCACGGAACGCATAGATCGGGCTGGTGCCGATGTCGCCATAGACCACGCCGAGCGCGCCGAGCATCAGGATCTTGGTGCTGTGCTGCTCGGCCTTGGAGTGGCTGGATTGTTCGATGGGTTCCGCCTCGCTACCAGCGTTGGCAAGGGCCATGGACGACACTCCCATAGACGTGCGGCGCTCTATGCTGCGGGGATGGAAAGGACGCGCTGCCGTGCCGGGAACGCACGGCCTATCGGCTCGCCTTTCTCTACCAGCCACAAGCCTTCAGAAACCGCCTGACCGTTGCGGCCATGCCATACTCCAACGCATCGGCTGTCAACCCATGTCCGATCGACACTTCGGCCAATGCCGGGATGCGCCTGGCCAGCGCCGGCAAATTGGTCACCACAAGGTCGTGCCCGGCATTGACCTGGAGCCCTGCAGCCAATGCGGCATCCGCCGTCTTTCCCAATTTCTCCAATTCCTTCACCGCTTTTGCCGAATCGGAATGATAGCTGCCGTATGGACCCGTATAGAGTTCGATCCGATCGGCGCCGGTGTCGCGAGCGGCTTTCATGCCAGCGGGATCCGGATCGGAAAACAGCGATACGCGAAAGCCTCCCTTCTTCAGGCGCTTGACAACCGGTGTCAGGAACGCAGCCTCGGCGGCGAAGTTCCAGCCATGGTCGGAAGTCGCCTGCGCCGGGTCGTCGGGCACCAACGTCACCTGCTCCGGCTGGTGCTTTTCCACAAGCGCCAGGAAATCCTCGGTCGGATAGCCCTCGATGTTGAATTCCGCATTCGGGAACTCGTCGTCGATCAGCGCCCTGATCTGCGGCAGATCGGAATGCCTGGTGTGCCGCTCGTCGGGTCGCGGGTGCACCGTCAGCCCATGCGCGCCGGCGGCAAGCGCAATGCGTCCAAGCCCGGTCACGCTTGGCCACGGCAGGTCGCGTCGGTTGCGCAGCATGGCGATGGCATTGAGGTTGACGGAAAGCTTTGCAGGCATTTGCACGGCTCCAGGCTGATCTTGGCGCGCATCTATACCGCCTTTAACGGGAACAGACAGAGGGTTTCAGGTGTTCCAAGGTGTGCGAAGAAAATCGAGCGCAAGGAGTTCCCTGTTGAATTTTCTCGAGGCCGTGCCGGCGGTTCGCCGCATCGACACCGATCGCGAAGATCTTTTCGCCATCGATGTTGTCGGCCATGTCGCAGCGGCTGACGCCGAAAACCTGTTCGGATTGCTGGAGGCGGCCTATGCGCTGCATCCGAAGATCGACGTGCTGGTGCGCCTGATCGACCATGAGGGTGTCGACTGGGCCGACGTATCGGACGAGACGATCGAACAGGGCATAGCTCATGCCGTGGAGCATATCGGCCGCTGCGCGGCGATCGGTGAGCCGAACTGGATACCGGAGGCAAGAGCCTTTTTGCCTGCCTCCTTGCCTATCGAACTCCGGCATTTCGAGGCCGAGGACGAGGCCGCCGCCTGGGAATGGCTTGGCGCCAACCCGATCGCCCAGCGCTGATACGACCGCCCTATCGGACGATCGTCAGCCGTTCGGCCGCGCGCGTGATAGCGGTGTAGAGCCAACGCTGCCGGGTTTCCTTGAACGCCCAGCTTTCGTCGAAAAGCACGATCTCGTTCCACTGCGAGCCCTGCGCCTTGTGCACGGTCAGCGCATAGCCATAGTCGAAATCGTCGAAACGTTTCTTCTGCTGCCAGGGGATGTCGGCGTCCGGATCTTCGAATGCCGCCTTGAGCAGCTTGATCTTGGCGACGCCGCGATCCGGGTCGTCTTCCTCCGGCGAAACCAGCAGATTGATGCCAGGCTTGACGGTCTCGCGCGACGAGGTCATCACCTTCCACAGCGACCCGTTGAGCAGTCCCTTGGCCGGATCGTTGCGCAGGCACACCAGCTTGTCGCCGGCTTGCGGATAATCGGCGTTGAACCCCTTCAGCTCGCGCAGCCGCTGGTTGTAACGGCGGCGCGTGCGGTTGGTGCCGACCAGCACCTGGTCCGCCTTCAGCACCAATTCCTGGGTGACGTCTTCCTTGCCGATCACTTGCGCCGCGCCATAGTCGCCGCGCATGAACTCGCGGCCCTCGCGCACGTCAAGCGCAAGCCGGATGATCGGGTTGTCTCGCGCCTGGCGATGGATTTCGGTGAGCAGAATGTCCGGCTCATGGTCCGTGAAGAAGCCGCCGCCGGAGATTGGCGGCAACTGGCCGGGATCGCCGAGCACCAGGATCGGCGTGCCGAAGCTCATCAGGTCACGGCCGAGTTGCTCGTCGACCATTGAGCATTCGTCGATGACGACGAGCTTGGCGCGCGAGATCGGGCTCTGCCGGTTGAGCGAAAATGTCGGCGACATCGATGTCTTGCCGGTCACCTCGTCCGCTACCGATTCTTCGCCCTTCGGCCGGTAAATCAGCGAATGGATGGTGCGGGCATTGACCGCGCCCTTGGAACGCAGCACCTGCGCCGCCTTACCCGTAAAGGCGGCGAACTGCACCTGGCCGTCGACATGCTCGGCGAAATAGCGCGCCAGCGTCGTCTTGCCGGTGCCGGCATAGCCGAACAGCCGGAACAGCTGCGGCTTGCCGGTTTTCAGCCAGCCGGCCACCGCCTTCAGCGCCTCGTCCTGTTGAGGAGAGAATTCCATCAGCGCGACAGACCGGATTCGCGAGGGAAAGACAAGGTGACTGCCGTCACCATCAATTTTCATCGCCGGCAATCACGCCGCTGCGACAGGGTCAGGCTATCAGTGACGAACAGGAACGTAAAGAGAACAAGGCCAGGCGACCGCAGCTTACCCGGCCCGCTGTGGATCGTTCTCCAGCTGGATCGGCTTGCCATGCGGCGTTGCGTGCGCGGCACGTTCCCAGGCAGCGGCGAGCGCATCGACGTCGCGCTTTCCGGCAACGCCCTTGGCCAAAAGCAGCTTTTCCAGCGCTGCCAGCCAGTGCTCGTAGTAATCGTGACCGTCGCGCGCGGCGCCCGGCCGCTTCAACTCTGCCGACAAAGCATCCGCCCATTCGCTCCACGAAAACAGCCCGTTGTCGTGCAGTGCTACCGTCATGGCAAAGGCCTCTGCTTGCCACGGCTCGGCAAACACAGGCGCCTCGACACCGGCGGGCAGCATGGCGGCGACTGAGCCCGTCTCACGCCGGCTCAAGGTAGCTCTCCCAGGCATCGATCGACACGACAAGTGTCGGATCGGCGCCCTCGCCCCAGATTTCGCCGCCGGTGAAGGCCACCGTATAGACCCATTGCGGGTTTTCGCCCTGGCCGTGTGCATTGGTGTCGGGAAAGACAAAGCCGTCGCGCACAGCCTCGACGACGCCTCGCTTGCCGCGTGCATAGCGCGGCAGTCTGGTGTGGCCGGTCGGATGAAAGTTCCTGGTTCGCACGGGGTCGCCCGCCTTGAACCGCGCAGGCGCGGCGACAGGCCGGTCGCAGGGCCCGCCCTTGGCCAGCACCGCCGGAACGTCCTTAGCCTTCAGCACCCGCTTGGGTGTCGCTGCCGGGTCGACTGCGTCGCCCGTAGCCAGGTCGCGGTCGCTGACGAAACCATGGCGTTTGAGCAGCACCTCCAGCGCCTTGATCCATATCTGGTAGTAGCTGGAGGCATAATAATCCGCTGGATGCAGCGATTCCCGCGCGTGCCGGCTCTCGTCGATGGTCCAGGCCCCCATGGCGCCGGCGCACAGCGTCACGCCCAGCGCCCGCCTTTCCCAATCGGCATGGAAATAGGGTTCGTCCGGTTCGGGCGCGACCGGCCCGAAACCCATCTGGCCGCCGAGATCCTGCGGCCCGTTCATGCCGGCTCCCGCGCCAACGCCGTGCCGATCATGGCATCGCGCGTCACCAGATCGGCGAGCCGTGCCTCATCCCAGCCCTCCGTACCCCGGGGACGCATCGGCACCACCAGATAGCGCAGCTCGGCGGTCGAATCCCACACCCGGATTGTCGTCCTCGCCGGCAAGGTCAGACCGAATTCCTCGAGCACGCCGCGCGGATCGATCACTGCGCGCGAACGGTAGGGCGGCGCCTTGTACCAGACCGGCGGCAGGCCGAGAACCGACCACGGATAGCAGGAGCACAGCGTGCAGACGACGAGGTTGTGCGTGTCGGCCGTATTGAACACCGCCTGCATGTGCTCGCCTTGCCGGCCGGTGTAGCCGAGCGATTCGATGGCCGCCGTCGCATCACGCTTCAGCCATGCGGCAAACCCGGGATCAACCCAGGCCTTCGCCACCACCTTTGCGCCGTTGCGCGGCCCGATCTTGGTCTCATAGGTGTCGACGATAACATCGATCGCCGCCGGATCGATCAGGCCTTTGCGGGTGAGAATCGTCTCCAGCGCGCGCACCCGCGCCGCAAAAGGATGAAGCTCGTTGTCGTGGTCGTGATTGTGCGGCATGGCGTCAAATTACGATCGCGGACCCCCGGCCGCAAGCACCACGGCTTGGGCCAGCGCTATTCGGCTGCCGCCTTCTGCGGCACCGGTTCTTCCTCCTCGTCGAACAGTGACGGCTGGTCGACCGCTTCGACCGGGCTCGGCTCGCCCCGGCGCCGTGCCCACAGCCTGACCAGCCAGCCGGAAAAATGCTCCATGTAGACGTAAATGACGGGCGTGACGAACAGCGTCAGTGCCTGCGAGGCGACAAGACCGCCGACCACCGCCACGCCGAGAGGCTGGCGCAATTCCGCGCTGGCGCCGGTGCCGAGCGCGATCGGGATGGTGCCCATCAGCGCGGCAAGCGTGGTCATCATGATCGGCCGGAAGCGCATCAGGCAGGCCTTGTGGATGGATTCGACAGGCGACATCCCCTCGCGCCTGAGTTCCAGCGCCACGTCGATCATCATGATGCCGTTCTTCTTGACGATGCCGATCAGCATCAGGATGCCGATCACCGCGATCACCGAAAGATCCATCCCCGCCAGCCGCAGTGCCACCAGCGCGCCGAGCACCGCCGATGGAAGCCCGGTCAGGATGGTGAGCGGGTGGATGAAGCTCTCATAGAGCATGCCGAGAACGATATAGATGGTCAGAATCGCGCCGCCGATCAGCAGCCCCTGGTTGGAAAGCGAATCCTGGAACGTCTTGGCCGTGCCCGAGAAGGCGGTCGAGATCGTCGGCGGCATGCCGATCTTGTCCTTCAGCGCGTTGATGTGGCTCACGCTGTCGCCGAGGGCCACGCCTTGCGGCAGATTGTAGGAGATGGTCACTGCCGGAAGCTGGCCGAGCTGGTTGACGGTCAAAGCACCGGCGGTCCGATCGACGCGGGCGAACGCACCGAGCGGCACCAGGCTGCCGCTCGCCGTTCTCACCTTGATGGCCAGCATCCGCTCGGGCGACCACTCGATCTTCGGATCGAGCTCCATGATCACGTCGTAGCTGTCGGCCGAACCGAAGATGGTCGACACCTGCTGGGTGCCGAAACCGCCATAGAGGCTGGAGCGCAGCGTGTCGGTATCGACGCCGAGGTTCGCCGCCTTGTCGCGGTCGATCACCAGCGTCGCCTGTAGCGCGTTGTTCTGCAGGTCATTGGTGACGTCGGTGAAGGCGGCATGATCGGCAGCCATCGCGTCCGTCAGCCTCTGCGCCCAGACGTTCGTCAGGCCGGTATCGAGGCCCTGAACGGCAAGCTGGTAGGCACTCGCCGAAGAACGCGCGCCGAGCCGCAGGTTCTGCACCGGCTGCATGTAGGTTTCGATGCCGGGCACATTGGCCAGCTGGCGCCGCAGGTCCGTAAGCACCTTGTCGATGTTCGGTCGCTGGTCCTTGTCTTTCAGCTGCACAAACAGCTGGCCCTGGTTGAGCGCATTGTTTCCACTGCCCGCCGACCAGCCGACATGCGCGACGTAGGGCGAATGGGTGAAGACATCCGCCACTTGCCCCTGCAGCTTCACCATCGCGTCAAACGAAATGTCCTGGCGCGCGATGGTCGTCACCGAGACCTGGCCGATATCCTCCTGCGGGAAGAAGCCCTTCGGCGAAATCTGGATCAGCCACACCGACAGCCCGGCGGTCACCAGGAAGACAAGGAAGACAAGGAAATTGTGGCGCAGGCAGAATGTCAGCAGCCTGTCATAGCCCTGCATGAAGACGTTTTGTCTATGGCCTTCACCGTGCGCTGCTTTCTGCTCGGCTTTCGATAATGACAACAGCCGCGAGCACAGCATCGGCGTCAGCGTCAGCGAGACGAACATCGACGCCAGGATGGCGACCGTCACCACCACCGCGAATTCGTTGAAGATGCGCCCGATCACGCCGCCCATCAAAAGCACCGGAATGAACACGGCAACCAGCGAGATCGAGATCGAGATGATGGTGAAGCCGATCTCGCGCGCGCCCTTGAGCGACGCCTCGAGGGCAGAGAGCCCGTCCTCCTCCATATGGCGGAAAATGTTTTCGAGCATGACGATTGCATCGTCGACGACAAGACCGACCGCCAGCGTCAGCCCCATCAATGAGACGTTGTCGATGGAAAAGCCGAACAGGTACATCACGCCCAGCGTGGCGATGAGCGAAATCGGCACCGCCACGGCCGGGATGACCGTCGCCGTTACCCGGCGCAGGAACAGGAAGATCACCATCACCACCAGCGCGATGGTGAGCAAGAGCGTGAACTGCACGTCATCGACCGCCTCGCGGACCGATGTCGAGCGGTCGTTTAGCAACTGGATGCTCGCCGCTGCCGGCATCTGATCATCGAAGGAAGGCAGCATCGCCTTGACGCGGTCGACGACGTCGACGGTATTGGCATCCGGCTGGCGCTGCACCGCCATAATGATGGCGCGGGTGCCGTCATACCAGCTTGCCGTCGTCGTGGTCTCGACCGAATCGATGACGCGGGTCACCTCGCCGAGCCGCACCGGATGGCCGTTCTTGGTGGCGATGATGATGTTCGAGAATCCCGCCGCATCGGTCAGCTGCGTGTTCGCGGTGATCGTCAGCTGCTGTTTGTTGTTCTTGAGCACGCCGAGCGGCGTGTTGCTGTTGGCCGAGGCAATGGCCGTCTGCAGCTGGTCGATCGAGATGCCGCGTGCGGCGAGCGCCGTCGGATCGATCTGGACGCGCACGGCATATTTCTGCTGCCCGTAGATCGACACCTGCGCAACGCCGTCGATCGTCGACAGCGACGGCGAAATCACATTCTCGGCAAACGCGTCGAGATCGGTCAGCGGAATTGTGTCGCTGACCAGCGACATCAGCAGGATCGGCGCGTCGGCTGGATTGACCTTGCGGTAGCTCGGCGGGCTGGTCATCTCCGGCGGCAATTGTCGTTGCGTACGTGCGATCGCTGCCTGCACGTCGGCGGCGGCTGCATCGATGTCGCGGTTGAGTACGAACTGAATGGCGATCGAGGTCGAGCCGAGCGAGTTGGTCGTCGAGATCGAATCGATGCCAGCGATAGTGGCAAACTGCTTGATCAGAGGCGTTGCCACCGAGGTCGCCATGGTTTCCGGCGAAGCCCCGGGCAGCGAGGCCGAGACGTTGACAACCGGAAATTCGGCGCTTGGCAGCGCCGCGACCGGCAGGAATTTGTAAGCAAATAGTCCGCCCAGAACCAGGGCGAACGACATGAGCAGCGTGGCGACGGGCCTGCGGATGCAGAATTCGGAAATCATGGCTGTGTTCCGCCCGTCCGGTCAGCCTCGGCAACCTTCGGAGCCGCCCGATCGCCTGTGCCGGTCGAAGCCTTGCCTTCGCGCACCGCCGCGCCGTTCTTCAGTTTGGTCTGACCCTCGACGACGACACGCTCGCCGCTTTTCAATCCTTGGCTGATTGCGGTGTTGGTGCCTTCTGTCAGCGCGATCTGCACGGGCCGCATTTCAACGGTGTTGTCCGGCTTGATTACATAGACGAACGGGCCCTTCTGGCTGGGCTGGACGGCGACCGTCGGAACGGACGTCATTTGTGGCATGATGCCGGCATCGAGCACGACGTTGACGTATTGGCCCGGCCATAGCGAAAGATCGGCGTTGGGCACACTGGCCCGCGTTGCGATCGTGCCGGACGCCGTGTCTACGCTGGAATCGACGAAATCCAGCGTTCCCTTGCCGATCGGCTTCGGGTCGCCGTCCTTGGTCAGCGTCACCGCACCTTGCTGCGGCGCTGCCAGCGCCTTGTGCAGCAAGGCAAGATCGCTTTCGGGGAGATTGAAGTTCACCTGCAGCGGGTCGACCTGCGTGATCGTCACCAGTGGAGTCGACGTGCTGCTGCCGTTGCTGGTGGTGACGAGATCGCCGACGGCGACGCTGACTGCGCCAAGCCTGCCGGAGATCGGCGCCCTGATCGTGGCGAAGCCAAGCTGGATTTGGTCCGCATCGATCGTTGCCTTGTCGGCGTCGACGGTGGCCGCGGCGGATTTCTGCGCCGCGACGGCCTGATCGTAGGTCTGCTGTGTTCCGGCCTGCCTGGCGACGAGATTTTTGGCGCGCTGAAGATCGGCCGTGGCGCTGGCAAGCAGCGCCTGGTCTTTTGCGAGCGTCGCCTGATCGCGTGCCAGTTGCGCCTTCAACGAGCGATCGTCCAGCGAGAAAAGAAGGTCGCCGGCCTTCACCATCTGTCCGTCCTTGACCGCGATTGCGACGATCTGGCTCGAGACCCGCGCGTTGATGCTGACCACGGCAGGAGAGGACACAAAGCCGATGGCATAGCGCCGGACCGGGAAATCGGCCGTCGTAGCGGTGGCGGCAACCACCGAAGTCGTACGCGCGGCATTTGCTGCTGCAGCGGGCTTGTCCGCCGTCGCCGTCTGATTCGCCGACAGCATCTGCTGAAGACCGCTCATTGCGCTGGGCGAAAGATAGAGCCACGCCGCGGCAACGCAGGCTGCAGCGATCACCGCTAATACGATCTTTCCGCGCATCGACAAAAGGCCTTCTCAACGCGACACGCCGATTTCCGCTGGTCGCACTCTAGCTCAACTCGCAGCCTCTTGCCGCGATTTTGCCAGATAATAGAGGATGCCGAAGGCGAAAAAGGGCCAAAACCCGTCATTACGAAGATTTAATGTGCAGTGCACAATAGAACGGCAGCTAACGCAGCATCGGCCACAGCGTCGCCGCAAGCATCACGCCCATGGCGATGTTGAACCATTTGAGCCGCACCGCATCCGCCAGAAAACCGCGCAGCGCCATGCCGAAACCGGCCCAGGTCGAAATGCTCGGCAGCATAACGACGGCGAACGCGGCCGCGATCAGCACCACCGACACAAACCGGCGTTCCGGGTTCGTATAGACGGCCATGGCTGTAATCGCCATCACCCAGGCTTTGGGATTGACCCACTGGAAAGCCGCAGCCTCGATGAACCGCATCGGCTGGCCCTTCGCCTCGCCTTCGCCGCCGAGCGAGCGCGACATGGCGATCTTCCAGGCGAGATAAAGCAGGTAGAGGCCGCCGGCGATCTTCAACCCGGTGTGCAGCACCGGAAAGGCCGTCAACACGGCGCCAAGCCCGAAGCCTACGGCAAGCAACAGCACGAGGAAGCCGAAGTCGATGCCGAGCATGTGTGGCACGGTCTTGACCAAGCCGAAATTCACGCCCGAGGCCAGAAGCATGAAGTTGTTCGGGCCCGGCGTGATCGAGGTCACGAAGGCATAGACCAGTAAGGCGAAGAATGCGTCGAATGTCATGCCGTTCCCCTAATCAATGCGATCGGTGGCAAAGCGACGAGATAGAGCCAAGCTGGATGACTACATCCCTTGCGGGCCGCGGTTCATCGCCGCCACCCCGGTACGGCAGATCTCGACCAGCCCGAGCGGTTTCATGATGGCGATGAACTGATCGAGCTTGGAGCCCTTGCCGGTGATCTCGAAGATGAAATGCTCGGTGTTGGCATCGATGACGCTGGCGCGGAATGCATCGGCGAGCCGGAGCGCCTCGACGCGGGCTTCGCCGGTGCCGGCGACCTTGACCAGCGCGAGTTCCCGCTCCAATGGCCGCTCCTGTCCGAATTCCTGCGACCGCACGGTGAGATCGACGACGCGGTGCACCGGCACGATGCGCTCGAGTTGGTGCTTGATCTGCTCCAGCACGTGCGGCGTGCCGCGCGTCACGATGGTGATGCGCGACAGGTGCTTTTCGTGCTCGGTTTCCGAGACCGTCAGGCTCTCGATGTTGTAGCCACGTCCGGAAAACAGGCCGATGACCCGCGCAAGCACGCCCGGCTCGTTGTCGACCAGGACCGAAAGCGTGTGGTTCTCTGGTTTTTCCGTCTCCTTGGCGATGAAATAGGCGGAGCCGGTCGGTTGCAACTGTGCGTTCATGACATCAATCTCGATTTCAAACTTTTGCGCTAATCTGCTGTTTTCGCACAGCTTCCTTGAACCAGGCTACACCAGTTCCCTGCCCTTGGCGTCGATAGCGTTGGCCACAGCTTCGTCCGTCGCCTCGTCCGGCAACAGCATCTCGTTATGCGCCTTGCCGGACGGGATCATCGGGAAGCAGTTGGCGAGCGTCGCCACGCGGCAGTCGAACAGGACGGGCTTCTTGACCCCGATCATCTCCTTGATAGCGTCATCGAGCTCGTCCGGCTTGTCGCAGCGAATGCCGTGGCCGCCATAGGCTTCGGCGAGCTTGACGAAATCCGGCATCGCCTCGGTGTAGGAGTGCGACAGCCGGTTGCCGTGCAGCAGCTGCTGCCACTGCCGCACCATGCCCATATATTGGTTGTTGAGGATGAAGATCTTGATCGGCGCCTCGTGCTGCACCGCGGCGCTCATCTCCTGCATCGTCATCTGCACCGAAGCGTCGCCGGCGATATCGATGACCAGCGCATCCGGGTGCGCGATCTGCACGCCGAGCGCGGCCGGCAGGCCGTAGCCCATCGTGCCCAGTCCGCCAGAGGTCATCCAGCGGTTCGGCTTCTCGAAATGATAGTGCTGCGCCGCCCACATCTGATGCTGGCCGACCTCGGTGGTGATGTAGGTGTCGAGGTCCTTGGTCAGCGCATAGAGCCGCTGGACGGCATATTGCGGCATGATCACCTCGTGGTTCATCTTGTAGGCGAGCGAATCGCGCGCGCGCCATTTGGCAATCTGCTCCCACCAAGGGTGAAGCGCTTTCTTGTCGGCCTTGGCGGTTGCCCGCCACAGCCGCACCAGATCCTCCAGCACATGCCCGACATCGCCGATGATCGGCACGTCGGTGTGGACGTTCTTGTTGATCGACGACGGGTCGATGTCGATGTGGATCTTCTTCGAATTCGGCGAAAACGCCGTCAGCCGCCCGGTGATGCGGTCGTCGAAGCGCGCGCCGATGCAGAGCATGACGTCGCAATCGTGCATCGCCATGTTCGCTTCATACGTGCCGTGCATGCCGAGCATGCCCATCCAGTTCTTGCCCGACGCCGGATAGGCGCCGAGGCCCATCAGCGTCGAGGTGATGGGAAAGCCGGTGAGGTCGACCAGCTCGCGCAGCAGATGGCTCGCCTCCGGGCCGGAATTGATGACGCCGCCGCCCGAATAGATGATCGGCTTCCTGGCGCCGGCCATCAGCTCGACCGCCGCCTTGATCTTTTCCAGATCGCCCTGGACCTTCGGTTGGTAGCTGGTGCGCGGCGCCGTCTGCGGCGGGACATAGATACCCTTGGCGAACTGCACGTCCTTCGGAATGTCGACGACGACCGGACCGGGGCGCCCTGTGGTTGCCACATGGAAGGCCTCGTGGATCGTTGCCGCGAGCTCGTTGACGTCCTTCACCAGCCAGTTGTGCTTGGTGCAGGGCCGCGTGATGCCGACCGTGTCGCACTCCTGGAACGCATCCGAGCCGATCAGCGAAGTCGGCACCTGGCCGGTCAGGCAGACCAGCGGGATCGAGTCCATCAGCGCGTCCTGCAATGGCGTCACCGCATTGGTGGCGCCCGGCCCTGAGGTCACCAGCATGACGCCGGCCTTGCCGGTCGAGCGCGCATAGCCTTCCGCCGCGTGGCCCGCGCCCTGCTCGTGGCGGACGAGGATGTGCTCGACCTCGTCCTGCTGGAAGATTTCATCGTAGATTGGCAGAACCGCGCCGCCCGGATAGCCGAAAACATGCTTGACGCCGTTGTCCTTCAGCGCCTGCACCACCATTTCGGCGCCCGTCATTTCGCTCCTTGGCATTTCGGTTCTTGGCATTTCGCGCCGCTCATTCTGTCCACTGCTCATCGGTCTGGTCCCGTACTGTTCGCCATCTGGCGATTGCTCGTCGTTTAGTCGTGTTTCGGGCAATAAAAAAGGCCCCCGAGGGAGCCTGTGTCTTGCGCATGGGAGGTCATCGCCCGGCGGTTACACCGCCTCGCCCACGCGCTTTCCTACGAGAATGAGTGCCTTTTTCATGGTGGCGGACAATAGAATTGGTTTGACGCCGCTGTCAACGGCGAATGTGCACTTGGCCTGACGTCGGCACATCCGCCCATTGTGCACCCGCGCCGCCTTTCCGCCGCGCGGGTCTTCCGTTTCAGGCGCAGAGCACCACACCCCTCGCCTTGGCCCAGCGCTCGATGATCTTGCGCTCCTCGAGCGAGGCGAGACGATTGCCGAAACCGCGCACCTGCACCGCACGGTTTTGCGGGTCGAGTTCGATCGTCAGCAACCGCTCGATCTTGCCGAGCGCCGAGCGCCGCAGCACCCAGATCGAGGCATTGCCGGCGATGCATTTGGCCGCGTATATCGAGACGCAATGATGCATCGCCCGGCTCTCGGCGACCAGATCCTCGGCTGTTTTCAACTGACGGATGAAGAAACGCTCGCCATGCGCCTTTGCCTCCTTGGTCGACGGCTGCCAGTCCCAATCGTCGAGGCGCGAGCCGTCCCAGGCGCGACCCTGCGACTGCGTCCCGGCAGTATGCGTGGCCCGCCCGGCAGCGCGGCGGCGCATTGCCTCGATGCGTTCGATCGCGGCAATGTCTCGATGCCATTCCAGCATCTGCCGACGCAGCGAGGCGAGCGTGCGACCCTTCAGGCTGTACGCCGCATCGCGCTGGTGCACGGCGCCGATATAGTCGCATAGATCGTCGATCTCCTCCTTCGACGCGGGTTGCCCGCAGAAGAACCGTGTCACCTCGCGCCAGAAGGCCAGATCGTTACGTGGCGTGCGCGCGATTTTCGACTTGGCAAGTCGGGCCGCCAACCCGGAATCATCCGTGTAGGACCGGACGATCGCCACCCAAAATGCCTCGTCGAACGTGAAATCGCCGGGCAAGTTCAAGAAGCAATGCACCTCCTTGCGAGACAGCCACGCACAGGCGCCCGCCTTGTAAAGCGAGTCACCACGCGCCACTGCGATATGCCAAGCCTTGCGAAGCGCAATCTCGCCGGCATTCAACCCCGAGCTGTCCAGCCAGGTCCCCTCGAGCGCGGCTGTAACCGGGTAGCGCGCATAGAGATGACGCGCCGCGGCCAGCCGCAGCCGCGCGGGGTCGCGCGTCTTCAGCTTTGGACGCCACAGCGCGCCGTCGCGGATCGCCATGCCGGCAAAGCCCCGACGTGCCTCGTCGAGCGCCCGCTCGAAATCCGGAGCGGGACGCGGGACGGGAAAAACCCGCCGCAGCGTTACGGCATATGCTTCAATGCGTTCGCGCTCGGCATCCTGCCTGCGCTGGATCATGGACTTTGCCATGGCCGTTCTTCCTGATTGGAACCCTGTCGGCCGCACGCAATTCCAGCGTCGGCACGGAATGTGTCGATCTGGATCGCCGGGTCATTGACAGGTCTCCTTTCAGGACGACGGATCAGAATGGGCGGCTTCTCTAAGCTCGCCGCCAATTTGACGCAAGAGCTATTCTTTCCATGCCCGCGATGGTCTGACGGGTGTTGCAAAGGTGCATCGTTGTCGCCATCACCGTGTCCGGCCGACGCGTTTCCAGTAGATGAGGGTGCCTGTCAGCCCGCCATGCGGCTTCAGCGCATAATCCGGTATTTCGCCGGCCAGCGTGAAGCCGAGCTTTTCATAGAGGCCGGAAGCCCCCTCCTCTTTTGCCGTGTCGAGGACCAACAGCGTGCGGCCTTTCTCCACGGCAACGGCTTCCGCCGCCTCCATCAGGCGGGTTGCGATGCCCTTGCCGCGATAATCGAGGCGGGTCATCAGCTTGGCGATCTCGGCCCGGTGCGGCTGGTTGGGAGGGCAGTCGAGCAGCAAGGTGACGGTGCCGACCAGAGCCTCGCCGTTCCAGGCCCCAAGCACCGCCCTTTCGCCTCTGGCGGCCGCATGAAGCGACCTGTTCCAGAAGGCCGCGGCCATCTCCGGCGCCAGCGGATGCATGAAGCTGACCGAGCCGCCGGCAGCGACTGTCACGATCAGCAGATCCGCCAGCATTTTTTGCGTTCCGTCAGTCCTGGTGAGTGGCCTGATTTCGATCGAACTCATGTGGTTCCCCTGCGCCGTCCGTCAATCGAAATGACTGATCCGCTTCCGCTTCCTGGCCCGCCGGATTTCCGCGATGCGATCGGCGTCTTCCAATTGCAGATGTCGCCCGCGTTCCAGCAGTTCGAGCGTGTATTCCTCATAGGTCAGGCCCAGCCGCTCGGCCTTGTCCAGCCGCATCAGCATGATCTCGCGGCTCGGCACTTTCCATGCCTGGGCATGGGCGGTCCGCCAGGCAAGAAAGACATAGGGGTCGCCCTTGCCCCAGGGCGGACCGTTATAGTCGTGGAGCGGCGGACCGCCATTGTCGGAGCGTTTCGGACGGCGCGCCTTCACCTCAGCTCCTGGCCAACGCAACCAGATACTCGGCGGCGTCCGGCCCCGGAGCGTGAAAGACGCAATCGGATGGCGCGCCGAGCGCCAGGCAGTCGCCGGGTTCGAGCCGGTGAACGATGTCCCCCTCGGTGAATTCCAGCCGCCCGGAGATCAGCCATATCTGTTGCCTAATGAAGGCATAGGACGCCGCCGGGAAACTTACCTTGGCGCCGGCCGGCAACTGGATCCGGATCAGTTCGAGGGGCATGTCGGAGACCGGCGAAAGATGCCGCCGCACATAACCCGTAGCCGGATCGCGCCAGAGCGGCTGGTCACGTTCGCGAAGCAGGCCACCGCCCTGCAATTCCGCCCTTGCGATCAATGTGGACAGCGTCATGCCGAAGGCGGCCGCAATGCGCACAAGGAGTGCCGCCGTCGGGCTGGTCATGCCGCGTTCTACCGTGCTCAGCATGGCTTTCGAAACATCGGACCGCTCCGCCAGCTCTGCCAGGGACCAGCCTCGAGCCACTCTTTCGGCATGTATTCTTCTGCCGATGGTCGAGGAGATGTCGTTCGCTATATCATCCATTAATCCAATATATCGAAATTTTTCTACGGAGCAACGGCCGTTTCATCCATTTTTCGCAAACTCCTTAATGTCCGCTAAACCATCCGGCCTCATCCCACCTTAACCCCGTTCGCCTAGGCTCATCGCTTGGGAAAAGGGATCGGCGTGTCCATGCTCGTTGAACGCGAAGCCTCCATTGGGGAACCGACTTTGCTGGAGCGCCGCAGGGCCGAGCAGAACGACAAGCGCATTCTGGGCAATGTCGTGCAATGCGACGGCGCGCGCGCCACCATCAGCGCCTATGCCGACGATATCGAAGGCACGGTCACCGGCCTGTGGAGCGTCGGCAAGATGATCTCGATCAATCTCGGTACATCACGAACCGTCGGCCTGGTCTATGAAATCGCCAAGTCGGATCGTGCCTGGAGCAGCGAGGGCCAGAATCCGATCGAGGTCAGCATCGAATTGATCGGCGAGGTGCGCGACGGTGCCGAACCCGGCGCGAAGCCGATCTTCGACCGTGGCATCACAACCTACCCGCATATCGGCGCCATTGCCCATCGTATCCGCAGCCGCGACCTGCAGGCCGTCTACGATCTCGCCGGTCGTCATTCGATCACCATCGGCACGCTGTCGCAGGACGAGGCCATCGACGCCAATATCGCCATCGACGATACGCTGGCGCGGCATTTCGCCATTGTCGGCACCACCGGGGTCGGCAAATCGACCGCCGTCTCGCTGCTCTTGCGCAAGTCGATCGCCGCCCGGCCCGACCTGCGCGTGCTCATCCTCGATCCACACAACGAGTTCGCCGCGTCGTTGCCCGAATATTGCGTCAGGGTCGATTCGACGACGCTCGACCTGCCCTTCTGGATGTTCAAGCTAGAGGAGTTTGCCGAGGTGCTGTTTCGCGGCCGCGAGACGGTTCCGGAAGAGGTCGACGCCTTGCGCGATCTCATTCCCGCGGCCAAGAACCTCTACCGCAATCCGAACTCCGGCAACTATCTACGGCGCAGCACCGATGCGCTGACCGCCGACGCGCCGGTGCCCTATCGCATTGCCGACCTCATCAAGCTGGTCGACGAACGCATGGGATTGCTGGAAAGCAAGAACGATCGCCCGACCCTCAGGTCACTGAAGACACGTATCGAATCGGCGGCATCCGATCCGCGCTACCGTTTCATGTTCAACTCGCGCCTGATCGAGGACACCATCCACGAGACGATCGGCAACATCTTCCGCGTGCCGCATCACGGCCGCCCTGTGACCTGCTTCGAAATGGCCGGCATGCCGTCCGAGGTGGTCAATTCCGTATGCTCGGTGCTGGCGCGGCTGGCCTTCGACCTGGCGTTGTGGAGCGAAGGCCGCCTGCGGCTGCTCTTCCTGTGCGAGGAAGCGCATCGCTATATGCCGGCCGATCCGCGCCTCGGTTTCGCGCCGACGCGGCACGCGCTGTCGCGCATCGCCAAGGAAGGCCGCAAATATGGCTGTTATCTCGGCGTCGTCACCCAGCGCCCGGGCGAACTCGACCCGACCATCCTGTCGCAGTGCTCGACGTTCTTTGCCATGCGGCTCGCCAACGAGCAGGACCAGGCGATCATCCGCTCGGCGATCGCCGACTCCTCGGCTTCGACGCTGGCGTTCCTGTCTTCCATGGGCCAGCGCGAGGCCATTGCCTTCGGGGAAGGCGTGGCGACGACGATGCGGATGAAGTTCGAAAAGCTCTCCGAGGATTTGATCCCCGGCACCGCCAAGCGCGCGGACGCCTTGCGGTCCGAAACCGGCGACGAGGTCGACCTCGTGGCGATCGTCGAACGGCTCCGCAACGTGCCGAAATCACAGCAGGCAATGCCTTTCGCGGAAGTCGTCGATCCGGGCCGGCAGGCCGGCGATTCGGACTATCGCAAGCCGTCGGCCGCACGCACCCAGCGGAACGACGATTTCGACTTGCGCTACGGCCTCAAGCCGGCGACCTTCGGCCTGCGTCCCCCAGAATGATTGAGCCGAGCGACTTTTAGGCAGCGCTCGCAGATATCAAAGCTGAGTTTCGATGGCTGTCTTGTCTATGATTGACCACACTTGGCGAATTTTCCCTCTCTGAAACTCATAGAATACGTTCTCGGCAAACGAAATTCTCTTCCCGCTTACATCGAGCCCAAGGAACGTTCCCCTTGGCGCGCAGTCGAAGCTTAGCCGGCTCGCTATATAAGGCGGATCGGCAACCAATAGCTGAATGTCGAAGTAAAGGTCCGGAATTTCGTCGAAGTCTCTCACCAACATTTCGAGATAGCCGGACAATCCGAGCTTGCGATCGTTGTGGGTCACTTCATCATGAACAAACCGCCCCAGATTTGGCCAATCCTGCTTGTTCAGGCATGCAATATAGCCTCGGTAAAGACCGGAGAGATCGGATTTAGTCACGGCAACACCTCTATTTCCGGCAAGCCCCGCAAAAGCAGCATCTCAGCTTGACTGGGTGACGTCGGTCTGCGTGCACCGGAAACGCAGAAAACGATACCAGACGGCCGGCATCACGAATTCAATGACGGAATTTCAGGCACAGACGCGGTTGCGCCCTTGCCTCTTCGCCTCATAGAGCTGGCGATCGGCGCGGCGATAGAACTCCTCGGCGGTTTCCTTGCGATCCCAGACGGCAAGCCCGACGCTGGTGGTGATTTTCAGTCGGACATTGCCCGTCAGCACCGACATGTTGGCGATCGCCTTGCGGATGCGCTCCGCGAATTTGGATAGCAGCTCGGCGTCCATATTGGGCGTGACCACCGCGAACTCCTCGCCGCCCAGGCGCGCCACCACGTCGTGATAGCGTGTCATGTCCTTGAGACAGTTGGCGACCGCCCGCAACACCTCGTCGCCGACATCGTGGCCGTGGCTGTCGTTGACCTGCTTGAAATGGTCGAGGTCGAGGATCATCAGCCCTACTGGTTTCTCGATGCGACGGAACTCTTCGAGATATTCCTTCAGCGCATCGTCGAAATAACGCCGGTTCTGCATGCCGGTGAGGCTGTCGGTGAGCGCCGCATGCTCTAGCGTCTCCGAACGCGCGCTGAGCGAAACGGTCATGGCGCGCAGCTTGCCTTCTTCCGTCGCCTGCTTTCGGATCAGCGGGTAGATGAAGAAAATGCCGAAGAACAGCGCAGTCGCCAGCAGCACGCCCGTCGCAAACAGCAGCTTGTTGAGATAGACGATTTCATCGAGTTCCGAAGGCGTATTGCTAATGTCGGCGGCCAGGGTTTGCAGGAGCCCATAGGCGTAAAGCGTCACCAGGCCGGCGGCCAGGATCACAAAAATAAAGACGAAAAAGGCTGATTCCGCCTTGTGGAAACGCATCTGCTCCCCGTTGGAAAGTTCGTAACGATCTTATGGCATGCGGGAACTTACGGACAGTTAACCTGGACAACTTCAACGCGAAATGTCCCCTCGGTGTCGACTTTTCAGGTTGCGCTCGAATGAGGGAGTGAGAGCATCGAGTCGATCCCCTCACCAGGACGCAATCTCTGCCATTCCGGGCCCAATTGGTGCCTGAACCAGGTCGCCTGCCGTTTGGCATATTGCCGCGTCGCGATTTTCGCGCGCTCGATGGCCTCGGGAAAACTGAAGGCGCCGGCCAGCGCGGCCTGAAGCTCGCGAACACCGATTGCTTTCATCGCCGGCAGGTCGGGATCGAGGCCGAGCGCTGAAAGCTGTTTCACCTCGTCCAGTGCCCCCTTGTCCAGCATGCGGTCGAAGCGAGCATCGATCCGCTCCACCAGCGCCGCTCGCTCCGGCTCGATGACGAAAAAGCGCGCGCTGCTCCTGTCGATCAACGGCCGGCCACGCGCGGCCTGCCAGTCCAGGATGGAACGCCCCGACGCGTCGAGCACCTCCAGCGCCCGCACGATGCGCTGGCCATCCGTCGGCTTAAGCATCATGCCGGCCGCAGAATCCTCGCGCAACAGGATGCGGTGCAATCTCACTGCGCCCTGTTCCTGGAGCTCGTAGCGCCAGCGATCGCGGATCGACTTCGGAATGTCGGGCATCTCCGAGATACCTTCCGTGAGCGCCCGGAAATAAAGCCCGGTACCGCCGACGAAAATCACTGGCCGCTCCGAGAGCGTGCCGTCGTCGATGAGCTTCGTGACATCACGCAACCAGGCGCCGGTGGAATAGGCGGTGGACGGATCGACGTGTCCATAAAGAAAGTGGGGGACGCGGGCGAGTTCGGCAGGACCAGGCCGCGCCGTCAGCACGTCGAGCACCGAATAGCCTTGCATAGAATCGGTGTTGACGATGACACCGCCATTGCGCTCGGCGAGGTCGAGTGCGAGCGCCGACTTGCCGCTGGCGGTCGGCCCGGCTATCAGGATCGCGTTCTTCACGCGGCCTTCGCCCGCCTGTCCGCTGGAATTTTCGATGCCGCTGATCGCCACGCTTCTATCCCATCCCGCCGGCCGCGCATTGACGCCGACGCTAGCGAATATGGCCTCGCGGTCGGTCGGCGCAAGCGCTGTTCGCTGGCTGGCCGAAGGCATCGCCTGCGAACTCGACTTGCCGGAGACCGCCGACGCTTCCGAAATAACGGCGCGCCTGCAGGCCGCGCTTGCTTCCGAACCGATCGACGTGGCCGTCCAGCCGGCTGAGAACAGGCGCAAGAAGATCCTGATCGCCGACATGGATTCGACAATGATCGACCAGGAATGCATCGACGAGCTTGCCGACGAGATCGGCGTCAAGGATCGCGTCGCCGCCATCACGGCGCGATCGATGAACGGCGAGATCGCATTCGAGCCGGCCTTGCGCGAGCGTGTGGCGCTGCTCAAGGATCTCGATGCCGCAATCATCGACCGCATCATCGACAATCGCCTGACGCTAGCCTCCGGCGGCCGCACGCTCGTCCAGACAATGGCGGCCAATGGCGCCTGGACGGCGCTGATCTCCGGTGGTTTCGACATCTTCACCACCCGCATCGCAGCATTGCTCGGCTTTCACGAAAATCGCGCCAACCGCCTGATCGAGCAGGATCGCCGCTTCACCGGCTTGGTCGCCGAACCGATCCTCGGCCGCGCCGCCAAGGCCGAAGCCCTTATCGAGATTTCCGCCCGCCTCGGCCTGACGCCTGCCGATGCCATTGCCGTCGGCGACGGCGCCAACGATCTCGACATGATCCGTCTTGCCGGCATCGGCGTCGCCTTGCACGCCAAGCCGGCCGTGGCAGCCGAGGCAAAGATCCGCATCGACCACGGCGACCTCACCGCCTTGCTTTATCTGCAGGGTTATCGCCGGGAGGAATTTTTCGAATGACGCCGATCCGCACCGAGCGCCTGATCCTGCGCAACTGGGGAGATCGTCACCGCGAGCTCTTCCATCGCATCAATTCCGACGAGCGCGTCATGGAATTCTTTCCGTTTCGGCGCGACCGTGCCCAGTCGGACGCCAAGATGGAGGAGTTGCGCGCGGCTATCGATCGCGACGGCTTCGGCTTCGCGGCCGCTGAGATCGCAGCCACAGGTGAATGCATCGGCTTCGTCGGCATAACCGAACCGATCATTTGCCATTCCTGCCGCCCGGCACGATCGAGATCGGCTGGCGGCTGGCACCCGAATTCTGGGGCCGCGGCTATGTCACCGAAGCAGCCGAAGCCTGGCTCACCTATGGCTTTGAAAGACTTGGCCTCGACGAAATCGTGTCCTTCGCAGTCAAGGATAACAGCCGGTCCACTGCCGTCATGGAGCGCCTGGGCATGATCGCCGACCCGGCCTCCGACTTCGACCATCCCGGTGTTCCGGACAGCCACACCGCACTCAGGCGACATGTCTTCTACAGGCTGCCACGCACAGACTGGCAGGCAAGAAAAA
This sequence comes from Mesorhizobium sp. M0040, assembly GCF_040323505.1. Taxonomy (NCBI): domain Bacteria; kingdom Pseudomonadati; phylum Pseudomonadota; class Alphaproteobacteria; order Hyphomicrobiales; family Phyllobacteriaceae; genus Mesorhizobium; species Mesorhizobium sp. M0040. The sequence goes on from NZ_JAMYVA010000017.1 coordinate 53,765, forward strand.
GGGCGGCCCGCTAGCCGCCCTTTTTCGTTTCAAGATCAGAGTGTTGCAGGCTCTTCCGGACTCAATCCATCCGGATTGTCACAAACCTCAGCTCGCCGGTCTTCGACGCCAGCATCAAAAGCGCGTTCTTGCGCCCCTGCTCCTTCAGCGCGCCGATCCGGTCCATGACGTCCTTGGGCGTTGCGACCGATTCCTGCGCAATCTCGGTGATCACTTCGCCCGGCTGGATGCCGCGTTCGGCAGCCGCCGAATCCTTGGAGACGTCGGTCACGACGACGCCGGAGACGTCGGCGGCAATGCCGAACTTCGTGCGCGTCTCCTCATTGAGCTCGCCGATCGTCATGCCGAGCACGGCAGCCGTCGAAACCGCAGGCGCCTTGTCGGCATCGTCCTGGTCGGTGTTGCCGTTTTCACCGCCGCTGGCAAGCTTTTCGCCGTCCTCGAGCCGGCCGAGCGTCACCTTGACGGTCTGCTCGACCCCTTTGCGCACGATGATCACGTCGACCGCCTTGCCGACCGGGCTCTCCGCCACGACGCGCGGCAGGTCGCGCATTTCATGGATGTCCTTGCCGTCGAATTTGATGATGACGTCGCCGGCCTGGATTGTGCCGTTGTCGACCGGCCCGCCCTTGATGACGCCGGCGACCAGCGCGCCCTTGGCGGTCGCCATGCCCAGGCTTTCGGCAATGTCGTCGGTCACCGGCTGGATGCGCACGCCGAGCCAGCCGCGCCGCGTCTCGCCGAACTGGCGAAGCTGGTCGACGACGCCCGAGGCAAGCTGCGACGGGATCGAGAAGCCGATGCCGATCGAGCCGCCCGATGGCGAGATGATTGCCGTGTTGATGCCGATGACCTCGCCGCTGCTGTTGAACAGCGGTCCGCCGGAATTGCCGCGGTTGATCGCGGCATCGGTCTGGATGAAGTCGTCATACGGGCCGGAATTGATGTCGCGATTGCGTGCCGAGACGATGCCGACCGTCACCGTGCCGCCGAGACCGAACGGATTGCCGATCGCCATCACCCAGTCGCCGACACGCATCGTGTTGGAATCGCCGAACTTCACCGCCGTCAGCTTGTGCCCTTTCGGATCGACCTTCAGCACCGCGACATCGGTCTTGGTGTCGGTGCCGACCAGCGTCGCCTTGAGCGTCACCCCATCGGAGAAATTCACCTCGATGTCGTCGGCATCGGCAATGACGTGGTTGTTGGTCACCACGATGCCCTGCTCGGCGTCGACCACGAAGCCGGAGCCCAGCGACTGCACCTTTTGCCCGCCGCCGCCCTTGTCGCCGCCACGGTTCTTGAAGAAATCGTCGAAGAATTCCTGGAAGGGCGAGCCCTCCGGCAGCTGCGGCATCGGCACTGCGCCCGGCCCCTCAGTGCCTTTAACAGTCTGCGACGTCGAGATGTTGACCACGGCGCCAAGCAGGCCGGCGGCGAGATCGGCAACCGAGGGCGGCCCGTCGGCTGCCATCGTCGGCGCCACGAACGACGGAACGGCAACGGCGCCGACCAGAAGCGCAGCGGCCCCGGCGATGAACGTCCGCCTCGCTGCACGCAGAAGGGTGGTGGATGTCATCGAAAGGCCTCCGGGTGTTCTGAAAAAAAACCGCTTCGGCAAAAATGCCGGTCCGCGTCATGTTGGCAAGAAATAAGGCACGTTTGCGGCTATGGCTACCGCCAGAGAATAAATCCTCTGTTACGCCGGCTATCCCTGCACCGGCCCTACTGGCCGGTGCTTGGCTGCGCTGCCGGTGCGGCGGGAGCGGCAGGTGCTGGCGCTGGTGCCGCCGGTGCCACAGGCGTTTCCTTGCTGTCCGGGTCGCGGAAGAAGCGGAAGAACTCGGAATTCGGCGACAGCACCATCGTCGTTCCGGCGCTGTTCAGCGCCGTGCCATAGGCATTCATCGACCGATAGAAATCGAAGAAGGCCGGATCGCGCTGATAGGCCCCGGCAAACGTGGCACTGCGCTGGGCTTCACCTTCACCGCGCAGGATTTCAGACTCTTTTTGCGCTTCGGCGACGATTTCGACCACTTCGCGGTCGGCGCGAGCCCTGATCCGCTGCGCTGCCTCATTGCCTCGCGCCCTCAGCCGCTCGGCTTCGGCGAGACGTTCGGCCTTCATGCGATCGAAGGTCTGCTGCGAGACTTCGGCCGTGAGATCGGTGCGGCGGATGCGGACATCCTCGATCTGCAGGCCAAGCGAGGTGGCATCGGGCCTCAGCTGATCGCGCACCTCGCGCATCATCACCGCGCGCTCTTCCGAGAGCGCCGCCTCGAAGTCTCGCAGGCCATAGACGCGGCGCAAGGCGGCGTCGAGACGCGTCCTCAGCCGGGCCTCGGCCAGTTCGATCTGGCCGGACACCGCGGCGCGGAACACGCGCGGATCCGAGATACGATAGGCGATAAAGGCATCGACCTCATAGAATTTGCCGCCCGAAACCTGGACACGGATGTTGTCGAGGTCGAAGCGCAGGACCCTGTTTTCGATCAGCTGCACGGTGTCGGCATCGAAGAAGGAGAATGGCGCCTTGAAATAGATGCCCGGCTGGTTCTTGACGTCGACGATTTCGCCGAACCTGAGCACCAGCGCCTGCTGGCGCGCATTGACGACGAAGACCGACGAGTAGAGCAGGAACAGGATGACCGCGGCGATGACCGCAATGACGGGAAGACGGTTGGCCATCACTGGTTTCCTCCGGTGGCCGGTGTCGGCGCCTTCTGCTGCAATGCCGGCAGCGGCAGGTAGGGAACGACCCCTTGCCCGTTGCCCTGCTCGACGATGACCTTGCTCGAATCCTTCAGCACCCTCTCCATCGTTTCCAGGTAGAGTCGCTTGCGCGTCACCTCCGGCGCCTTGGCATATTCGTCATAAACCGAGATGAAGCGCTGCGCCTCGCCTTCGGCCTCCTGCACGACCCGGTTTTTGTAGGCGGCCGCGTCTTCGCGGATCTGTGCGGCCGCACCGCGTGCCTGGCCGAGCTTCTGATTGGAATACTGATTGGCCTGCTCGACGAACTTGTCCTCGTCCTGCTCGGCGCGCTGCACCTCGTCGAACGCGTCTGCCACCTCGCGCGGTGGCGCGGCGTCCTCGATCGAAATGGCGTTGACGTTGAGGCCGGCCTTGTAACCATCCAGCGTCGTCTGGATGATCTCACGCACCGACGCCGCGATGCCTTGCCGGTCGTCGCGGAAAATGTCCTGCGCCGGGCGCCGGCCGACCGCTTCGCGCATCGCGCTTTCGGCGACCTGCTGCAGCATGCCGTCCGGGTCGGACACGTCGAACAGATAGGCCTTAGGGTCGGAGACCTGATAGGCCACAGAGAACTGCACATTGACGATGTTCTGGTCGCCGGAAAGCATCAGGCCATTGCCGCTGGAACTGCCGCCGCCGATACTGACAAGCTGCTCGGCGATGTTGGCGGTCTCGACCGTTTCGATGGGCCACCAATGGAAATGCAGGCCAGGCTGCGACAGCTCCGCCTTCGGCTTGCCGAACCTGAGTTCCACCGCAACTTCGTCGGGCTGCACGGTGTAGACCGCCTTGAACGCCCATAGCACCACCAGCGCCGCGGCAATCAGCCCGAACACGGCAGGGCTCGCGCCACCGCCGCCCGGCAGCGCGCGCCGCAACCTGTCCTGCCCGCGCCGGATGATATCCTCGAGATCGGGAGGCGAGCCCTGCGGGCCGCTGGGTCCTTTTGGTCCCTGACCCCAAGGCCCCTGATTGTTGCCGCCGCCCCACGGGCCGCCGCCGCCGCTCTTGTCGTTCCAGGGCATGAATGTCCTTTCGCTTGGAATTCCCTCAAGCGCCGGCTCACCGGCGCAAAATCCAATATTATTATTCTATAGGGATGCAGCGGCACGCTTTCAACGCGATCGGCTGCCGCCACTGTCCGCCTTTTGGGTCCATCTAGACCTGTCGCGACCCCTTTGTCGCCTTCAATGCACGTCGCGGCGCCGCTCGTAAACCGAATAGCGTGTCGCATGGCTGTCCTTTTCGCCAGCCTCCACCTCCTGCGAGCGGACGATCCGCCACAGCGCCGGATCGATCGGCGGGAAATGGGCATCGCCGTCGACCGCGGCCAGAACATGGGTCACGTGCAGCCGATCGGCCAACGGCAGCGCCTGAGCGTAGATCTCGCCGCCGCCGATGACGCAGATCTCGTCGGCGCCGGCCATGCAGCGCCCGCGCACCGTCGCCAGCGCGATTGCGTCCTCGATCGAGTGCGCGACTTCGACGCCCTCGGCGCGCCATGCCCTGTCTCGTGTCACCACGATGTTGAGCCTGCCCGGCAATGGGCGGCCGATGCCTTCATAGGTCTTGCGGCCCATGATGATGGGCTTGCCCATCGTATCGGCTTTGAACCGCTTGAGATCGGTGGACAGCCGCCACGGCAACCCACCCTCGCGCCCGATCACGCCGTTCTCGGCGATGGCGACATAAATCGCGAGGTCCATCAGCCGCCGTTTCCGCCATCGGATGGCTCCAGCAGCAATATGTCGATATCGTGCTCGGGGTAGAAGTTCTGCGCCTTCATCTCGAACGTCGTCGGTCCGATCTTCCTGACGTTTTCGCCGCAAAACGAGACCAGGTTCTTCGGATCGCCCTTGTCGACGGTCAGCTTGAACGTGCCGATGTTTCCCGAGGCCCAGTTGCCGCCCGTGGTCAGGATATAGGCGATGCGGTTCTCGAAATATTTGGGGTAGCCGTCGGGATCGTCCTTGGCTGCCTTGCGCACGGCATTCTCGAAGGCATCGTCCATGCAGTAGCGTGTCTTGTAGGCGGCATACTGACCCTGGAACTGGCCGTCATAGAAGAAGCTGACCGAGGAGGTGCCGCCGACGCTCGGCTTGTAGCGATGCGAGACATGGACCGCCTTGTTGGCCGGAAACGTCGAGCGCCACCAATAGGTCGAGCGCAATTGCCAGAACGGCGTATAGACGGTCTTCATGCCCGAACCGTCGTCGGCAGTGTCCTCGATGATGAGGCCGCGGTTGACCCAGTCGTCGGCGACCGCTTGCGGCAGCTTTGCCAGCGCTGCCTTGGCCGCATCGCCGAACGGATAGAACGGCACGCCCTGCGCCTTCAGGTCAGCGCCGATGTCGATGCCGAGCGCGAACACCTTCTGCTCGAGCTGCAGCTTTGCCGGCACCCCGTCGATCGTCACTTCGAAGCCGAGGAAATTGTCGCTCTGCGCCTCCGGAATCGCCGGTATTTCTTCGGGGTCGCCTTCGATGTCGGGCATCGGAAAGGCGACGATCGCATCGACATTCTTGTCGGTGTTGTTGCGGAAGACGTAATCGACCATCACTTTTTCCGGCGAGATGTAGAGATCCTCGCTTTCCATCGCCACCGCATCGCTGCGCGAAAGGATCAGCCCACCGGTGCCGAGTTCGGCGACCGAATCATTGGCGAGCGCAGGCGTAGCCGAGAGCGCCAAGGCTGCGGTCAGGACGTAACGGAACATGGAAGCTCCCCCGGCGAGATGCCAATATGACTCTAGCTGTTCAATGTGGCGTTTCAAAGCCTTTCGGCAAATGCGCCGGCGCCTGCCGGCATGTCGTGTCGGTCTAGACACGCCGGTCCCGATCGGGCAGGAGTTCGCCCATGCGCAAGCTTCTCGTCATCGGCATCGGCGCCGGCAATCCGGAGCACATGACGGTCCAGGCCATTAACGGTCTCAATCGGGCCGACTTGCTGTTCATTCCCGACAAGGGCGCCAAGAAGAACGATCTCTCCGAATTGCGCCGCCAGATCTGCGACCGCTTCGTCATTAATCCGAACTCGCGCCGTGTCGAATTCGAGGTGCCGGTGCGCGCCGAGCCGGCGCCTTCCTACCGCTCGACCGTCGACGACTGGCACGAGGCGATCGCCGCGATCTACGAAGGCCTGATCCGCGACGAACTCCCTGAAGATGGCTGCGGCGCCTTCCTGATCTGGGGCGATCCGTCGCTCTACGACAGTGCGCTGCGCATCCTCGAGCGCGTGCGCCTCAGAGGCAATGTAGCGTTCGAGCTGGAGGTCATCCCTGGCATCACCGCCATCCAGGCACTCGCAGCCAGCCACAAAATGGCATTGAACCGGATCGGCGACGCCATTTTGATCACCACCGGCCGCCGGCTCGCCGAGGAAGGTCTGCCCGAAAACGCCGGCAGCACCATCGTCATGCTGGACGGCAAATGCGCCTTCAACACGCTGGACGACAACGACGTCACCGTCCACTGGGGCGCCTATCTCGGGACGCCCGACGAGATCGTCATCTCGGGCCGGATTGGCGACGTCGGCGACAAGATCGTGAGCACCCGTGAGCAGGCCCGCCGGAAAAAAGGCTGGATCATGGACACCTATCTGCTGCGCAAGCCGGGCGAGCCTAAGAAGTAACAGGGATCACACGCGGCATGAATTCCGCCGGCGTCACGCTGCGTCGATCTCGGCCTGCAGCGCCTCCATATGCGCCGCCGCTGCTGAAGACGCAGCCCGCTCGATCGCGCGGAAGCGGCTGACCACAGCAAGCCCGACCGACGTCAACTGGGCGCCACCGCCTTTTTTGCCGCCCGTCTGTGCCGCAACCAGCGGCTTGCCGAACACGCGGTTCATGTCTTCGACCAGATCCCAGGCGTGCTTGTAGGACATCTCCATGCCGCGTGCCGCGGCCGAAATCGAGCCGAAGGCGGCGATCTGTTCCAGAAGCTCGATCTTGCCCGGTCCGATGCGGCCATCTGGATCGAGATTTATCCGCAAACTCAGCGACGGCATTTGCTCCTCCGCGGTGACGCCATTCTACAAGTTCTGCAGCGATACCGCTATTCTAAAACGATATAGCGAATCATCGGCCGTTCACTCATCCGCCTCGGCGGGCAGGCCGGCGCCGGTATTCGCCCGGTCGAAGCTCACCGTCTTGACCACGGCGAAGACCTGTCGACCAAGCCGAAGCCCCAGTGTCTGCCGCGACTGTTCGGTGATGCGGGCAAGCACGGTTGCGCCATTGCAGTCGAGGCCAATCTCGACCGTAGGCCCTTCGCCCGGCTGTATCGCCACGATCGTGCCCGGCAATATGTTGAGCGCGCTGAGGCCAACCGGCTGCTCGGTGGCGATCATCACGTCGCGGGCACGGATGCGCACGCGCACCGGCGCAGCGACTGGCGTTGCCAGAAGCGGCACCCGGATCTCGCCCGCCAATGAGCCTAGCACCGTCATGCCAAAGGCTTCGTCGTGGCGCAGAACCGCGGTATCCAGCACGGCACCGCCCTCGCCGCGCTCTTCGGCCGGCAATAGATCCAGACGCTGCATGATCGCTCCGGTCGGACCGGAAGCGGCGACCTTTCCTTGCATCAGCACCACGACGTCGCTCGCCAGCCGCGCCACTTCGGCGATCGAGTGGCTGACATAGACGATCGGGATTTTCGTCTCGTCGCGCAGCCGCTCGATATAAGGCAAGATCTCGGCCTTGCGCCCCTCGTCGAGCGAAGCCAGCGGCTCGTCCATCAGCAGCAATTTCGGACTGGCAAGCAGCGCCCTGCCGATTGCCACACGCTGCTTCTCGCCACCGGAGAGTTTTGCCGGCCGCCGGTCGAGCAAATGGCCGATCCCGAGCAGTTCGACCACGCCATTGATATCCGCGTAACGCTCGGCAGCCGGCGTGAACCAGCGGCCATAGCGCAGATTGCTCGCCACGCTCATATGCGGAAACAGCCGTGCATCCTGGAACACCATGCCGATCCGCCGTTTGTGCTTCGGCACGAACAGACCGGCATCGCTATCGACCAGCACGCGGCCCTCGGCCGCGATACGACCTTTGTCGGGGCGGATCAGCCCGGCAATCAAATTGATCAGCGTCGTCTTTCCGGAGCCGGAAGGCCCGAACAGCGCAGTCAGCCGCCCGGCGCTCTCGAAGCGGGCATTGACGGCGAAATCGCCAAGCCGGTGGCTGATGTCGACCTGAACCGTCATTCGATGTCCATCCGCCGGCCGACGCGCCGCGCCAGCACTTCCGAGGCAACAAGTGCCGCCATCGAGATGACGATCGAGATCAGCGTCAGCCTGAGCGCGCCGGCGTCGCCGCCGGGAACCTGCGTGAAAGTGTAGATCGCCGACGGTAGCGTCTGCGTCTCGTTCGGAATGTTGGAGACAAAGGTGATCGTCGCGCCGAATTCGCCCATCGCCTTGGCGAAGGAGAGGATCGCACCGGCGATCAGCCCGGGCAGGATCAGCGGCAGCGTGATCGTGCCAAATACCCATAGCGGATTGGCGCCGAGCGTGCCTGCGGCCGCCTCGATTTTGCGGTCGACGGCCTCGATCGACAGCCGGATGGCCCGCACCATCAGCGGAAAGCCCATCACGCCGCAGGCGAGCGCGGCGCCAGTCCAGCGGAAGGAAAAAACGATGCCGAAATGTTCGGCCAGGAAAGCGCCGGCCGGACCACGCTTGCCGAAGGTCAAAAGCAGCAAATAGCCGGTCACCACCGGCGGCAGGATCAGCGGCAGATGCACCAGACCATTGAGCAGCGTCTTGCCCCAGAACTGGCCGCGGGCAAGCACAAGAGCGATCAGAATGCCCGGCGGCAGGCTGGCAATCATCGCCACGGTCGCCACCTTGATCGACAGCCGGACCGCATTCCATTCGTCGGGAGCGAGATCCAGCAGCCAGTTCATGTGCGGTGCCGTACGTCAGTTGCTCGGCGCGAGGATTGTAAAACCTTGCGCCTTGAAGAGTTCGCCAGCCTTGGCGGATTGCAGGCATTTCAGGAATGCCGGGGTATCCCTGCTCTTCGAATCCGCAAGCTGGGCGACTGGATAGATGATCGGCGGATGGGTACCCGCGGGGAAAGTGCCGACCACCTTCACGCCAGGCTCCGCATGCGCATCCGTGGCATAGACGATGCCGAGTGCTGCCTCGCCGGTCGATACCAGTTTTAGAGCGGCGCGGACATTCTCGGCCTGCGCCACCTTGCCTTCGACGGAAGACCAGACACCGAGCGATTCGAGCGCCGCCTTGCCGTATTTGCCGGCTGGCACTGCCTTGACATCGCCCATGGCAAGTTTGCCGTTACCGACCAGCCCGGCAAGATCGAACCCCTTTTCGATCCTGGTCTCGACCTTGGAATCCCGCGGAGCAATCAGCACGATCTGGTTACCGAGCAATTTCACTTCGGTGCCGGGCTTGGTCAGCTTCCTGTCGGCAAGATATTTCATCCAGTCGAGATCGGCCGAGATGAACAGGTCTGCCGGCGCGCCGCTTTCAATCTGCCTGGCCAGCGCCGAGCTCGCCGCGTAGGAAATGGTTGCCGCCTCGCCGACATCGGCCTCGCAGGCCTTGTTGACGGCATCGAGCCCGTCCTTCAGGCTCGCTGCGGCAAACACGACCACCTTGTCATCGGCATGGGCCGCCGGCACCGCGGCCATCAGGATGGCGGCGAGACCCGCGATGGCAATCGTCGTCGAACCTTTGCGCGCCAGCATGAAACTCTCCTCGTCTCGGAACGCCCGAAGGCGTCCATCGATATATTCATGTGAACATAACAAGGAAAGGCTCTTTACCGGCGACGGCATTCTGAACCGAGGTTTTCCCGGCCTGCGACAATCGTCGTTGGATACAGCGGCGTCGAAGCCGAAGGAAATATTCACATGAAATCAGCGACCCGGGATTGGGCGTGAGGTCGACGTCTGCCGATCGAGATGGATGCTGACAACGCCCGAGGGCGCAGCCGCAGTAGGCAATGTCGATATGCACGGTCAGCTATGGTGCTAGACCGCGATCGGCGCCTTGATCGTCGCGTCGGCGAAATAGTTCTCGAGCCGGAAATCCTCGAAGCGGAAGGCAAAGAGATCCTTCACCTCGGGATTGATCCACAGCGTCGGCAACGCCTTGGGCGTGCGCCGCAATTGTTCGCGCGCCTGCTCGAAATGGTTCGAGTAAAGATGCGCGTCGCCGAGCGTGTGGATGAAATCGCCGGGTTTCAATCCGGTCACCTGCGCCACCATCAGCGTCAGCAACGCATAGGAAGCGATGTTGAACGGCACACCGAGAAAGATATCGCCCGAACGCTGGTAGAGCTGGCAGGAAAGCTTGCCTTCCGAAACATAGAACTGGAACAGGCAGTGGCAGGGCGGCAAGGCCATGGCCTCCACCTCGGCCGGGTTCCACGCCGAAACGATCAGCCGCCGCGAATTAGGATTTTTGCGTATCTCCTTCAGAAGATTCGCAATCTGGTCGATGGCGCCGCCATGGCCGTCCGGCCACGACCGCCATTGTTTGCCATAGACCGGGCCGAGATCGCCGTTCTCGTCGGCCCACTCATCCCAGATCGAGACGCCGTGATCGTTGAGATATTTGATGTTGGTGTCGCCGGCCAGGAACCACAAAAGCTCGTGGATAATCGACTTCAGGTGCAGCTTCTTGGTGGTGGTGACCGGAAAGCCGCGGGCCAGGTCGAAGCGCATCTGGTAGCCGAATACCGAGCGCGTTCCGGTGCCGGTGCGGTCGCCGCGATCGGCGCCGTTTTCCAGCACATGCTTCAGAAGGTCGAGATACTGGCGCATCGGCTCCGGTCCGATTCGGGTTGTCAGCCATCATAGCCGAATGACCGTCGGCCGAACACAGCAAAGCGAGACGATTCCAGCAGAAGCCTCACCAGCACCGGCGGCGAGGTTGCTCAGAGCGAGCCGAGCATGCCCAGATCCTTGGCGACGAGGTAATAGAATGTCACCCGGCTCTTGCTGTTGTCGGCCGCCATAGCCTTGCAGGTCTTTTCGATAGCCGCATCCGCCTTGGCACCGTCGGTGACGCCGAGCTTGCCGGCGACCCAGCTGTTCCTGACGCGCTTCAGTTCCTCCGGGTCGGTGCAGGACACCAGCGAGGAATCGCGGTTCCTGAGCGCGATGCCCAGATGCTTGACGATCTTGGCGACCGCGTCGGCATCCGCCGCCGCATCATATTTCTTTACGTCTGCGAGATAATCGGCCATCGAATTTCCCCTCGTCGGCGCCACGGGATCCGGTCAGTGAGGATCGTGGCGCGCTGCCGCAAGTATGCGCTAGGTCTCCTCACCGCCACAAAGCTTCGGTTGAGACCGGCTGCAAGTCAACCCCTTGATGATCCACTTTGACACGGACGAAAGTGGCATTCCGGCCTTTCATTTTCCACCGTCAGTCCCTATATTCGCCTCGTCGGCTCGACCGACTATGGCGATAAACAGGCGATGAAATAAGCCGTTCGGACCCGGGGGCGGTACCCGGCGCCTCCACCAAAAACCGCTGCTCAGGAGCGGCTTTTGCTGGGGGCGAAATAGGATCGACGAAGGTGTAAAGATCGTACTTTTGCCCGGCATTGTACCACCGTTATCGGGCTAAACTTATAGTTGCCAACGACAACTATGCGGAAGCACGTCTCGCCGCGTAAGCGGTGCGATAGCTTCAATTCAAGCCCTAGTGGTTCGCACTTCTAGGCGGGGTTCGGAGGTACCTGGCAACAGAAACCTCCATTTCTCCCTCTTTTGGTATGCGCAGCCGCAGGCTCGCCCGATATGTGCAGCTGCAGGCCTGGGCTTTTTACGCCCTGGCGCCGCGGCGTTCATACCAGTCCCTGGCTGATCGTTTCGATCGCGCTGCCAAAGGTCTCGTCGGTGGCCTCATGTGACAGAAGCATCTCATTGTGCGCCCTGCCCGTCCTGATCATCGGAAAACAATTGGCGAGCTTGGCAACACGACAGTCAAGGAGCACCGGCCGGTCCACATCGATCATTTCCTGGATCGCATCATCAAGGTCGGCTGGTTTGTCGCAGCGCAGGCCGACCGCTCCGAACGCCTCGGCCAATTTGACAAAATCGGGCAAGGCCTCGGAATAGGAATGCGCGAGGCGGTTGCCGTGAAGAATTTGCTGCCACTGGCGAACCATGCCCATATATCCGTTGTTCAGAATGAATATCTTGATCGGCGCGTCGTACTGGACTGCCGTCGACATCTCTTTCATGGTCATCTGAACCGATACGTCGCCAGCGATATCGATGACGAGGCCGTCCGGATGTGCGATCTGCACGCCCAGCGCCGCCGGCAGGCCGTAGCCCATCGTCCCAAGGCCGCCCGAACTCATCCAGCGGTTCGGCTTTTCGAAGCCGTAGAATTGGGCCGCCCACATTTGATGCTGGCCCACTTCAGTGGTGATGTATGTGTCGCGATCCTTCGTCAGCGCGTAGAGACGCTGCACCGCGTATTGCGGCATGATCACGTCCTTGTTCATCTCATAGGAGAATGAATTGCGCGCGCGCCAGCCGGCGATCTTTCTCCACCAGTCCTGAAGGCCGCTTCCATCCGGTTTCTGAGGCAATGCGCGCCACAGACGAACCATGTCCCCCAGAACATTGCCGACATCGCCTTGTATGCCGATATCGACGTGGACGTTCTTGTTGATCGAGGACGGATCTATATCGATATGGATCTTCCTGGAGTTGGGCGAAAAAGCATCCACACGCGAGGTCACGCGGTCATCGAAACGCGCGCCGATACAGATCATGGTGTCGCAATCGTGCATCGCCATGTTCGCCTCATAGGAACCATGCAGGCCGACCATCTTGAGCCAGTTCTTGCCTGAGGCGGGGTAAGCTCCAAGGCCCATCAGCGTCGAGGTGACCGGAAAGTCGGTCAGTTGAACCAGTTCCTGGAGCAATCTCGATGCTTCCGGGCCGGAATTGACGATGCCGCCGCCGGCATAAATAACGGGACGGCTGGCATTGGCCATCAGTGCTATCGCCTGGCCGATCTTGCCGATATCACCCTGCAGCTTCGGTTGATAATTTTTCAGCGCAGCAACGTCCGAAGGCGGCGTGTACATGCCCGACGCAAACAGAACATCCTTTGGCATGTCGACGAGAACAGGCCCCGGTCGCCCCGACTGGGCGATGTGGAATGCCCTATGGATCGTCGAGGCCAGGTCGTTGACGTCTTTGACGAGCGAACTGTGCTTAGTGCAGGATCGCGTGATGCCAATCGTGTCACATTCCTGAAAGGCATCGGAGCCGATCAATGTTGTCGGCACTTGTCCGGACAGACAGACGATCGGCACTGAATCCATCAGCGCGTCCTGCAGGGGCGTCACGGCATTTGTCGTGCCTGGGCCTGACGTGACCAGCATCACGCCGACCTTGCCCGTGGACCGGGCATAACCCTCGGCGGCATGGCCGGCGCCCTGTTCATGGCGCACGAGGATATGCTTGATGTCGTCCTGCTGGAATATCTCGTCATAGATCGGCAATATGGCCGCGCCGGGATAGCCGAAAATATGCTCCACACCATTGTCTTTGAGTGCGCGGAGAACGATCTCCGCTCCTGTCATGCGGTTGCTCGTATGCTGAATGGAATTATCGCTTGTCATGGTTCTGTCCCGTAGCGTGATGAGGATGGGTTGACGGGGCATCGCCGAAATCGGGCGTAAGAAGAATTTCGGGCATAAAAAAAGGCCCCGTCGGGAGCCTGTTTGTCGCGCACGGACGGCTGTCGCCGGATGGTTACACCATCCTGCCCGTGCGCTTTCCTACCACTGCAAGAACCATTGCGATCTTCATGATGATCGCTGCTACACAGAAAATCGCGCATCGTCAACGTCTCAGGCTGAGGCGTCTCAGAGGCGAAAGCCCAAGGGCCTCCCATCATCGGAACCTCCGATGGCAGCATTCGTTTCTTCCCGTTTCCCTTCTTCCACGCCTTTGCGGGACAAGGCCTCAGTTTCTCGCCGCGTGTGGTCATGCCCGGCGAGCTGCCTCATGGAGAGATAAGATGAACCAGGAAACCACACCGAAACACGAACGCATCCTGATCGTTGGCGGCAGTTCCGGCATGGGGCTGTCGCTGGCCGAACAGCAGCTTGCCGCCGGCGCCGAGGTTACGATCGTCGGCCGCTCCGAGGACCGGTTGTCGGCCGCACGGCAGCGCGTGCCTCACCCCGAAGGGCTGAGGACGATCGCAGCCGACGTCACTAGCGAGGACGAGGTCCAGCGCCTGTTCCAGGATGTCGGCACGCTCGACCACATCGTCTCGACCGCCGCCGACGTTACCGGCGTCTATGTGTTGCTTCCCGAGATGGATATCTCGGTGGCGCGCAAAGTGATGGATTCCAAAGTCGTCGGGCCGCTTCTTCTTGCCAAGCATGGCGCGCCTCGTCTGACGCCCGGGGGATCGATCACGCTGACCTCGGGCATCGCCGCCTATCGTCCGGCGGCGAAAGGCTCGGTGGTGGCAGCCGTTAATGGGGCACTTGGCTCACTCGCTTACGCGCTTGCCGTCGAACTGGCGCCGATCCGCGTCAACGTCGTCTCGCCGGGCTGGGTCGACACGCCGATTTGGGATGCCGTCGTCGGCAGCGGAAAGGCGGCCGCGCTGGATGCCATGGCAAAGCGTCTGCTCGTCGGCCGGATCGGCCAGGCAGCCGACATTGCCCAAGCCATCACGTCCCTCATGCACAACGGCTTCATCACCGGAACCGTGCTTCATGTCGATGGTGGCCAGCGGCTGGTCTAGTGACGGCCAGACCTCGCGAACCATTGCGAGGAACAGCCGCATGACCGGCGCTTGAATGCGCCGGTGGCGCCATACCATGGTGACCGGCGTCACCGGACTGCTTCCGACCCAAGTCAGCACGACGAGATTGGCGTCAGCCGCAGAAGCCACGAGACGCGGAACCAGCGCGCAGCCAAGACCGGCTGCGACAAGGCCCCGTATCGCACCCATGCTGGCGAACTCGCCGACGAGTTTTGGACGGTCAGGCAACATTGCGGCAAACGTTTCGTCGAACATCCGCCTATAGACGCAACCGGGCTGGGTCACGAGGAAGGCCTCGTCAGCCAGATCGTCGGGCGTTATGGCAGAATATCCGGCCAACCGGTGATTTGCCGGCATTATGGTGACGAGCTCTTCTACTGCCACTTGCTCGCTTCGCAGCTCCGGCGCCGCCGCCGGGACGGCTCCGAAATGGAAAGATACGTCCAGCGCCCCGCTTGTCACGCCGGCACGCAACCCACTGCTATCGTCCGCCCTGAGGTTCAGTTCCACATCGGGATGGCGCCGATGGAATTCCGCCAGCAGAGCTGGTAAGCGTGTCGAGCAAAGCGTCTCCAGGCCGCCGACAGTCAGGCGACCGGCAACCGTGCCGCTCGCGTCGGCGACTGCGGAACGGGCTTCGTCCGCGAGGTCGAGGAGATCGTTTGCGTAGTCCAGCAGGCGTTGTCCCGCCGCCGTCAGCTTCAAGCCACGCCGTGACCTGTCGAACAGCGACGTGCCCAGATCGCTTTCCAGCGCCTGGATCTGTTCGGTCACGCTCGATTGGGCAAGATGAACCCGCTCGGAGGCGCGTGTGATGTTCGAGGTGGTGGCGACCGCCACGAAGGTTTTGAGATGTCGAAGCTGCATGTCCTGAACCCGTCATATAGGCATAGGCTGCTTTGAACCGGGACCGCAAACGTGAAAAGGCCGGGAACATCGCCCGGCCTTTTTGTCTCGATAGGCGAAGTTTACTCCGCCGGCGCTTCCGCGACGTCCCGGCTGCGGCCGAGCGTTATTTTGGCCAGTGTGAAGGAGATCGCCGCGCAGAGCGTGATGCCCGCCACCATCGGCAGCGGCGTGCCGTCGAAAAACACGCCGGCGACGCCCATGGCGACCGCCCCGATGGCGAAGTGCAGCGTGCCCATCAGCGCCGACGCGGTACCGGCGATCTCGCCATGCTCTTCCATGGCCAGCACCGACGTCGTCGGGATGACCAGGCCGAGAAAGCCGTAGCCGATGAACAGCAGCGCCGCCATCACGTCGAGCCGGTCGACACCCGATGCCATCACCGCGAACAGCACCACCATCGTCGTCGCATAGCCGGTCACCGCGACGCGCACCACGCGCTGCAGCCCGAACCGCTCCGACAGCAACCCGGTCAGCTGCGACATGCCGATGAAGGCAACCGCATTGATCGAGAAGAACACGCTGTAGACTGAAGGCGACAGCCCGTAATGATCGATCAGGATGAAGGACGAGCTCGACAGATAGACGAAGAAGCTCGCAATGCCGAAGCCGGCGATGGCCGTCAGGCCAAGGAAGTTGCGGTCGCCCATCAGGAAGCGGTAGCCGGAAAGTGCCGTCCCGAAGGACGAACCGGCGCGCTCTTCGACCGGCCGTGTCTCCTTGAGCGAGGTCGCCAGCAGGATGGTGGCGAGCACGGCCGCGCCCGTCACCGTCCAGAACACGGCGCGCCAGCCGAAATTCTCGATGATCTGGCTACCGGTCAGCGGCGCTAGGATCGGCGACACCGAAAACACCAGCATCAGCAGCGACATCAGCTTGGCGGCCTCGGTGCCGGTATGCAGGTCGCGCACGATCGCACGCGGCACGGCCATGCCGGCGCTGGCGCCGAGCCCTTGCAGGAAACGGAAGGCGATCAGCCATTCGATCGAGGGAGCCAGCGCCGAGCCGACGCCGCCGACCATGAACAGCGCCAGGCCGCCGTAGAGCGGCAGCTTGCGGCCGACCATGTCGGAGATTGGTCCGACGACGATCTGGCCGAAGCCCATGGAAAGAAAGAAGATCAGCAGGCTCATCTGCACCGCGGCAGTGCTGGCATGCAGATCCTCGCCGATTGACGGCAGGGCCGGAAGATACATGTCGATGGCAAACGGGCCGATCGCGGACAATAGGCCGAGCACGACCGCAATGCGGAGGAATTTGGCGTTCATGATAGCAGGCTCTTTCGAATTCTGGTTGCCGCCGAGGACCGGCGTGTAACCCTAGGACGTTCCATCCCGTGGAGTTCCGACTCTTCTGCGGAACGAAACCCCCTTCGTGCAAGTCCACAAATTTAGACAGGCTTGTCTAATTCGTCAACCATCTCTATATAGTTTTGCATGAAGGCCAACGTCTCTCCTGACATTTTCCCGCCGCGAGGCCACGAGGCCAAGCGCATGTCGATTGTCGATGCCGCCGCCTCGGTCTTCTGCCGCGAAAGCTTTGCCGGTGCCAATATCGACATGATTGCCGCCGAGGCCGGCGTCTCCCGCCAGACCATCTACAATCATCACGGCGACAAGGAAAAACTCTTCGTTGCCATCGTCCGCGACCTCACCGAACGTTGCAATGCCGGCATCTTTGCTACGATTTCCACTTTTCCCGATCAGCCGAAGGATCTCGAGGCCGACCTCATCGCCTTTGCTGTGCGGATGAACCACAACTGCATCTGCAACCGCGACGGCAAATTCCTGCGCAAGCTGATCCAGACCGAGGGCGGGCGCTATCCCGAGTTGTTCGCCGAATGGCGCGAAGAAGGACCGGGCAGGACATGGCCGGCGATCGCCGCCCGCTTCGCCCGCCTCGCTCATGCCGGCTTCCTTGACATCGACGATCCCGATGTCGCAGCGCGCCAGTTCATGGCGCTTGCCAATGCCGAGTTGCAGACGACGTTCATGCTCGGCGGCACACCGACCGAGGACGAGGTGGTGCAGTCGGCGACAAATGGCGTGCGCACCTTCCTGCGCGCCTTCGGCAAGCGGCAGCCTATGGCCCGGGCAAGCAAACAGGGCGCGCTCGCCAGCGCTTGACGATCAAAGCCGTTTGACGATCAAATCGTCGCCAATGGGCTTCGCTTCCGCACGCCGGCGATCTATATCCGGTTTACGCCGCGCTCAAGCTTGATTACAGCTATCAGGACGATTCAACGGAACCCGACAGCCACATGGCCGACGACCACATCCGCTACGACATTCTGGCCCAGGAGGCGTTGCGCGGCGTCATGCGCAAGGTCCTGGCCGAGGTCGCGCGCACCGGTCTCCCGGGCAACCATCATTTCTTCATCACCTTTCTCACCGGCGCGCCGGGCGTGCGCGTGTCGTCGCGGCTGCGCGAGCGCTATCCCGAACAGATGACCATCGTCATCCAGTTCCAGTATTGGGACCTGAAGGTGAGCGACACCGGCTTTGAGGTCGGGCTGTCGTTTTCCGACGTGCCGGAGAAACTGGAAATCCCGTTCTCGGCCGTACGCGGCTTTTACGACCCGTCCGTCAACTTCGAGCTCGAATTCGACGTCAAGACCGATACCCCGGCGGAACAGGAGACAAAGGCCAAGCCTGCTCCCGAACCGCTGGCCATCGTCGCCGAGAAAAAGCCCGAGACGAAGAAGAAAACCGCCGAAGCGGAAAAGAAGCCTGCCGCGGCCGACGCCGGCGCCAAGGGCGCCGACGTGGTGTCGCTTGACGCCTTCCGCAAGAAGTGACCCGACGGGCGGCGTGACATGGCCGAGATCGTCAATCTCCGTCAGGCACGCAAGCAGAAGGCGCGAGCCGAGAAGGAGCGCCTGGCCGAACAGAACCGGGCGCTGCATGGCCGTTCCAAACCCAGCCGGGATCGCGACCGCCTGATCGCCGACAAGGCCGATAAATTCGTCGCCGGCCATCGCCGCGAAAATTCGGGCGATTCGGACAAATCCGATGCTTGAAGTGTGAGTAGGATCGTCTCGTGAGCCCGGTGGAAAAGCGCTCGGTCACCATTCGCGGCCACCGCACCAGCTATTCGCTCGAAAAGCCTTTTTACGACGACCTGGGCGCCATCGCGGCCGTGCGAAAACTGACGCTCGCCGCGCTTGTCGCCGAAATCGACGAGAGCCGCCCGCGCGATGCCAATCTCTCCTCGGCGCTCCGGCTCTATGTGCTGGATTGGGCCAAGCGCGGCAAGTTGTAGCCTTCAGGCAACGCTATCCTGTTTTCTGCGCCGGATACGGAAGCCCAGCAAAGCCGAGCGGTCGCGTTCTTCGGCCTGTTTCTTCGATCTGACGCGCATCAGGTCCTTCCAGCCGACATAGCCCACCAGCCGGGCATTTTCTCGCGTGACGACCGGCAAATGGGACACGTTCGCCATCAGCAGCTTGTCGGAGAGGCCCTCGAGATACTCATCCGGATAGGCCAGCGTGACCTTGCTGCCGGCCAGCAGTTCGCCAAGTGTCGTCGTGCGGTGCTTGCCGGCGCGTCTCCAGCGCAGGATCGCCGGCGGGTCGATGACGCCGAGCACGTGGCCCTCTTCATCGACGACCGGAAAGCTCGGATGCCGCGTCTCGGGCGCCGTCAGGAACGCTGCCGCGCCATGCAGCGTCATCGTCGCCGGCACGCTTTCGACCTCGCTGGTCATCACCTCGCGCACCCTGGTCAAGGCGAACGGATCGACACGGTATTCGCGAACCAGGTGATGCCCTCGCCTTGCGATTTTTTCGGTGAGGATCGAACGCTTCATCAACAGCACGGTCACCGCATGCGCCGTGGCAGTCGCCGCGATCAGCGGCACCAGGACATGGGTGTTGCCGGTCAGTTCAACCGCAAAGAAGGTGGCGGTCAGCGGCGCACGCATGGTGCCGCCCATCGTCGCCGCCATCGCCAGCAGCGCCCAGAAGCCCGGATCCGCGGCCGGCAGGAAGCCGGCGAGGACCGCGCCCATCGCCCCGCCCATGATCAGCGGCGGCGCCAGCACACCTCCCGACGTTCCCGAGCCGAGTGCGACCGACCAGATGATCGCCTTCACCACCAACAGGGTGAGCGCGGCGGTCGCTATCGTGCGGCCATCCAGCATGTCGGCGATATTGTCATAGCCGACGCCGAGCGCCTGCGGCTCGATTAGCCCGCCAATGCCGACCACCAGGCCGCCGAGCATCGGCCACCACATCCAGTGGATGGGCAGCTTCTGGAAACCGTCCTCGCACGCATAGACCATCTGGGTCAGCAACCCCGATAGCAGCCCGGCTGCCAGGCCGACCAGCACCCAGCCGGCAAGGCCGGGAAATGAAACCTCCATGCCGCCCTGAAACGGGAAGATCGGCCCCGGCAGATGCAGCATGGTGCGCTCGACCTCGGCAATGATGGCGGCGACCGCCACAGGAATGAAGCTGCGCGGCGTCCATTCGAAGAGCAGCAATTCCACCGCAAGCATGATGGCGGCGATCGGCGTTCCGAACACGGTGGTCATGCCGGCCGCCGCACCCGCCACCAGCAGCGTCTTGCGTTCATTGTCGCTGACCGGCAGCATCTGCGCGATCAGCGAACCGATGGCGCCGCCGGTCATGATGATCGGCCCTTCCGCGCCGAATGGCCCGCCGGTACCGATCGAGACCGCCGACGACAACGGCTTCAGGATTGCCACCTTGGCGTCGAGCCGCGAGCGTCCGAGCAGGATCGCCTCGATGGCTTCGGGAATGCCATGGCCGCGAATCTTTTCGCTTCCGAAGCGAGCCATCACACCGATGATCAGTGCCCCGATGACCGGAACAAATACCGAGGCGTATCCTGCAGTTTCAGGTCGGCGAGCGTGAACTGGCCAAAATAGGCGATGTTCGTGGCAAGCCGGATCAGCTTCAAAAGGGCAATGCCGGCAAACAACCCCGCCGTCGCAACCACCACCGCTATGCCGGCAATGAGCAGCACCCGGGCATCGGTGGTAAAATCGCGCAGATGGGCGGGGTTGGCGTGATCGGACTTCATTTGCAAACCTTGCTTTCTGGCGGCGTGCCGACTTGCGGATGGGTCGCTGGCCGTGCCACCGAAGATGGCGGGCACGAGCCATGTTGGTGCGCTCTGTATCGTAACACGATATAAATGTTCAAGGCCCGTTTGCGGCTTTGTCGGAAAGGAATCGATGGCAGACACTTCGAAGCCACAAAAGCGCGGCGCAACGATCGGGCGGGCCGACTACCAGAGGCTGTCCGAATTTCGTTACCTGATCCGCTGCTTTCTCGAATTCAGCCAGATCCAGGCGCAGGAAGCCGGCCTGACACCACGCCAGCATCAGGCCCTGCTTGCAATCAAAGGGTTTCCCGGCGGAGGGCCAGTGACCATTGGCGACCTCGCGGAGCGCCTGCGCATCCGCCATCACAGCGCAGTGGAATTGGTCAACCGTCTTTGCGAAGCCGGGCTGGTCGCGAGGGACCACGACGAGGAGGACCACCGCCGCGTGCTGCTGCGGCTGACCGAGCGCGCCGACGACAGTCTCGCCGATCTGTCAGCCGCTCATCTCGACGAACTCGGGCGGATCGAGCCGATGCTGAAGCGCTTGCTTGCTGGACGCGACACATAAGGGATGCGCCGTCACCCGCCATTCAGCGATTTTAGCAGATCGTCGATCGACGAGGGATCGAACTTGAGCTTTGGCGGGGGCTGCACTGGCGGTGGCACGTTATTTGCGGCCGGTGGCGCCCGTTCCGCTCGCTCCGCCGCGGCCTTGCGTTCGGCGTCGAGCCTTGCCTTCTCTTCCGAGGCGATCCGCAACGCCTCTTCCGCCCTCTGGCGTTGCTGTTCTTCGGCCTGCGCTGCTTCCTCGGCAGCCTGTTGCGCCGCCTTGGCTTTGGCTTCGGCATCCGCTTCGGCCTTTGCAGCCGCCTCGGCTTTCGCCCTGGCCTCGGCTTCGGCCTTCGCCGCTGCATCCGCCTTCGCCTTGGCTTCAGCCTGCGCCCTGGCCTCCGCTTCGGCTTTGGCCTGCGCCACAGCTTCGGCCTTTGCCTTGGCGTCCGCTTCAGCCTTCGCTTTGGCTTCAGCCTGCGCCCTCGCCTCCGCATCCGCCTTGGCGTCCGCTTCAGCCTTCGCCTTGGCTTCAGCCTGCGCCCTCGCCTCGGCTTCGGCTTGGGCCTGAGCCTCGGCTTCGGCCTTTGCCTTGGCGTCGGCCTCGGCCTTCAGCCGCGCTGCTTCCTGTTGTCTGCGCAGTTCCTCCGCCGCTCTTTCACGCTCGGTTTGCAGCGCAGCGTAGTAGCGCACCTCACGCCGCAGCCTTTGTTTCTCGAGCAGTGCGGCTTGCATGGCTTCGACCCGCTGCTGCTCCTTTTCCAGCGCACGCTGGGTCAGGAACTGTGCCAGCGGCTCGCTGTCGAACTGCCGTTTGGTGGCGCCGAACGGCCCGTCGACGCTGAAATTCAAAATCGGTTCGGAGCCGACCAGCACCTCGTCGCCGGGCCGGTAAGCAATCTCGCCCTTGGCATCGACGGTGCTGGTGTTCAGATCGGCGGTGATGTCGGCGGACAGCGTCGCGCCCGGGCTTTCGAATTTGACCGGCGGCGCCCTCAGCGTGCCGCCGGCGATGGTGAAGGCAATATCGGTGTCCTGCGCCGGAAAACTGCCCGCCGCGGCGATCTGCGGCACGAAGCCGGCAGTCTTCGACGCGTCGACATCGCGCCCTATCGCATCGGCCTTGGCGATGAATGCGCCAAAGGCATCGGGATTGAAGCCGGCAATAGTCATGCCCTTGAGCGTTGCCGTGCCGGAACCGGACAGCGCCGCAACCATCGCGTCGACCGATTTGCCGCTGGTCGAAAGCGCCGTCGAGAACTCGCCGCTTCCGCTGATGCCGGCCTCCGGCAGCACGGCTGCCAGATCGGCGCCGGCGAGTTTCATCTGACCGGAGAAAAGCCCGGTGCCGTCATTGTTCTTGAGCTCGAACAGGCCACTCAACGCGCCGCCGAGGAACTTTGCCTTGAGGTCGGAAACACGGATGCCCTCCTGGTCGAGCTGCAGCGACAGCGCAGCGTCATAGGCGGTGGCAAGCGGGCCGGCGGCAAGCGACGCCGCCGTCAGATCGAGATCGGCGGTAAATGGCAGACTGGATTTCTGGCTGAACGGTGCCGTCGGCCAGGTCCTGTCATTGACAAGGAAGGCCTGGTCACCGAACAGCATCACCGCCATCGGATCGAGGTCCAGCTCGTCCAGCGACAGCGCGCCGGCAAGATGCGGCAGCCCCTCTTTGATGTCGATATTTACGTCACCGGAAACCGCCGCTTCGTTGACGGCGCCGCTGAGGCCGCTCAGCACCAGGAGACCATTGCCGTAATCGGCATCGGCTGCAAGCGACGTCGACATGCCGGTGCCCATGCCGGGCAGGCCGACGCCGGTCGTCATCAGCCATGGCTCGATGTCGGCCGTTTCAAGGCTGACCTTGCCCTTGGCGGCCGCGCCTTGAGGCGTGTCGGCAATTGTCCCGTCGAAACCAGCTTTGAAGTCGTTGCCGGCCAGGCTGAAGCGTGTCGCCAGGCCGCCGCCAAGCGTGCCTTTGGCCGAGACGTCGGTGGTCGCCTCGCCGAGCATGCCGAGTGGCAGCGCCGGCAAACCGTAAAGCGCCAGAAGCGCGGTGGCGTCGGCGTTCCTTGCGTTGAAGGTCAGCGTCACCGGCGCTTCGAGAGGCCGGTCGAGCGCCCCTTTGCCGGACAACGACGCCGAAAAGGCCGAGCCACCGGCCTTGCCCTGTGCGCTCATTGCCAGTCCGGTCGTACCGTCGCCATTGTCTGCGGCACTCGTGACCGCATCGATACGCGCATCCTGGAACAGCTCGGGATAGGCAGCAGCACGCTCCGCCAGGCCCTTCAGCACTGCATTGCCGGGATAATGCTGGACGGCGACGTCGATCAGCGGCTTGAGGTCGACGGCGACCACCGAGGCGTCGAGCTTGCCGGTCGGGCTCGCCGGGAAATCCTTGATTCGACCGGTGGCGCTGATCGAGGCGCCGGCAAGTCCGCCGACCGACAGGCGATCGATCTCAAGCAGCCCATCGCGCAATCTAAGCGCGGTGTCGACGCTATCGGCGGTCAACCCGCCGGCGCTGACCGGCCCGGCCTTGATCTGGAAATCGAGGTCGCGGTCGGAAAAGCGGTTGGCGCCCTTGTCGCTGACGAAGATCGAGGCGAAGGCGGCGAGCCCATCGACATCGAGTTCGCCACCTTCCAGTTGCATCAGCACCGATGGACGGGTGTCGTCGGGCTGGCTGGAATCGATGCGGCCGGAGAACTTCGCCTTGCCGAGGATGAGTTCGAGATCGCTGAAGGCCTGGTGCTTCTCGCTCAAATCCACCTTGGCCTTGAAGCCGGCGGCCGGCAAGCGGCGGATCGCCTCGTCGACGTCCTTCGACAGCCATGCGGCAAAGCCGGAGGGCTGCGCCACCGCCAGAAGCAGCGATCCGGTGAAACCGAAATGGTCCTCGACGCTGACCATGCCGGTGGCTTCCAGCTTGGCGCGGCCGGGCAGCGTGGCGGCCAGCGATTTTACCGCCCAGCCGCCCTCGGCTGGCTCGGCGGACAGGTGCACGTCGCGAACGGTGGTATCGCCTGCCACCACCGCCGGCAGTTTCACCTCGACCGTGCCCGGTATGGTCGGCTTCGGCAGATCGAGCAGCGCCTGCTCCAGCGCCGCTACCCGCTCGGACAGCGTCAATCCGGCACCGGCCGCCGCCCCCACGGCCTCGTCGAACTGCACCTGCGCGCCATTGGCCTCGATCGAGAAATGCGGCTTCAGCCCAAGGTCGACCGCAGCCTTGCCGTCGGCGGTGTAGGGATTGTCGCGCGGCCCCGTCTCGAAGCGGAATTCGTCGACGCCGAGCTTCTGGTGGTCGAGCGAAAACTTGCCGTTCAGCCTGAAGCCCGGGTCCGGTTTGCCGGCGCTGACTTTCAGCGCCTCGCCGCCGGTGCCCAGCTGCCGCGCCGCAGTCTGGTCAGCGCCCGATATCTTGAACTGGCCCGAATAGACGGCGGCGCCCTCGACGAGGCCCACATTGCCGTCGGTCTCGATGACCAGCGGATAGGCGTCCGGCTCGGCCTTGAGCCTGAGCCGCATTTGCCCGTCCGGTTCGGCCTTGCCGGTGGAAGCGGCGATCGTGGTCCGCAACCCGTCCAGCAACAGCGAGCCGTCCAGCCGCCAGGGGCCGGCCAGCGACTTGGCCGAGATCGTCGAGTTGATCTCGGAAATGAGATGGCTGCGCCCGCCTGCGGCGTGGCTGAGCGCGATCTGTCCTTCCGTCACCGTCAGCTTCTCGATGGAGATCTGGCCGGGATCGAAGGGCGAGGACGGCCGTATCGTCCAGTCGACCGTGCCGTCGGCGGCGATGTCGATCGTCGCCTTCGGCCGCACCAGCCGCATGTCGAAGATCAGCACCTCGCCGCGCAGGAATGGCGCAAGTTCTGCATCCATCGAAAAGGTTTCGACGGTCATCGCCGGCTGGCCGTTGGGGCCACCGGCAACGGCGACGTTCGAGAAGGTCACCGAGGGGAACGGCAGCAGCCTTGCCGTCGCATCGCCTCGCACGGTCACCTTGCGGCCCAGGACGGCACTGGCCTCGCGCTCGAAATCGGCACGGTAACCTGTCCAGTCGACAAAGTACGGCACCACCAGCGCCGCACACAGCACCAGCACAAGAAGCCCACCGAAGATCACGAACAGGCGTGCGAGCATGAACTCCTAGACAGTTGATAGTAAAGTCAGTGGCACTCTACCCGCATCAGCGTGTCGATAAAGAGGCAAATAGGGGTACGGCAGCGGCCTGACGTCAGTCCTTTCCCGGCAATATCTTGCCCGGGTTCATGATGTTCAGCGGATCGAGCGCCTGCTTGATCGTGCGCATGATGTCGACGCCATGGCCGAGCTCATGCCGCAGGAAGCCGATCTTGCCTTGCCCTATGCCATGCTCGCCGGTGCAGGTGCCGTCCATGGCGATGGCGCGCATATTGAGCCGCGCCACGAATTCTTCCGCCAGTGCGATCTCCTTCGGATCGTCCACGTCCATCAGCACCAGCACATGGAAATTGCCGTCGCCGGCATGGCCGACGATCGGCGCGATCAGGCCCATCTCGGCGATATCCGCTTCGGTCTCCGTGACACATTCGGCAAAGCGCGAGATCGGCACGCAGACATCGGTCGAGAGGCCCTTGGCGCCCGGCCGCAGCGTCAGCGACGACCAGTAGGCATCGTGCCGGGCTTTCCACAATTTTGTCCGCTCTTCGGCGACGCTGGTCCACAGGAACGGACCGCCGTCATTTTCCTCGGCGATCATGCCGAAGGTCTCGGCCTGTTCGGCGACGCTGGCATCGCTGCCGTGGAACTCGACGAAGAGGCAGGGGCTCTCCGGATAGTCGAGCTTCGAATAGGTCTTCATCGCCCGCATCTGCAGCGCGTTGACCAGTTCGATGCGCGCCACCGGAATGCCCATCTGGATGGTCGCGATCACCGCGTTGCACGCCGCCTCGAGGCTGGGAAACGGGCAGACGCCGCCTGAAATCGCCTGTGGAATGCCCTGCAGCTTCAAGGTCAGCTGGGTGATGATGCCGAGCGTGCCCTCCGAACCGATCAGCAGCCGCGTCAGATCATAGCCGGCCGAGCTTTTCTTGGCGCGCTTGCCGGTCGTCACTGCTTCCCCGTCGGCCATCACCGCCGTCAGCGACAGGACGTTCTCGCGCATCGTGCCGTAGCGCACCGCGTTGGTGCCCGACGCCCGCGTCGCCGCCATGCCGCCGAGCGAGGCGTTGGCGCCCGGGTCGATCGGAAAGAACAGGCCGGTGTCGCGCAGGTGCCGGTTCAGATCCTCGCGCGTCACGCCGGGCTCGACGGTGCAGTCGAGGTCCTGCGGATTGACCGCAATGATGCGGTTCATGCGTGACGTATCGAGCGAGATGCCGCCGCCCGGCGCATTGGTGTGACCTTCCAGCGAAGAGCCAACGCCGAAGGCAATCACCGGCACGCGATGCGCCGCGCATGCGCGCACGATCTCCTGCACTTCCTCCGTCGTCTCGGCAAAGGCGACACCGTCCGGCGCCTGCATCGGGATATAGGTCGTGGTGTGCGCGTGCTGGGCGCGGATCGCCTGGCCGGTCTGGAATCGCTCGCCGAGCCGCTGCTTGAGGATGCCGAGCACGGCGGCAATGCCTTCTTCGTTGCGCTCGACCGGATTGAGGTCGCTTAGAGCCATCGATTCCTCCGCGAATGGACCAGCGTCCACCCTTGTTCTGCATCTAGGGATGCGTAGTCTCACCAACCACGCTCTGTCCAGTCCACGCTTATCCCGGTATGACGAGAAGGAAGTTTCCGATGCCCATCCCTGCCCCTTTCGTCTCTCGCGCCATGGACATCGAGGAGGCCTGGATCGACTACAACGGCCATCTCAACATGGCCTATTACAACGTGCTGTTCGACCGGTGCTCCGACGAAGCATTCGAGATGATGGGGATGGGGCCGGATTATGTGAAAGAACGACGGCTGACCATCTACACCGCGGAAGTCCATGTCTGCTACGTCCAGGAGTTGCATCTCGACCACAAGGTCACGGTCTCGTTCCAACTCCTCGACCATGACGAGAAGCGGCTGAGGGCCTATCAGGAAATCCGCCATCTCGACGGCTGGCTTGCCGCCACATCCGAAACGCTGTCGCTGCACGTCGACATGGCTGGCCCGAAGGTAGCGCCCTTCCCCGCCGACGTCCTGGCCAGGGTGGAAGCGATGCGCGCCGCCCATGCCGCCCTGCCGATGCCGGAGCGCGCCGGCCGCTCGATCGGTATTCGTCGTAAGCCGGCTTGAACCACGGTCCAACCGCCGTTAACCTTACCGAGGTTTTAACGTGAACAAGCCGAATTGAGACGTTGAACGACTCAGCGCGGCGTTGGAAAACCGTCCGCATCGAATTGCGATACGGGCGGCGGAGCAGCAGCGGTTCGGGGAACGTGCATGAAAACCGATATCAAGGTCGAGGCCGACAGGCTGGCGGCTGATCCACGCATCACCGACTATGATTTTTGGCGCTCGCTGAAGAACCTCAATAACGAGATCTTCCACATCGCCAACAACAACGAGCCAATCCCTTTCGCCATGATCCGCTGGCGCGCCATCCTGAAGCAGGCGCGGATGAAACGCGGCCACGCCTGAACGGTGGGGGAAGAAACAGACCGGCCGTCCGGTTTGCATTTCTGATGATGTGCTGACGAACGATCCCAAGCGTCAAGGCTGGCGCTTCACCGCCCCCAGCGGCGATCGCGGCACCACCGGCGACGACTGGATGATCGCCGTATTGGTCATCGCGAACGGAATGATCCGGTCGATCACCCGCTCGAGCTCGGCCACCGAGGCGACATGCGCCAGCGCGATGAAACAGTCTTCACCGGTGACCCGATCGCATTGGGCGATTTCCGGTAGGTCGCGGATGATTTCGGCCACGACAGCCAGTTGCCCCGGCACCGGCCTGATGCGCAGCCATGCCGACAGCTTCATGCCGAGCGCGGCCGGATTGATACGCACCGTATAGGCCTCGATCACGCCGCTTTCCTGCAGCCGCTTGATGCGCTCGGCAACGCTCGGCGCCGACAGGCCGACCGACCGCGCCAGTTCGGCGGTGCTGGTGCGCGCGTCCTTTTCCAGCAGGCGCAGGATTTTCAGGTCCGCCGGATCCAGATCGCTATTTTCATTTCGAAGGCGTTTCAGCGGAATACTCCTTGCTTTCAGAAAGGAAATGGCCGTTGTGCCCGGCCATCATCCATATCAATGGCAAAAATCGCCTGCGATACTGATCCCATGCAAGACCGGACGCAAGCCCCCGCAGCAAGTCCGGCACTCGCCGGCCCCGCCTTTATCTTGGCAAACGCGGTGCCGCCGCATCTCTGGTTCGGCGTCAGCGCCGTGTTCCACTATCTCGGACCGGCCTTCGCGGTGCTGCTGTTCCCGCATGTCGGCGTGCTCGGCATGGCTTGGCTGCGCATCGCCACCGCGGCACTCGTCTTTGCCCCATTGACCAGGCCATGGGCGGTCTTCGCCCGCGCCGATCGCTCGACGCGGTTGTTGCTTGTGGCTTTCGGCGTCTGCCTTGGGGTGATGAATTGCTCGTTTTACCTGGCGCTCGATCGGCTGCCGATCTCGCTGGTGGCGGCGATCGAATTCGTCGGCACCATCGGCGTTGCGCTTGTTGGCCTCAGAAGCCCGCGCAATCTCGCCGCCCTCGCAATCGCTGTCGCCGGCACCCTGTTGCTGATCGACGTCAGATGGTCGAGCGATCCCGTCGGCCTGTTCTGGGCCTTCCTCAACGGCACGCTGTTCGTTGGCTACATCGTGCTCGGCCACCGCGTTGCGCGCGGCGGCGCCGGCGATGGCATCGCCGGGCTGGGTGCCGCCATGGCGGTCGCGCTTCTCGTCGTTCTGCCGATCGGTTTCGCCGATGCTCTGCCGGCTTTCTCGGCGCCGCCGCTGCTGCTTGCGGGGGTCGGCGTCGGCATCTGCTCGTCGGTCATTCCCTATATTTGCGACCAGCTTGCCATGTCGCGGCTGCCGCGCTCCAGCTTCGCGCTGATGCTGTCTTTGCTGCCGGTCACCGCGACGTTGATCGGCGTCATTGTGCTGCGGCAGGTGCCGAGCCTCACCGACTGCATCGGCATCGCGCTGGTGGTGGCCGGCGTCGCCCTTCACAAACCGGCGCCGGCGCCCACCTGATCAGGCCAGCTTCTCCTTGAGGAAAGCGATCGTCCGGCCCCAGGCGAGGTCAGCCGCCTTCTTGTCGTAGCGGGCCGCCGACGTGTCGTTGTTGAAGGCATGGTTGGCGCCTTCATAGACATAGACCGAGTATTCGACATGAGCCGCGTCGAGTGCCTTCTTGAAGGCATTGATGCCGGCATTGGTGCGGGTGTCGAGCCCGGCATAATGCAGCATGAGCGCGGCCTTGATCTTCGGCACGTCCTCGGCCTTTGGCTGCATGCCGTAATAGGCGACGGCGGCGGCGAGGTCCGGCGCGTTGACGGCCAGCATGTTCACCGTGCCGCCGCCCCAGCAGAAGCCGACGGCGCCGACTTTGCCGTTGCCGTCCTTGTAGCCTTTGAGGTAGGCGACCGTTGCCACGGCATTGGCGGCGACCTGTGCTGGATCGAGCTGGGAAAACAGGTCACGTGCCCTGTTTTCATCGTCCGGCGTGCCGCCGAGCGGTGTCATGAAGTCCGGCGCAAGCGCCACGAACCCTTCCAGCGCAACGCGCCGCGCCACATCGCGAATATGCGGGTTGAGACCCCTGTTCTCGTGCACCACGATGACGGTGCCAAGCTTGCCGGTCTGGTCCGCCGGCTTGACCAGATAGCCCTTCATCTCGCCGGCGCTGCCGGGATAGCTGATGTCCTCGCCTTTCACACGCGGATCGTCTTCCGCCACGATTGCCGCCTGGGCCGAGTTCGCCGCCAGCAGCGGCGCGATCGCGGCAGCTGCCGCACCCGATCCGGCAAGCCTGGTCAACTGCTCCATGAAGCGCCGCCGGTCGAGCGTCAGGTGCGTGTATTCGTCATAGGCATCGATCATCGCCTGGGTAATGACAGGCTCGGCGGCAGTGGGTCCGGCAGGTGTTGTCATGGCGCGCTCCTCGTCGGCGCCCCCTGCGGCAACATAGAGCCGAAGCTTGCCTGGTCCAGTCACGGCTGAGTGAGGCTGCCATAAGTCCCTGCACGAGGCCGTGATGCCGCGCGCCGCACTGTCGTTAAATTTTGGTCCTTTGTGGCAATGCTAAATGCACGCACCACGATGTAAAAAGAAGGGCTATGCCTTACTCGGGCCATTTGGCGAACGAGAATGGCCATTTGGCGGGAAAAGAATGCCTGATTGACGACGAAGGAATTACGCCCATGACCTTTCCCTCCCCGCTTCTGGCAAGTGGGTTCGCCCTCGCCGCTATGGCTTTGCTGGCGCTGCGGTTCACTGCCTTCACCGCATTCAAACGATCGTTGATCAAGATCCGCGCCAACCGGCACCCGGCCGCAAACACCAAAGCCTGAGGAAAGGTCATGGACGTTCAGGACATCATCAACACCGTCTCCCAGAAATCCGGTCTCAACCAGGCTTTGACGGAAAAGATCGCCGGCACGATTTTCTTGGTGCTCGAACACGAGGCGGAAGGCACGACTCTGTCCAGCTTCTTCGCCAAGATCCCGGGAGCCGACGCCCTGGCCAAGCAATATGATGTCATGGCTCCCGGCGCGGCTTCCGGTGGTGGCCTCCTGTCCTCGCTGGAGGGCGCGCTCGGTGGCGCTCTCGGCGAAAAGACCGGCGCGCTGATCAACGGGGTCGCCATACTCAAGGCATCAGGCCTTACGCTCGCACAGATCAGCCAGGCCGGCACGATGCTGGTCCAGCAGGCCGAGACAGCCGCCGGCCCGCAGCTGACCAGTGAGGTACTTGCATCGGTACCCGACCTGAAAGGGCATCTCGGGCTCTGAAGGAACTTCTCTATTTCGGCAGCGTATAGGCCATCACATAGTCGCCCGGCTTGGTACCGACCGAGCCGTGGCCGCCGGCAACGATGACGACCAACTGGCGCCCGTCGGCTACCGTGTAGGTCATCGGTGTCGACTGCCCGCCCGCCGGCAGCCGCGCCTGCCAGAGCTGTTTGCCGGTTGTCAGGTCATAAGCGCGCACATAGTCATCGACCGCCGCACCGAGGAAGGCGACGCCGCCGGCAGTGATCATCGGCCCGCCAATGCCGGGCACGCCGACCTTGAATGGCAGCGGCAATGGCGTCATGTCGTAGACGGTGCCGTTGCGATGCTTGTAGACGATCTTTCCGGTCCGAAGGTCGGCACCCGCCACATAGCCCCAGGGCGGCGCCTGGCAGGGAATGCCGAGCGGCGACAGGAACGGCTTCAATATGACTGCGTAAGGCGCACCGTCATTGCGGTTCAGGCCCTGTTCGCTGCCCTTGGTGTCGCCGGGCGGCGGCACGTCGGCGCGCGGCACCAGCTTGGAGATGAACGCCAGGTATGTCGGCATGCCGAACATCACCTGCCGGACCGGATCGACTGCCACGCCGCCCCAGTTGAAGGTGCCGAAATTGCCGGGGTAGATCAGCGAGCCCTGCAGCGACGGCGGCGTATAGCGGCCCTCATAGCGCAACTTCCGAAGCTCGATCCGGCAGGCCAACTGGTCGAACATGGTAATGCCCCACATGTCCGCGCCGGTCAGCGGTTTCGGACTGAAGCTCAGGTCCGAGACCGGCTGCGTCGGCGAGGTATGGTCGCCTTCGATCGCGCCGCCCGGCGCCGGCACTTCCTTGACCGGAACGATCGGCTCGCCGCTGCGCCGGTCGAGCACATAGAGGTCGCCCTGCTTGGTCGGCCCGACCAGCGCCGGCACCACGCCACTTTCCGTGGTGATGTCGACCAGCGTCGGCTGCGCCGGCACGTCCATGTCCCAGAGATCGTGGTGCACGGTCTGCCGCACCCAGCGCAATTGTCCGCTGTTGAGATCGAGCGCGGTGATCGAAGAGGAGAATTTCTCGTCATTGGCACTGCGTCCGGCACCGAGTTGGTCCGGCGTCTTGTTGCCGAGCGGCACATAAAGCAGCCCGAGCTTCTCGTCGACGCTCGCCGTCGACCACATGTTGGGTGAGTTGTTGGTGTAGGTCTGGTCCGGCGGCAGCGGCGTCGTCTGATCCGGATTGCCGGAATCCCAATTCCACAACAGCGCGCCGGTGTCGGCATCGTAGGCACGGATGACCCCGGACGGCTCCTGCGTCGAATAATTGTCGTTGACCGCGCCGCCGACGATGATCTTGTTGGCGACGATCAGCGGCGCCGAGGTCGAATAATAATAGCCCGGCTTCGGATATGGCATGTTGGCGAGCAGGTTCAGCGTGCCGCCTTCGGCGAAAGTCGGGCAGACCTGGCCATTCGCCGCATCGAGCGCGATCAGCCGGGCGTCGGATGTCGGCAGGTAGATGCGTGTGGCGCAGGGCTGGCCGGCGGCGACCTTGGCATCGGCATAATAGGACACGCCGCGGCAGGTCTGGTGCTGGCGGTCCTTGTTGAGCTTGACCTGCGGATCGAAGCGCCATTTCTCCTTACCGCTCGCGGCATCGATGGCGATGGCGAAATTATGCGGCGTGCAGATGTAGAGCGTGTCGCCGATTTTTAGCGGCGTCACCTGATAGGTCGTCTCGCCGATGTCGTCGGGCCCTTTCACGTCGCCGGTGCGATAGGTCCAGGCCGGCTGCAGATTGGCAACGTTTTCGGCGGTGATCTGGTCGAGCGGCGAATAGCGCTGGCCATATTGCGTGCGACCGTAATAGTGCCATTCGCCAGCCGGCACGTTGCCGCCGAGATCGGCCGTCGGCGTCACCTTGTCGGTGTTGAGTTCACCCGCAATATCCTTTGGATCGGTCGTCATCGAATAGCCGGCGACCGCAAGCGAGGCCAGCACGGCGAGGATCAGCGGCGCGCGTCCGTCGGGACCGGTAAGCCCGCGCCGCGCCCATGGCGTCAACAGCCATAGCGCGACAAGCACGATGATGCCGCCGCGCGGGCCGAGCTCCCACCAGTCGAAGCCGGTCTCCCAGACCGCCCAGGCGAGCGTGCCGAGCACGATCGCCGCGTAGAGCCACAGCGCCGTGGATCTGCGCCTGTAGAGCAGCCAGGCCGCGACAAGGAAAGCTAGACCGACGATGACGTAGTACCAGCTGCCGCCCAGCGTCACGAGCCAGATGCCGCCGCCGCCAATCGCCAGGCCGATGAGGAAAAGGATCAGGGAGGTGATGACCACAGCCAAGACGGTGCTCCTTCGACTGGTGCGCTCCGCGACGCGTCCATGGGCAACCCCGCATTGCGTTCCTGCCCCCACGCAACTTTCTCCGGCCCGCTTCCCCTGTCAAGCAAGCTCGGCGTTTTACGGTGCCGGCCCATCGCAAGCCCGGCGTTTTGGTTAGCAGACCCATTCAGATTGTGAGTCTACCGACTGGACAGAGAACAAAACGGAGACACTTCTGGCCTTTCGCTGCCGAATCACTACATTCGGGGGGAGATGTCCGGCTTTTCGGAAGACATGCCCTTTTTTGACGAACCGAACGCGCGGCCCGTGGCCCCGTCGGGCATTGCCGCGCGCGCCATGGCTGCCCGCAGCAACCAGAACAACGCGCCCGATTATCTCAACGGCCTCAACCCCGAGCAGCGGCTGGCGGTGGAAACCACCGAAGGCCCGGTGCTGGTGCTGGCCGGCGCCGGCACTGGCAAAACGCGCGTCCTGACCACCCGCATCGCCCACATCCTTGCCACCGGCAAGGCTTTCCCCTCGCAGATCCTCGCCGTCACCTTCACCAACAAGGCGGCGCGCGAGATGAAGCAGCGCATCGGCCTGTTGATCGGCGAAGGCAATGTCGAGGGCATGCCGTGGCTCGGCACCTTCCACTCGATTGGAGTGAAGCTGCTGCGCCGACATGCCGAGCTGGCCGGGCTCAAATCCGACTTCACCATTCTCGACACCGACGACGTGGTGCGCCTGATCAAGCAGCTTATCCAGGCCGAAGGGCTGGACGACAAGCGCTGGCCGGCCAAGCAGTTCGCCCAGATGATCGACGGCTGGAAGAACAAGGGCCTTGGCCCCGCCGACATCCCCGAGGGCGATGCCCGTGCCTTCGCCAACGGCAAGGGCCGCGAGCTCTACAAGGCCTATCAGGAGCGGCTGAAAACGCTGAACGCTTGCGACTTCGGCGATCTCCTGTGCCATCCGATCCGCATCTTCCGCGCCAATCCGGACGTGCTGAAGGAATACCACAAGCGCTTTCGCTACATCCTCGTTGACGAGTATCAGGACACCAACACCGCCCAGTACATGTGGCTGCGGCTGCTGGCGCAGCGGCCGCAATCCTCCCCCCTTGAGGGGGAGGTGCCCGCGAAGCGGGCGGAGGGGGTTGCCGCAGAAGGCACCGCTAGAGCGTCGAGCACTGCCGCCGGTAGGTCGAGCACTGCCGCACGGACCCCACCCGACCGGGCTTCGCCCGGCCACCCTCCCCTCAAGGGGGAGGAAAGCCCGCGCCTGTCCACCGTAAATATCTGCTGCGTCGGCGACGACGACCAGTCGATCTATGGCTGGCGCGGCGCCGAGGTCGACAACATCCTGCGCTTCGACAAGGATTTTCCCGGCGCCACCATCATCCGGCTGGAGCGCAACTATCGCTCGACCGCGCACATCCTCGGCACCGCCTCCCACCTCATCGCCCACAATGAGGGCCGCTTCGGCAAGACGCTGTTCACCGAAAAGATCGCCGAGGACGACGAGAAGGTGCATGTCCATGCCGCCTGGGATTCCGAAGAGGAGGCCCGCGCCGTCGGCGAGACCATCGAGGCCTACCAGCGCCAGAAGCACAATCTCAACGACATGGCGATCCTCGTCCGCGCGTCCTTCCAGATGCGCGAATTCGAGGACCGCTTCGTCACGCTCGGCCTCAACTACCGCGTCATTGGCGGCCCGCGCTTCTACGAGCGCCTCGAAATCCGCGATGCGCTGGCCTTCTTCCGCGTCGTCGCACAAGGCGCCGACGACCTCGCCTTCGAGCGCATCGTCAACGTGCCGAAGCGCGGCCTTGGCGAGGCCACCATCCGCCAGATCCACGACACCGCACGGGCGCTGCGCATCCCGATGTTGGAGGCGGCGGCAAAACTCGCCGAAAGCGACGAGCTGAAGCCGAAGCCGCGCGCCGCACTGCGCGAGGTATCGGCCAATTTCGAGCGCTGGCAGAAGGCGCTGGAAACCACGCCGCACACCGAGCTCGCCGAGACCATTCTGGAGGAGAGCGGCTACACCGACATGTGGAAGAACGACCGCTCGGTTGAAGCGCCCGGCCGCCTCGAGAACCTCAAGGAGTTGATCCGCTCCATGGAGGAGTATGAATCGCTGCGCTCCTTCCTCGAACATGTCGCGCTGGTGATGGACGCCGAGCAGAACGCCGAGCTCGACGCCGTCAACATCATGACGCTGCATTCGGCCAAGGGCCTCGAATTCGAAACCGTTTTTCTCCCTGGTTGGGAGGAAGGTCTTTTTCCGCACCAGCGTTCCCTCGACGAGGGTGGCCGCTCCGGGCTGGAGGAGGAACGCCGCCTCGCCTATGTCGGCCTGACCCGCGCCAAGAAGAACCTGCACATCTGGTTCGTCTCCAACCGCCGCATCCACGGCCTCTGGCAGTCAACCATCCCGTCGCGCTTCCTCGACGAACTGCCGGAAGCCCATGTCGAAGTTTCCGAGAGCGGCAACTCCTATGGCGGCTACGGCAATGCCTATGGTGGCGGCTCGTTCGCCTCCGGTCGTGGCGGCCAAGGGGCAGGCAGGCAGAACCCCTATGGAGCATCGCGCTTCGACAACATCGGCGGCAATAACGGCGCCGAGAAATCCGGCGCTTTCTCCAGCACCTATGCGACGCCGGGCTGGCAGCGTGCTCAAGCCAACCGCACCGAGGCGACCGACCGCAATTGGGGCACGCGCTCCGGCCACCAGGTCGAGCGCATCGGCTACGGCGAAACCGACTCCGGCTACGGCGCCGGCCGCACCTCGGTCAAGGGGCGCACAATCGACGGCGAGCTGGTCGCCAAATCCGTCGCCGACACGCCGTCCCCCTTCAGCGTCGGCGACCGCGTCTTCCACCAGAAATTCGGCAACGGCAACATTTCCGCCATCGAAGGCAACAAGCTGACCATCGACTTCGACAAGGCCGGCCAGAAACGCGTGCTGGACGGGTTTGTCACCGGGGTGTGAGGCATGTGGAAAATTGTCTGGCACCCCCAGAACAAATAGGGTACAATCGCTTGCAAGGTCGCGTCTTGTCGCGCAACAGCCCTTCGAGGCCTTCCTCGGCAAAGCGTTCCTGCCAGCGCCACACGCAGGTCTTGGACTTGCCGGTCTGCCGCATGGTCTCGACGGTGCCGACGCCGTTGGCGCTCAACAGGATGATTTCGGCGCGCCAAACATGCTTTTGCGGCGCATTGCGGTCTTTTACGACAGCCATCAGTCGCTGGCGATCGGTCGGCGAAACGGTGAAGGATATTCCTGTGCGCACGCGCCAGACTCGCATTCGCTTTCGCCGAAGGGAATCCCAAGCCGGATTCTTATGTTAGGCTATGTTGGGCCGATACCAGTAGGTAGCTTTTTGAGTCACACAAGGAGAAATCTTATGGGACTGACGCTTCGATCAATTGCGTTGCTCTTTGCTATTTCTCGTTGGCTGTGCCGAGGCACATGAGGACACGATGAGAAGCGCAACAAATCTGGCCGCGTCCGCACGAGACTATCCGGCCAAGCCGGTACGCATCATTGAGCCGTTCGGGGCGGGCGGCGGGCCTGATCTGTTGGCCCGCGCCCTGGCCCCGAAGCTTTCTGAGCTGTGGGGCCAACCGGTGACAGTGGAGAACATCCCAGGTGCGGGAGCCACTGCGGGCCCTGCCCAGGTCGCGAAGTCACCGGCCGACGGCTACACGCTGCTGATAAACACCAACGCTCAGGCATACAGTGCGGCGCTCTTGAAAGACCTCCCGTATGACCCGTTGAAGGATTTCATTCCGATCATTCCGCTCACGAGGCAAGCCTACGTACTCGTGGCAGGCAAGGCGACTGGTGTCACCACCGTCGGCGGACTCATTGCGGCGGCGAGGGCGAAGCCAGGTGAGCTCAAATTTGGATCCACCGGTATAGGCACCGGCACACATGTTGGAGTCGAGAAATTCAATCAAGCGGCGGGAATCAAGGCGCTGCATGTGCCTCCCTCGCCGAATGATTCGAACGCCGATACGATCGCCAACGCGATAGCGATGCGCTTCACTTACTATTTGGTGCCAATCTCTCTTGCCCTGCCCCACATTCACGACGGCACACTCGTTGCGCTAGGCGTGAGTACCGCTCGGCGCTCGACCTTGCTCCCGGAGGTACCGACAATCGCGGAGGCGAGCGTCGTCAGCTTCGACTTCCCGATCTGGTATGGAATGTGGGCGCCGGCTGGCTCTCCGACCGGCGTGGTTGAGAAGCTTTCGAACGACATCGGGCGCGTGCTCACTGGACCGGACCTGCGCGAGTGGATCGCTAAACACGGAGGCGAGCCAATGAGCATGACGCAGCCCGAGTTTGTGCGTTTCGTGGAAAGCGAGAGTGAAGCTACGGCGCGACTCATGAAAGCCGCCAGTGTCAAGCCCTAATAGGGAACGGCCTGATGAGGTGTCTGCATAATTCGCGCAACGAAGGATATTCCTGTGCGCATGCGCCAGAAAGGGAATCCCAAGCCGGACTCTTATGTTAGGTCGATACCACTAGCGATACCGCGCCTGGTTCCACTTATGGCCGAGCAGCGACAGGATGATGATCAGGCCGTTGAAGAACTGGACGTAGAAGCCGCTCAGGCCCGCCGCGACGACGCCGGTCTGGATGAAGGAGACGGTGACCGCGCCGATCGCGCCGCCGACGACGGTGCCGATGCCGCCCCAGGTCGGAGTGCCGCCGACGAACACCGATGCCAGCACCGGCAGCAGGTATCCGTCGCCCGCCGTCGGCCACCAGGTGAAGTTGATCATCACCGAGAACGTGCCGGCGATTGCCGCGCCGATGCCGACGAAGACGAACACCTTCACCCTGACGCGCTTGACGTCGATACCCATCTGCTGGGCGCTGTCGGGATTGTCGCCGACCACCTTGACCTGCGCGCCGAAGCGATGGCGGTTGTAGAGCAGCGCCGACAGCACGACGAAGGCGATGGCCCAGAAGATCTGCACCGGAATGCCGTAAACCTGGCTGGAGAAGATCTTGTAGGCCCAGCTGTCGGCAAGGCCGGTCAGCGCCGTCGACCTGCCCTCGTTGATGATCTGGATCAGGCCGCGCAGCAGGAAGTTCATGCCGAGCGTGGCGATCAGCGACGACAGCCCGCCATAGACGACCAGCGAGCCGACCAGGAAGCCGAGCAGCATGCCGGTGACCATTGCGGCGGCGATGCCGAGGAACGGGTCGTAGCCGGCCTGCACGACCAGCGCGAAGACCCATGAGGCAAAGCCCATCGTCGCCGGAAACGACAGGTCGATCTCGCCGCAGGTGACGACGAAGACCAGCGGCACCACCACGAACAGCGCCACCGGCAGCGTGGTCAGCACGGAGCTGTAAAGATACCAGGTGGTGAACACGATCGGGTTGGCGATCATGAACACCGCCATCATGACGATGAACACGGCAAGCGTGCCGAGCGCGGCGCGGTTGTCGAGGATGAACCCGCGCAGCCAGTTGTCGGACGGGTGTCTCCACTCTTTCCCGGCGGCCTCATTATGCGTGCCGCCGAGGGGGCTCTGCAGATCGGGTTCCATGGTCTTGCTCATCGTGCCGCCCTCTCCGCATCGCCCGCGTCGTGCAACCCCGGCAATCCGCTGGGGTGGGCGACGTCTTCCATGAAATTGATCAGGTCCTCGGCCGATTTGACCTCGCTGCGGTCGGCGCTGAGCGCGACCTTGCCGCGGTCCAGCACCACGAAGCGATCGGCGATATCGAAGACGTGGTGGATGTTGTGGCCGATGAACAGGATCGAGCGACCGCTCGCCCGCACCTGGCGCA
Organism: Mesorhizobium sp. M0040; assembly: GCF_040323505.1. Taxonomy (NCBI): domain Bacteria; kingdom Pseudomonadati; phylum Pseudomonadota; class Alphaproteobacteria; order Hyphomicrobiales; family Phyllobacteriaceae; genus Mesorhizobium; species Mesorhizobium sp. M0040. The sequence goes on from NZ_JAMYVA010000017.1 coordinate 92,862, forward strand.
CGAAGTGGAAGACCTTGGCGGTCTCGGTCAGCGATAGCGCGGTCGTCGGTTCGTCGAGGACTATCAGCTCCGCCTTCTTATAGATGGCCCGCGCGATCGCCACGCCCTGGCGTTCGCCGCCCGAGAGCTGGCCGACGATCGACTGTGGCGTGAACACTTTCGAGGTGAAGCCGATCTCGCGCATCAGCCGGCTCGCCTCCGCAATCTCCTTGTTGACCTTCAGCCAGCCAAGCCAGCCGGTGAGCTCGCGGCCCATGAAGATATTGCGCACGATCGTCTGCTGCACGGCGAGCGCCCGGTCCTGGAACACCGTTTCGATGCCGGCGTCGCGCGAGCGCGCAGGGCTCCATCCGGTCACCGGCTTGCCGCGGACGAGAATCTCGCCGCTGGTCGGTTTGACCACGCCGGACAGGATCTTGATCAGCGTCGACTTGCCGGCGCCATTGTCGCCGATCAGACCGACCACCTCGCCGCGATCGACGCTGAGATTGACACCGCCCAGCGCATAGACCTGGCCGTAGGACTTGCTGATGTCGCGCAGTTCGATGATGCGTTCGGCCATGGCGATCCTCGCTTGATGTCGCGTGCCGGCCTTTTCGCCGGCGGTCCCGCCGGCCGGGCTCGATCCCGGCCGACGGCTTGGGAGGTCAGCGCAACGCCTGCTTGGCGAGCTCGGCGACGATCTCGTAATTCTGCGGCGTGACGAAGCCGGCGCCGGTATCGACATTCATCGGCGCAAGGCCGAGCACTACCTGCTGGCAGAGGCTGAGGATCGGCAGATAGCCTTGCAGGAACGGCTGCTGGTCGGCCGTCAGCTGCACCCAGCCGCCCTTGAAGCCCTCGACGATCTGCGGGCTGGTGTCGAAGCCGAAGTTGAAGATATCGCCCGGCTTCCTGCCCGCCGCCTGCATGTAAGTCGGGACGTTGCCCAGCATCTGTCCGCCGGGATAGCCAACCGCCTTGACGTCGGGATTGTTGAGCAGTGCCGCGGTGATCACCGGAAGGGCCAGATTTGGGTCGGAAGCCCATTCGCCGCTCGGTGGCGAGGAGAGTTGTATGACCTCGACGCCCGCTTCCTTGAGGGCAGCGACAGTGCCGCGTTCTCGCGCGCCGCGGCTCTCGTTCTCGAACGGGCCGATCATGATTGCCTTGTCGCCGGCCTTGAGCCCGGCCAGCTTGACCGCCTCGGCGCCAAGCGCGCGGCCCTGCTGCTCCTGCTGGGCACCGACATAGCCGCCGCCGAACGCCGCCGTGACCGTCGGCACCGGCACGTTCTGGTACATTATCTTGATGCCGTCCTTGTGCGCCTGTTCGGCCAACGGCATGATCGCGGCGTCGCCGGGGTGGCCCATCATGGCGATGCCTTGGGGCTTGACCGCGACAGCCTCGCGCAATTGCTGCACCATCTTCTCGACATCCCACTGGGAAAAGATGTAGTCGACTTTCGGCCCGAGATCGGCCGCCGCCTGCTTGGCGCCATTATAGACGATCGTGCCGAAGGCATCGCCCTCCGCCCCGCCGACGAAGAAACGGATATGGACATCCTTGCACCACTGGGCATCGAGCGCCTGCGCCGGCAAGGTCGAGAGTGCGGCGGCGAGCGCCATCGCGGCTGCCGCGACGGTCGAGCGCAGAACTGTCCTTCTCATCGTAATGCTCATGCACTTATCCTCCCTTTGTTCCCTCGCTAGCCGAGGGGTTTCGACGATCGCTTCGGCATTGCGCCGCAATCTTTCGCTGGCCGGCACCTCCCGCCGGCCGAAACTTCTCACACCGGGTTCGGCAGGTAGCTCGCGCCTCCCCGGCATTGTTGGAGATAATCCAGCGCACGCGCCTGGCCGGTGATCTCGAGATCGCCGCGATAGACCGGGTCGTGCCAGCCCTCGATGTCGATGGCGCCCTTGTAGCCGACCAGCCGCAGCTCGCTGATCACCCGCGTCCAGTCGCTATCGCCGAAGCCAGGGGTGCGCATCTGCACGAACGGCAGGCGGCCGAACACGCCATGTTCGCGGATCACGTCCCAGCGCACCGTCGCGTCCTTGCCGTGGACGTGGAAGATACGCTGCGCCCATTTGCGGATCTGCGGGATCGGATCGATCAGATAGACCAGCTGGTGGCAGGGCTCCCACTCCAGGCCGAGATTGTCGTCCGGCAATTCGTTGAACATCAGCTCCCAGGCGTCCGGATTGTGGGCGATGTTCCAGTCGCCGCTGGCCCAGTTGCCGTCCATCGCGCAGTTCTCGAAGGCGATGCGCACGCCCTTGTCGGCGGCCCGCTTTGCCAGCTTCCCCCAGACCTCGCGGAAGCGCGGCAGGCTGTCGGGCAGCGGCTTGCCGCGGATGCGACCGGTGAAGCCGCTGACCACATTGGTGCCGAACAGATGCGCGTTGTCGATGATCGTTTCCCACGCCTCGAGCACGCCGCGATCGATCTCGCCGCTCTCCAGCGGATTGCCGAACACGCCGATCGACGAGACGATGACATCGGCATCGCCGATCGCCTCGCGGATCTCGCCCGCCAGCCGCGGAATGTCCTTGCCGCCCAGCGTCTGCCAGAAGAACGGCTGGATGCTCTCGAATCCGAGCGGCAGGATCTGCCTGACATAGGCGGCCGGGTCGTCGAGGTTGGCGCGCACCATGGTGCCGATCCTGATGTCGAGCAGCGGGTTTGGCATCATGATCCTTCCTGTGAGGCGATAGCGACCCGGCGCCCGGTTTCGGCGCTCTCGATCGCAGCGAAAACCATGGACAGGCTCTTGATGTTGTCGGCGCCGCGCGTCTCCGGCGCGGTGCCGGTCTCGGCGGCGCGGACGAAATCCTGGATGATGCCGAGATGGCCGCCGACGCGATCTGCCGGGTCGAGCGGCGGCACGGCTATCGGTTCGGTGCGGTCGAACAGGCCTTCACGGACCGGCCGCACGACTTCCGCCTTCAACCCGTCCGCGCCGTCCCAGACAATGCTGCCGCGCTCGGCGACGATCCGCCATGTACTGTCCCAGCTGGTACGGAAGCCGGCCGCGCACCAGCTGCCGGCATAGGTGAACAGCTTGCCGCCGCCGAGGTCGAAGCTTGCGGTTGCCGACGACCCTTGCCGATACCAGGAGTTGGCCGGCTCCCACTCCTGGCAATAGACGCCGGCCGGTTCGCCGGCCACCATGTAGCGGGCTGCATCGAATGTGTGGATCGCCATATCGAGCAGCAGCACATGGCGCATCTCTTCGCGAAAACCGCCGAAATGCGGCGCAACGAAGAAATCGGCGTGGATGCTGGTTGGCGCACCAATGGCGCCGGAATCGAGAAAGCGCCGGATGCGCCTGACGTTGGCGACATAGCGGCGGTTCTGCACGACGGCATGGATGCGGCCGGCGCTGCGGGCCGCCTCGACAATGGCACGCGCATTGTCCGGGCTGTCGGCCAGCGGCTTTTCGGTCAAGAGATGGCAATGGTGGGCAAAGGCGGAAAGCGCGACCTCGCGGCGGGCGGCGGGAACCACCACGTCGAACACCGCGTCGGGCCTGGTCTGGTCGAGCACGGCGTCGAGGTCGGTTCCGATGACGGCGCCGGAAAGCTCGTATTCGCGCGCCCTTGCCCGCGCCCTTTCGGCGTCGAGATCAACCAGGCCGACAATGGCGAGCCCGTCGATCTGCTTGGCTGCATCGAGCCAGGCTTTGCTCATCGCGCCGCAGCCGACCAGGACGACATTGATCATCCAGCACTCCTCCCTCTCGGCCCCTCCAGACCGATCGTCACGGCGTTCACGGCAGGGCCGCAAACGTTTCTTCCGTAAACGTTTACGAGAACACACCCGATGGCGTAGAATGTCAATTGGCCGATGGCGAAAAACGTGATGCCGGCTTGGCCTGAAGAGCGGCCGGTGCTAGCCAAGCAAGGGGGAGAACTGTCCTTTGGCGTCCAGTATTCACGACCTTGCGCGTCACCTGAATATTTCCATCGGCACGGTGTCGCGCGCGCTCAACGGCCGCGCCGACGTCAATGCCGACACGCGCCAGCGCGTGCTCGATGCGGCCAAGAAGCTGAACTATTCACCGAACCAGTCCGGCCGCAGCCTGCGGCGCGGCGCCACCCATTCGATCGCCTTCATGCTGCAGCCGCATCCGGGCGACCAGGAATATGGCGAGCCGTTCTTCATTCCGTTCCTGACCGGGTTGCAGGCCAAGCTCGCCGAAAGCGGCCTTGACCTGATCGTAGTGATGGGCGCGCCGGGCGACTATCAGCAGGAGCGCCTGCGCCGTGTCGTCGAGACGCGGCGGGCCGATGCGGTGGTGCTGGCCTGGACGCGGCGCGAGGACGGGCGCATCGACTATCTGACCCAGGCCGGTTTCCCGTTCGCGACGCTCGGCCGCAGCCGCTCCGGCGGCGATTCCTATCCCTCGCTCGACCTCGATTTCGAAAAAGCCGGGGCTGACGCGGTCGATCGTCTCGTCGCGCGCGGTCACCGCCGCATCGCCGCCGTCCGCCCGTCGCTCGACCTCAATTTCGGCTATCTGTTCCTCGCCGGCTATCGCAAGGCGTTGCGGCGGCACGGCATCGAGTTCGACCCCGAACTGATCGCCGACGGCTTCATCAACGAGGCCGGCGGCTACGCGGTGACGCCGAAGGTCATGCGCTCCAAGGACCCGCCGACCGCCATCATCTTCAACAATGATGCGATGGCGCTTGGCGGCTGCAAGGCTCTGGCCGAGGCGGGCATCAAGCCCGGCCACGACGTTGCGGTGATCGTCATCGTCGACACGCCGCTTTGCCGCTATTTTTCGCCGGCGCTGACCGGCTTCCGACCGGCGCTGGAGCCGATGGGCGAGCGGTTGGCCGAAATGCTGCTGGCATCGATCCCGGCTTACGCCGGCGCCGAAGGCGCACGCATCATCCGTGAAGTCTGGCCGCTGGAACTGATCGCGCGCGACAGCGATTGAATCGCGGCGGTCACTGAGCAGGCTCAGATTGAACAAGACCCCCGCGCTCGCGCTCCGGCGTTGCGACCAGCGAGGCAGCGGCGGCATTGGCGGCGGCAAGTGCCGCCTCGACGGGCTCTCCACGCGCAAGCCACGCCGCAAAGGCGCCGACGAATTCATCGCCGGCACCGTGGGTGCTGATGACCTTCACCGGCATCGCAGGCAGTGCGAACGCCTGGCCGCCACGGTCGCGATAGGCAACGCCCTCGCCGCCTGCCGTGACGATCGCGGCCGGATAGGAACCGACGAGCATACCGGCCGCCTTCGCAGCCCCCTCGAGCGTGTCGACGACCGCAACGCCGGCCAGGAATTCCGCCTCGATGGCATTGACGATGACGATATCGGTCAGTGCGACCAGTTCGGCTGACAGCTTTCGCGCCGGCGCCGCATTGAGAACGACGCGGCCGCCATACGCCTTCACCGCTCGCGCCGCGGCGATATTGGCGGCTTCCGGCACCTCGTTTTGCAGCAGCAGAACCGCCGTTTGCGCGATCAGCTCGGCCGCCTCCGCAATGTCCTTTTCGCCGAGAGTGAGATTGCTCCCCGAGACGATCACCGCGCCATAGTCGCCGCTGTCGTCGAAAATCGCCACGCTCATGCCCGAGCCGGCGCCCGAAGCCACTCCCACGAAGCGCTGGTCGACGCCGTTGCGATCGAGATTGTCGAGAAGCGCGCGGCCGAAATCATCGTCGCCGACAGCTCCGATCATCGCCGCACGCACGCCGGCCCGCGCTGCCGACACCGCCTGGTTGCCGCCCTTGCCGCCGCATTTCGGATGCCAGGCATGGCCGGTGACCGTTTCGCCCTTGCGTGGGCGATCGGGGGCTTCGACGATGATATCGTAATGCAGGCTGCCGAATACGGTCACCAGCGGCGGAGGAGCCGTCATGTGCCCCAGACCTTCATGAGCCGCTTGCCTTTCATGAGTTCTTATCTTTCCGTTTCGACGTCACCGCAGACATGGTGCGGCCGAGATTGCGCTCCGCCGCCTGGTAGTCGCGTTGCGCGACCGCGACGAACAGCGCGTCGAGAATGTTGAGCTGGGCAATGCGCGCCGCTGCGTTCTCACCCATCAACGGCGAGCCTTGGGCGGTCGAGCAAAGCACGATGTCGGCGACGGCTGCCAATGGCGAGTTGTCATAGTTGGTGATGGCCAGCGTGCGCGCGCCGCTTTTGCGCGCAAGTTGGATGGCGTCGATGACGGCGCTCGTGTTGCCGGAATGCGAGAAGCCGACAGCAATGTCGTCGGCGCCGAGCAGCGAGGCCGACATCAGCATCATGTGCGAATCGTCGTAAACGGAGGTGCGGATGCCGATGCGCAGGAATTTGTGCGAAACGTCGCGTGCGATCTGCGCCGAGCCGCCGACGCCGTAGAAATCGCGATTCCTGGCGCGGTAAAGCAGATCGGCGGCACGGTCGAAATCGTCCATGTCGAGGATCGCCAGCGTCTCCTCCAGCGCCTGGATGGAGGTGCGGAACACCTTCTGCACGATCTCGGCCGAACTGTCGTCCACCGACAGCTCCTGATGCATCTCGGCGGTCGGCAGGCGGCTGTATTCATAGACCGCCGTGCGAAAGTCGCGATAGCCGGAAAAACCCAGCTTCTTGGCGATCTTGACCACCATCGCCTCCGAGACACCGGCCTCCTCGGCGATCTGCTTGAGCGGTATGGTCTCGTCGAAGCCGCGCCGTCCGAAGACCGTTTCAACCACCTTCGCCTCGAGCGGCGTCAGATGCGGCATCATCATGCGAATGCGCGGTCCTACCGCTTTCAGGTCCAGCCCGGTCAAGGTCATCCACGTCCCCTCGTCACGCGATCGATAAGCATCGCGGCGAGGATTATAAGGCCAGTTGCCAGGAGCTGATAGAAGGACTGCACGTTCATCAGCGTCAGGCCGTTGCGCATGCTGCCAAGGATGACGGCACCCAGGATGGTGCCGACGACGCTGCCCTTGCCGCCCATCAGCGAGGCACCGCCGATCGCCGCCGCTGCTATGGCGTCGAGCTCCCAGAGATTGCCGAGAATGGGTTCGGCCGCACCCAGCCGGCCGATCAGGATCTGCGCTGCAAGCGCTGCCAGCAGGCCCGAGATCATATAGGCGGCGATCTTGGTGCGGGCGATCGGCACGCCGGCTATGTAGGCCGCCTCCTCATTGCCGCCGACGGCGAGCAGATATTCGCCAAACGGCGTCTTCTTGAGGATGATCCAGGCAATCAGCGCGACCACGGCCACGATGATGACCGCCAACGGCAATCCGAACAGCGAGCCGTTGAAGATGGCACGGAAGCCGGCAGGCAGGCCGAGCACCGGATTGCCGCCGGTATAGATCAGCGCCAGCGCCCGGTAGGTGCTGAGCGTTCCCAGCGTGACGATGAAGGGCTGCAGCCCGACATAGGCAACCAGCACGCCGTTGAGCAGTCCGCAGGCGAGGCCGATGGCGAAGCCGGCGGCGATGGCCAGCGGAAACGGCACGCCGGCAACCAGCATCGAGGCCGAGATGACCGCCGAAAGGGCTGCCGTCGGCCCGACGGACAGGTCGATGCCGCCCGAGATGATGACCAGCGTCATGCCCAACGCCAGGCAGGCATTGATGCTCGATTGCTGCAGGATGTTGATCAGGTTACGCTCGGCAAAGAAGCCGGGGACCAGTGCACCGAAGACGGCGAGGATCACCACCAGTCCGATCAGCGTGCCGGCGTCGCGCACGGAAAACCGGTGCAGGAAATCTGCCCTTGGGCGCGCTGCTGTGTGTTGGGTTATATCGGTCATCCGCTGGTCCTGTCCGTTATGCACCGGCCCGACGGCCTTGCGCCTTGCCGGCCTCAATCTCCGTTTGGGGTATGGCGTGCGCGGCGATCGCCTGTTCGCTGAGACTTGCGCGGCCCAGTTCGGCGGCGACCGTGCCGTCGCGCATGACCAGCACGCGGTCGGCGAGCCGGATCACCTCGGGGAGTTCGGACGACACGACGATTACCGAATGGCCTTCGGCGGCGAGTTCCTCGATCAGGTGGTAGATCTCCGCCTTGGCGCCGACATCGATGCCGCGCGTCGGCTCGTCGAACAGAAGGATCCGCGTTCCCGCCGCCAGCCAGCGGCCGATGATCGCTTTCTGCTGGTTGCCGCCGCTGAACAGGCGGATCGGCCGGTCGAGCAGGAACGGCCTGAGATTGACCCGCTTCATCTTCTCGGCTGTCACGCGCTTCAGCCGGCGATGGTCGATGAGGACGCGCGGCGCGAACACGCCCATCGAGGCCAGCGCCATGTTGCTGGAGATCGACCGCAACGGCACGATGCCTTCGCGCTTGCGCTCCTCCGGCACCAGGCCGATGCCGGCCGCGATCGCGTCGCGCGGACTGGAAAGCTTTACCGCCTTGCCGTCGATCTCTATTGCGCCTGATGAGGCCCGGTCGGCGCCGGCCAGCAGCCGCAGCAGTTCGGTGCGGCCGGACCCGACCAGGCCGGCAATGCCCAACACCTCGCCGCGATGCAGGTCGAACGAAACGTCACGGACCTTGGTTGCCGAGGCGAGGCCACGCACGCTCAGCCTGATCTCGGGGGAAGCATGCGAGCGGTGTTGTTCCTGGGCAAGCTCGCGGCCGACCATCATCGAAACGACGGCCTTTTCGGACATCTGCGCGAGATCGACGGTTTCGACCACAACGCCGTCGCGCATGACAGTGGCGCGCTCGCAGATGCCGAACACCTCGTCCAGCTTGTGCGAGACATAAACGACGGCGACACCGTCGCGTGCCAGACCGGCAATGACTTCCGCCAGCCGTTCGAACTCGCTCGGCGTGAGGCTCGACGTCGGCTCGTCCATCGCCACGATCCTGGCGCGGTCGAGCAGCGCCCGGGCGATCTCGACGATCTGCCGCTGCGCCACCTTCAGGCTGCCAAGCGGGGCTGCCGGATCGATGGTCGGGTCGATGGCGGCCAGGGCTTCCGCAGCGCGGCTTTCCTGCTCGCGCCGTGCGACGAAGACGCCGCCGCGCGTCAACGGATGGCCGAGAAACATGTTCTGGGCGACGCTGAGGCGTGGCACCTGCTGTAATTCCTGATGGATCATCGCCACGCCGGCGGCGCGCGCCGCGACCGGGTTGTTCAGCGTCACCGGTTTGCCGTCGATCAGCACGCTTCCCGCCGTCGGCCGGTAGACGCCTGACAGGATGCGCAGCAGCGTCGATTTGCCGGCGCCGTTTTCACCGAGCAGGCCATGGATCTCGCCGGCGCCGACCGAAAAGGACACATCGCTCAGCGCCCGCACGGCCGGAAACACCTTGGAAATGCCCGAGAATTGCAGCCGGGAGATGACTGACATTGCTTCGGTTCTCCAGGCAAGGTGCCGACCCAAGGCCGGCACCCGCCGGCCCTGCTCTACTGGCCCGCTGCCGCGTCCTCGAGCAGCGCCTTGCGCACGGCGTCGCCGGCGCCGGAGTAGCGGTCGGCATTGTCCTTGGTGATCAGCGCCTGCGGCGTGGCGACGACGCGCGGCAGCTTCTGCCCGGCCACCAGTCGCAGCGCCGATTCCAGCGCCACCTCGCCGGTCAGCACCGGGAACGAATCGACGGTGCCGGTCAGCTCGCCGGCGCGGATCGAGGCGTAGGCGTCGGAAATCCCGTCGGTGCCGAACACGGCGACCTTGTCCTTTAGGCCGGCGGCCTTGACCGCTTCGACGATGCCCAGCGCCATGCCGTCATTGTTGGCATAGAAGCCGATCAGATCGGGGTGCTGCTGCAGGATGTTGGTGGCCGCGTCGTAGGAGGTCTGGCGATCCCAGTTACCGGGGACGCTGGCGACGACGTCGAACTTGCCGGCTTCGGTGATGGTGGTCTTGAAGCCGTCGGTGCGCTGGACGGCGGCGTAGACGCCGGCCTGGCCTTCGACGATGGCGACCTTGCCGCCATCCGGCCGGTTCTTGATGAACCATTTGGCGACGCGCACGCCGTTGTCGCGCTGGACATTGCCGACATAGTGCTCGGCCTGCGGGATGACCGCGTCGTTGACGTTGACCACCGGCACATTGGCTGCCTTGGCCTGTTCCATGATCGGCTGCAGGTTGGAGTCGGTCTGCGGCGAAACGAGCAGCACGTTGTAGCCTTGCGTGACCAGGCCTTCGGCGATGGTGAGCTGGCCGAGCTGGTCGCCCTCGCTCTGCGCCGCCTGGTAGACGACGGGCACGCCGGTGCGGTCGCCGAACGACTTGTAGCCCTCTCCCAGCGAGCGCCAGTATTCATTGGTCAGCGTCTTGGAGACCGCACCCGCCTTGGTACCCTCGGGCAGCTTGGGGAAGGCCCCGAACTTGGCCTCGAGCTGCGACCAGTCGATGCGATCCTTCTCGGTGTCGGAATTGAGCGGCGCGAGGTCTGCGGAAAACACCGAGCCGATGGACAGCGCCATCAGGCCAGCGGTAGCGGTGGCAAGCAGAAATTTCATGGTCCTTCCTCCCTTGTTGAACGGAATATGCGGCCGGGCCTCAGCTGTCCGGGCCGAGCATGGCTTCCTGGATAATGGCTTGCGACGCGATCGCGTCCTGACGGTCGACGGCGGCTAACATGCGGTTGTCCCCGTCCAGCCGATCGACGACGCGCAGCATGCGCTTGACGGTCGCGATGTTGACTTCGCATTCGTGGACCGGGTCGAGCCCGGTCATATCGGGAAACGTGTCGAAGTAGATGGCGCCGGCGTAGCCGTTGCGGCGGATCTGGCGCAGCAGCTCGATCGTCTGCAGCGTATGCACGGCCCCGACCATCAAGCCGTCGTCGCGCTTGGCATAGCCATCGTTGAGGTGCACGCCGAGCAGCTTGCTGTGCCGTGCCACGAGCGCAGCGGCGAAAGCCGGCTGCTCGTCGGCGTAGAGCACATGGGCGAAATCGAGCGTCACGCCGAGATTGGGCAGGCCGATCTCGCGGATCGCCAGCAACGTCGTCGCCGCATCGGGCATCAGGCTGTAGGAGCGCGGCTCGTTGGGTTTGTATTCAAGGCTGATCTGGCAATCGGGGTCATGCGCCGCAACTTCACGAATTCCATCGATTTCGTGTTGCCAGAGCGTCGCATAATCGGCCTGGAAAGCATAATCGAAGCCATCCTGCCCGAGCCACAGCGTCATCAGGCTGGCGCCAGCCTCGCGCGCGGCGTCGATCCCGGCCTTGGTCATGTCGATGGCCTCGCGGCGAACGGCCGGATCCGGATTGGTGAAGGCGCCGAGCTTGAAGGCCGGGTTGGAGTAGTAGCGCATGGCGAAACCATTGATGGAAAGCCCGAGATCGCGGAGTTTGCGCGCCATTTCCGCAGGCTTTTCATCGACATGGTCGGGAAAGTTGAGGTCGAGATCGGTCAACTCCGCAACCTTCGCCGCACGTGCCGCCATTTGCAGCATGGACGGTTTGCCGACAAGATCGGGCCACTCGGCCTGTGGCCGCGAGGCAAAGGAATTGAGGCGGGTGGCGAAACGACAGACTGTCATCGGTGGCCTTTCATCGTCATAACTTCACATAAGAACGATAATTTGTAAAGTTGTTAATTGCACTCTCGGCGGCGACGGATTCGCATGTCCAGGCCAGTTGCGACCACAAGGGTCAAAGCAAGCGCGGCACTGTCACGCAAGTATCATGTTCGCGTCCTAGATCGCTTCTCCGAAGGCTTTCGCGGCATCCTCGATGCGACGCGGCGCTTTTTCGGGCCCCGGCAGCTTTGTCTCAAAGAGGATATCCATGAAAAACCTGCACCGAACCGCGTCCCTCGCTGTCGCGCTGGCGATGTTCACCGCCTTGACTCCGGCCCTGGCAGAAAACTCCGCGACCGTCGGCGGCGTCAGCTTCGTCAACAAGGGCCTGGTCGGCGTCGGCCGCATCCCGGCCAGCCAGAAGGACAAGTTCGGCGAGACGTTTGGCTCCGGCTCAGGCATGTCGATCGATGCTGCCGGCTGGACGCATGGCGCCGACGGCTACAAGGGCTCGTTGTGGCTGTTGCCGGATCGCGGCTACAATGTCGTCGGTACTACCGACTACCGGCCGCGCCTCAACACGATTGCCATCGAGTTCGCTCCGATCACGCCGGGTGCAGTGCCAGCCGCCGGCCAGGAACAGTCGGGCCTCAGGGCGACGCTTGCCGACACCATGCTTTTGACCGACGACAAGGGCGCCGACGCAACCGGGCTCGATCCGCTCAACGGCGTGCGTGCCGCGACCGACGACATGCCGATCCTGCCCGAAGCCAACGGCAAGCTCGCGCTCGATAACGAAGCGATCGCACGGCTGCCCGACGGCACGATGTTCATCTCGGACGAATACGGTCCGAACATCTACCGCTTCTCCGCCGATGGGCGTCTGATGTCGGCAACGCAGCCGCCGGCGGCGCTTGTCCCGATGCGTCACGGGACGCCAAACTTTGCTTCCAACAATCCGGGACCTGGCGCGGCAGACCCAGATCCGAAGGATCCCGAAACCGGCCGTCAGAACAACCAGGGCCTCGAAGGCATGGCGCTGACGCCGGACGGGAAGTTCCTGATTGCCGTGCTGCAGTCGGCCCCAAGGCAGGATGGCGGCGATTCCGCCTCGACGCGCCAGAACACGCGCGTGCTGGTCTACGATGCCTCGGATCCCGGCCAGCTCAAGCTCGCGCATGAATATGTCGTGCCGCTGCCGGTGTTCACCGATGCCAAGGGCAAAACCAAGATCGCCGCGCAGAGTGAAATCGTGGCGCTGTCGGACAAGACCTTCCTGATGCTGGCGCGCGACAGCGGCAACGGCCAGGGGCTGAAGGGCGACACCTCGCTCCATCGCGAGATCAGCGTCGTCGATGTGTCGGCGGCAACCGACATCGCCGGCACAGAGTTCGACAAGGACAAGCCGCTGGCGCCCAAGGGTGAGCTCGATCCATCGGTGACGCCGGCCAAGCTGACGCCGTTCATCGACATCAACGACAAGAGCGAGCTCGGCCGCTTCGGGTTGCACAATGGCGCGCCCAACGACCGCAACAACCTTTCGGAGAAATGGGAGGCGATGTCGGTGGTGAGCGTCCTCGATCCAAAGCTGCCCGACGACTATTTCCTGTTCGTCGCCAATGACAATGACTTCCTCACGCAGGACGGCTTCCAGGTCGGCGCGGCCTACAAGGCCGAGGATGGCGCCGATGTCGACACCATGTTCCTGGTCTATCAGGTCACGCTCCCAGGCCTCACCGGGAAGTAGCGGCAGCCATACAGGCGGAGGCGCCGAACGCGTCCGCCTGAGCTGGCGCGATTGAACGGTCGTGCCCCTTCAGTTGCGGCTCGCCCGCGAAAAGACGGTGTCCTAAGCATCGCAAAACCTGCGACTGACGATCCAGTCGAAGGCACTTACCTCAACATCTCCGCGTCCCTTGGCACGCCTGCATCGATCGGCTCGGCCGTCCTGTTTGACACGGCGGCGATCTTCCCGGCGGCCGACAGGTTCGGGCGCACGAAGACCGGCACGACGCCGTCGACGCGGCTGTAGAGGTCGATAATGTCCTGATTCATGAAGCGCACACAGCCGGAGGAAGCGTTCTTCCCGATGGAATCCCACTCCGGCGTGCCGTGCAGCCTGTACATCGTGTCCTTGCCGTCACGGAAGAGATACAGCGCGCGGGCACCAAGCGGGCTCTGCGGGCCGGGCGGCATGCCGTCCTTGTATTTCGCCAGTTCCGGCCGGCGTTGGATCATTTCCGGCGGCGGCGTCCAGACCGGCCACTTCTTTCTCGCCTGAACCACGGCGCTGCCGGTCCATCCGAAACCGGCCTTGCCGAGGCTGACGCCATAGCGAATTGCCTTGCCGCCGTCGCGCACCAGATAGAGGAAGTGCTCGGAAGTATCGACGACGATCGTGCCGGGTTTTTCTCCAGTCGGGTCGGCCACGATTTGACGCACGAATTTCGGATCGACCTTGGCTACCGGAATTGCCGGCAGTTGATAGCCCTCGTCGATGCGCGCGGCATACATGCTTGCGGCATCGCCGAGAGCCGGATCGCTTGGTGCCGCGGGCACCGGCGGCGCCGCCACGTCCGTCGTGGTGCACGACGAAAGAGCCACGGAGGCCGCGCCCAGAGCGGATGCACCAAGAAAGGCGCGCCGGTTCAGGCGCTCAAAAAACAACGGAATATCGGACATGAGCCCCCCGGCTTACCGATGAGATCCAGGAAAATGCGGCCCCACGCGTGCGGGATCAATATACGATTCCGAAAGGTTTGAGAAATGCTTAGATCAAGGCACGCCAGGCGGAATTTACAGCGCCGCATCGACCTCTCCCGTTAAATCGGCAATCATTGCGGACTCAGACAAGCCTTCGCCGAGTTGCCTGCCATGGACGACAACATGCCCCCGCGCCGGCAGACCGGCGACCTCACCAGTGGGCCTATCCCGCGCACCCTTTTGCTGTTTGCCCTGCCGGTGCTCGGCTCCAATGTGCTGCAGTCGCTCAACGGCTCGATCAATGCCGTGTGGGTCGGCCGTTTCCTCGGTGAAGCGGCGCTGACCGCCACGTCCAATGCCAACCTCGTGCTGTTTCTCATCCTCGGCACCGTCTTCGGCATCGGCATGGCGGCGACCATCCTGGTCGCACAATCCGTCGGCGCTCGTGACCTGCCCGAAGCCCGGCGCATCGTCGGAACCAGCGCCACCTTCTTCTTCCTCGTCTCGGTGGTGTTCGCGGTCTGCGGCTGGATCTGGGTCGATGCGATCCTCGATGCGCTCGGCACGCCGGCCGATGCGTTGCCGCTGGCGCGCTCCTATCTGCGCATCATCTTCCTCGCCGTGCCGATGATGAACCTGCTGTCCTTCGTCATGACGGTGCTGCGCGGCGCCGGCGATTCGCGCACGCCTTTCCTGTTCATGGCGCTGGCCGTCGTGCTCGACGTCGTTTTGAACCCGTTGCTCATCCTCGGCATCGGCCCGTTCCCCGAACTCGGCATCGCCGGCTCGGCCGCGTCGACGCTGATCGGCCAGACGGTAAGCGTGGTTGCCATCCTGATCGTGCTTTATGCGCGCAAGCACCCGCTTCGGCTGGCCGGCGCCAATCTCGTTCTGCTGCGGCCGGACCCGGCGCTGCTGCGCATTGTCGTCTTCAAGGGCGTGCCGATGGGCCTGCAGATGATCGTCGTTTCGGCCGCGGCGCTGACGGTGATGGGCATGGTCAACTCGTACGGCTCGCAGGTCGCGGCTGCCTACGGCATAGCCGCACAGCTCTGGACCTATATCCAGATGCCGGCGCTCGCCATCGGCGCCGCGGTGTCGTCCATGGCGGCGCAAAATGTCGGCGCCAGGCGCTGGGACCGGATTGGACGCATCGCCGCCTCCGGCGTCGGCTTCAACCTTGTGCTCACCGGCATGCTCGTCGCGCTGCTGTTCGTATTCGATCGCGCGGTGCTCAGCCTCTTCCTTGGCAGCGACAGTGCAGCAATCGAGATCGCCACTCACATCAACAAGATCGCGTCGTGGTCCTTCATCCTGTTCGGCATCACCATCGTGCTCTTCGCCACCGTGCGTGCCACCGGCGCGGTGATGCCGCCGCTGATCATCCTGGTGATCTCGGTGCTGCTGGTGCGCACCAGCTTCGCCTATTTCTTCCGAAGCGTGATCGGCGAGGAAGCTTTGTGGTGGAGCTTTCCGGCCGGCTCGATAACGTCGCTCGTGCTGGCTGCCGCCTATTATCGCTTCGGCCGTTGGCGCTCCATGCACATGATCGAGAGCCGGCCGGCTGCCGGCGAACCGCCGGATACCGGCCTCGGCGTACCGCGCCAGCGCGCGCACCTTTCGCCCGAGACACCGAACGGCTGAAAGGTCGGCTCAGCGCGCGTATTTCGCGCCAAACCCGAGAGCGACCAGGGAAAAGACGACAATCATGCCGGCAAAGGCCAGGCTTGCCACGGTCGCACCTGCCACCGTCGACAGAACGCCGATGCCGATGACCGGCAGCGCGTTGCCGCAAAAACAGCAGATGAAGAAGGCCGAGACGACTTCGGCGCGCCGGTCCGCCGGCGCGATCTCGTTCACCACTTGCAAGCCGCCGCGATAGCCGAGCGCTGCCGACACGCCACACAGAGCAGTTGCGGCGACCATTATGGCCATCGAGGCGAAGACCTGCGCCGCAACAATCAGCGCGACGGTTGGGATCATCAGCGCAAGCGCCGCGAACATCGCAGCTCGGCTCGAAAGACGTGCCGTCGCTACAATGGTGGCGGCCGTCACGATCGCCAATTCAAAGAACAGAGCGCCGGCTTCGGCATGGTTGGTTACCTGCAGCTGCTGCGCCAAAATGCTCGGTGCGAGTGCTGCATAAAAGCCGACCAGCGCCATTGCGCCAAAGCCGGTCACCGCCGGCGCAACGAAACTTGCGCGGATGTCATCGGGCACGGAAAGCCGCGGGCGCATCGAAACGTCAGCCAGTTTCCCCGGCCGCGAAACGGTTTCCCGCGTGCGCCAGACCAGCAGGGTTACAGTCGCGAGCATCGCCAGGTAGACGACGAATGTCAGCCTGAGCGGCCAAGGCGCGTATTCGGCGAGCAACCCGGCCCCCAGCGCACCGAGGCCGAGGCCGAGAAAATTGGTGCTGGTGGCAATCGTCGCCGCCTGTGACTTGTCGTCGGTCGGGAGCAATTCGGCGAGCCAGGCGGTGCCGGTGCCCGCGCCAACGCCGATTCCCAGTCCGCTCAGAATTCGGGCGATATCGAGCCAGGCGACATTTTCGGCGAACAGGAAAACCACCGCGCTGACCACGGCCACCGCCATCCCGGCCAATGCCATTGGACGGCGCCCGATGACATCGGACACACGCCCTAACATCAGAAGCGCTGCCAGATTGCCGATGACATAGACGGCGTAGACCAGCGTCAAAGTGATCTGCGAGAAGCCGAAGAGCTGCTTGTAGATGATGTAAAGCGGCGTCAGCGCCGTGCTGCCGGCGAAAAGAGCCGCAATCATGGCGGCCACGGCGGCCGCTGCAGCGCGGCCGCCGAGTTCGTGATCGCGCGTCATGACTTGAGCGTGAGCTGTCATTTTTTCGACCTTTGATAGCGTGATATTCGGGACCTGACACTCTAACGCCGTTTTCGCGTCAGCCGTTCCCCTCCCCTTCTTGCTCCTGACAACTTGGCTTGCTCCTGACAACTTGGGCAGCTTTTGCCGATAGCGCCGAGTGATATCCTCTTCTAACTTCAGCGGATTGTCAGGGGAGATTCATGGGCAAGGGACGAGTCGAGGCATTCACCGATGGCGTGGTCGCCATCATCATCACCATCATGGTGCTGGAATTGAAGGTGCCGCATGGCGAGGATTTTTCCGCGCTGGCACCACTCTGGCCGATCTTCCTCAGCTATGTGCTGTCCTTCATCAATGTCGGCATCTACTGGAACAATTTGCACAACATGTTCCATACCGTGCAGCGGGTCGACGGCCGCGTGCTGTGGGCGAACCTCAACCTGCTGTTCTGGCTATCGCTGATGCCGGCGACGACAGCCTTCATGGGTGAGAACCATTTCGCGCCGGTGCCGGTTGCCGTCTATGGCGTCGACCTGGCGCTCTGCGCCATCGGCTTCAACATCCTCACCATGGCCCTGCATCGACTGCACGGCAACGAGACTCTCTTCGCCAGGGCGTTGGGCAATGACCTCAAGGGAAAGATCTCGCTGGTCCTCTATCTTTCCGCCATCGCGCTGACCTTCGTCAATCACTGGATCGGTGTCTCGATCTATGTCCTGGTGGCGATGATCTGGTTCGTGCCGGACAGGCGCTTCGAGCGGCTGATCGAGAAATAGGCCCCTTCTAGCCTCGCATTGCTTTCAGCTTTTCCGCTACCGAAGCGGCAAGGTCGGCGTAGCGCTCCTCCAGCCGCTCGGCCGCCTTGATCACTGAAAAATCATGGCCGAATTTCTCAAGCGCCATACGCAGCTTTTCGACGAACTCCGCCTGTTTTTCGAGCGCCGAAAACAGCGTTTTCACTTGCGCTTCGCTGATGTCGGGATTGGCAAGCATTTGCGGCACTTCGCGGCTCATCTGGTCGCCGGTTGCGGTCTGTTCTTTCAGGATCTCGATCCAGTCGGTCAATCGTCAGTCTCCTTTTTCGATATCAGCATGCGCAGCGCCGCCGATGCGGTCAACCCGAAGATGCCGGCACCGGCTTGCGCGAGCCTCTTTCCGCGCTAAGTTCGCCGCGGCCAGAACAGGAGAAAATCATGACCACCGACGCCGAGATCCAGACCGCCCTGCCCGCACTTGCCTCCGGCAATGTCGCCGTCATCACTGGCGCGGCCAGCGGCATCGGCCTTGCCGCGGCCAAACGGCTGGCGGCGATGGGCATGAACATCGTGTTGGTCGATATTGGCGGCGCACGCCTCGATGAGGCCCGACGCGCCGTCGCCGCCATCGCCGGCGACAGCGCCGTACTTGCCGTCGCCACCGATGTCTCGAAGGCCGACGAACTCGACCGGCTGGCCGAAAGGACATTCGGCGCCTTCGGCGACGTATCGCTGCTGATGAACAATGCCGGCGTCGGCAACAATCCCGGCAAGCCGTGGGAGAACCGCGACGCCTGGAAACGGCTGCTGGATATCAATTTCTGGGGCGTCGTGCATGGCGTCGAGGCCTTTGCGCCGCGCATGCTGGCGGCGGGAAAGCCGGGCCTGATCGTCAACACCGGCTCCAAGCAAGGCATCACCACGCCGCCCGGCAACCTCGCCTACAACGTTTCCAAGGCGGGCGTGAAGACCTATACCGAAGGCCTGGCGCACGCGCTGCGCAACGAGCCGGGCGCCAGTGTCGCGGCGCATCTGCTTATCCCCGGGTTCACTTTTACCGGCCTGACCGAAGGTGCGACCGAAAAGCCGGCCGGCGCCTGGACCGGCGAGCAGGTCATCGACTTCATGCTGGCCTCGCTACTGCGTGGCGATTTCTACATCCTGTGTCCCGATAACGAGGCGACCCGGTCCATGGACGAAAAGCGCATGGCCTGGGCGATTGGCGACCTCATCGAGAATCGCCCTGCCCTGTCGCGCTGGCACCCGGACTACAAAGATGCTTTCGCGGCATTCATGACACGCACCGCATGATCCCGAACCGAAGATCACAGTAGCAAAGAATCGGATCCGATCTTCGCAGGTATGCGCCGGACCTTTATATTACGCCGCCGCGTGCTTCTTCGTGTTCCGCTTCTTCGCCATGGCTTTCTCGGCTGACAACTCGGCAAGCTTCTGATCATGCCGCTTCGCTGCCTGTTCGCATTTCTTGCGGATCTCTTCGACCTCGGTCTCAGTCAGGTGTTCGATACCGATGAAGGTGTTCTGGGCTGTGCTGACCCGGATCAATTCGTCGAGCTTCGCCTGGATCGCAGCGCCATCGCGGTTCTGGGTGTTCTGGATGAGAAACACCATCAGGAAGGTGACGACCGTCGTGCCGGTGTTGATGACGAGCTGCCAGGTGTCCGAAAAGCCGAACATCGGCCCGCTTGCCGCCCAGACGACGATGATCAGGAAACAGACGGCAAACGTCGGCGGCAGGCCGGCAAAATGGGCGACGTTGTTGGCGATCCTGGTGAAAAGCTTCTCAATCATTCAAACTCCCTCAACAGCCGGGCGACGAACCCGGACGGAAGCCGAGTTCATTGTGTCTGCAGAAACAGTTGGCAGCCGCTCCTGGTTCCCTCGTGGCGGAAGGTCGCGGGTACATTGTTGGAGGAGCAGATCGCGCAGGCCGTCGGACCGCTTGCAGATACGCCCGAAGTCAGGCGGCGCCGTTTTCCCAGCGGTCGAGGAAAGCCTCGATGGGCAAGGCCTGCATGTCGGGGACTGCCCTGGCCAGTTTCTCGAGCGGCCAGTCCCACCAGGCAAGCCGTTCGATCCGGGCCGCAGTTTCCGCGCTGAAGCGCTGCCGCACTGGCCTGGCCGGAACGCCGGCGACGATTGCATAGGCCGGCAGGTCTCGCGTCACCACCGCGTTGGCACCGACGATCGCGCCGTTGCCGATCACTACGCCAGGCATGATCACGGCGCCATGGCCGATCCAGACATCATGGCCGATGCTGACGGCTTTCGCCCGCCGCCGGTCGCGGAACGCCTGATCTACACCCAGCCAGCGGAAATACTCGTTGGGCCGATAGCTGATCTTGTGCTGCGTCAGCCGCTCGACCGGATGCTCCAGCGCATTGATGCGGCTGTTGGCGGCGATCGAGCAGAATTTGCCGATCGTCGTATAGATCGCCTCGGCGTGGCGCTCGAAGTAGGAAAAGTCGCCGACCGTCACCTCGCGCAGGATGACCCGCTCGCCGATCGACGCGTAGCGTCCAAGCTTGCACGCCTTCAGCTCCGCCGTCGGATGGATGCGCGGCTCGGGATCTTTCAGGACAAGGTGTTCGGGACGGTCCATGCGCGCGCTTTACGCCCGCGCGCATAGTCTCGCAAGCCGAGTGCAGCGCCGCGCATCCGTTTGGACGCGCCAAGGACCCTGTAGCACCTTTAAGTCTCTATTTCGGCTTGCCGCTGGTCCACACCACGTTCTGGCCGTAGAGCGGCACGGTGGTGACCGACATTTTTGCCGAGCCGTCCTGCACCTGGCGTGAATGCGACAGGTAGATCAGGGTCTCGTTGGCCTTGTCGTAGATGCGGTTCACCACCTGCTTCTTCCAGATCAGGCTGATGCCTTGCTTGAACACCTCCTCGCCGGCCTCGCTCATGTCGATGTCGCCAATGGTGATCGGGCCGGTCTGGCGGCAGGAGATCGAAGAATCGGACGGGTCCTCGAACCAGTTGCCTTTCTGCAGGCGGTCGATCACGCCACGGTCGAAATAGGAGACGTGGCAGGTCACGCCCTCGACCTTCGGATCCTTGATCGCCTCGACGATGATATCGTTGCCGAGCCAATCGACGCCGACCTTGCCGACTTCCTCGGCGGCGGCCGCGCCGGCGCCAATGACAAGGCATGCGGCCAACGCGCCGCCAATCAGTTTTCGCAAAGAGGCCTCCTGCGGTTCGAATTTTGCCGACCTCAGGTGGGACGAACGGCAGCGCTTTGCAAGCAGATCGCCTCCCACAGGATTGCCGGTTGCGGCAACGCGACATCTTTGCGTCGGCGCGACCGAACCGCTAAGAGTGTTCGCCAAGCCAGGGCCTTCACGGCGCCAACCCGGCGCCCGATGGAAATAACGACGGACTTCACTGATGATGCGTTCAATTCTGGTCGGTATTCTCGTCCTGATGGCCGCCGGAATCGGCTGGCTCACCTTCGACTGGTACCGCGGACACTATGGCGGCGAGCCGTTCGGAGCACCTTTCACGCTGGTCGACCAGAAGGGCGCGCCGGTCACCGAAGCCGCCTTTCGCGGCCACCCCAGCGTCGTCTTCTTCGGCTTCACACACTGTCCGGAAGTCTGCCCGACCACGCTTTTCGAGTTGGCCGGCTGGCTGAAGACGATGGGCGACGACGGCAAGAACCTGCGCGCCTATTTCGTTACGGTCGACCCGGAGCGCGATACGCCCGAAATCATGAACACCTATGTCAGCAATTTCTCCGATCGCATCCTCGGCATATCAGGCGATCCCGACAAGGTCCACGCCATGGCCAAGTCCTTCGGCATCTACTGGAAGAAAGTCGACACGAACGACGGCGACTACACGATGGACCACACTGCTTCGGTGCTGCTGCTCAACGCCAAGGGCGATTTCGCCGGCACCATTGCCTATGGCGAAAGCCCGGATGCCGCCATCGCCAAGCTCAAACGGCTGGCGGCGGAAGGTTGACACATCCGGTAATGACGCAGACGCGTTTGTATTTCACCGCGGGCAAGATCGAGGCTGATCGCATCTTCGCGGCGCTCGGTGCGGCATTCGACGATGAGGGCCTGCCGATTGCGGTGCTCGAGGTCGACGAGGACCGCGACATCCACGAAGTATCGCTCTATGCCGACGACGACGTCGATGCGGTCGAGGCGCGGCTTAGGGACATCCTTGCCGGACTGTCGCTGTCGAAACCGATAGCGCGCGAAGCGCTGCCCGACATCGACTGGGTGGCGCGCTCGCTGGAGGGATTGAAGCCGGTGCGGGCCGGGCGCTTCTTCGTCCATGGCGCGCATGACCGCAGGAAGCGCCACAGCGGCGAGCTCGCCATCGAGATCGAGGCCGGCCTTGCCTTCGGTACCGGCCATCACGGCACCACCGCCGGCTGCCTCGAAATGCTGGAGCAGGTCGTACGGCGCGAGCATCCGCGCAACGCGCTCGACCTTGGCACCGGCAGCGCGGTGCTCGCCATCGCGGTGGCCAGGCTCGCGCATATACCGGTGCTGGCGACCGACATCGACCCGGTCGCCGTCAAGGTGGCCGCCGCCAATGCGCGGCTGAACCAGGTCAAGGGGCTCATTGAAACGGTGGCGGCGCCCGGTTTTCATCATCCGATCTTTGCCGCGCGTGCGCCCTTCGACCTGATCGTCGCCAACATATTGGCGCGGCCGCTGATGCGTCTGGCGCCGCAAATGGCCGGACATATCGCGCTCGGTGGCTCGATCGTTTTGTCGGGCATCCTCGAGCGCCAGCGCGATGCGGTAATCGCGGCCTATGTCGGCCAGAAATTCCGGCACGTCCGCACCTTGCACCGCGAGGGCTGGGTGACGATTCACCTCAAACGCTGAGGCGCAGCGCCTTCAACGCAAGCCGGAATCAGCTCGGACCTAGCGCGAGTTCGCCGCTTTCTTCAGCTGTTCGCGATCATAGCCGTGAGCTTTCAGCGTTTCGTCGTCAAAGCCAAGCAGAACGCCGCTCACATACCGGCTCGCCTCGCGCTGGCGAGCTTCGATCAGCGCTTTCACAGCGTTTCTGAAAAATCCGCGTCTAGGTGAAATCGTGGACATGACGGTCTCCTTTGCAGGGCAATAGGACTCTTTCCTCCACGTGAAGAAGGTAAGCCTTGCTGACGCTTTTTGAAATCGCCGATTCTGCATGGCCTCCATGCGCAAAGAGACACGCAGCAACCGGGAATGATCGTTCCGAAAATCGATTCCGATTTTCGAGGTCATGCGCTACGGTCGCGCCAGCATTCGAGGAGAGCCGACATGTTCCAGACCTTCGATTCCGCCGGCGATCCGGCCGTTGGCAAGCCGCGCGTGGCAATGCTGCGCCAATGGTTGGCGGCGAACGGGCTGGATGGCTTCATTGTGCCCCGTGCCGACGAGCACCAGGGCGAATATGTCGCCGATCGCTCGGCACGGCTGAAATGGCTGACCGGCTTCAGCGGCTCGGCCGGAGTCGCCATTGTGCTTGGCGAGCGCGCCGTCATGTTTGTCGACGGGCGCTACACGCTGCAGGTGCGCCAGGAGGTCGATCTCGACATCTTTTCGATCGAGAGCCTTGTCGACAACCCGCCGGCCAACTGGATAAAGGACAATCTCGGCAAGGGCGTGCGGTTGGGCTTCGATCCGTGGCTCCATACGATCAGTGACGTCAAGGCGCTGAAGGCCTCGGCCGAGAAGTCCGGCGCGACTTTGGTGCCGCTCGAACAAAATCCAATCGACGCCATCTGGCAGGACCAGCCCGGGCCGCCACTGGCGCCGGTCGAGATCCACCCGATCGGCTTTGCCGGCGAACTGGCCAAGGACAAGCTGGTGCGGCTGGCGGCGGCCATCGAGAAGGACGGCGCCACCCATGCCGTACTGACCGACCCCTCCTCCATTGCCTGGGCCTTCGACATCCGTGGCGGCGACGTACCGCACACACCGCTGGCGCTCGGCTTTGCCGTGCTCGCCGCCGACGGCTCGCATCTGCTTTTCATGGACCAGCGCAAGTTTTCGCGCACCGTCGCGGCCTACCTGACGCAGCTCGCCGAATTGCACGAACCAGGTGAATTCGAAACGGCAATCGTCACTCGGGCCAAGGGCGGCGCAAAAATCGCGCTGGACCCGGTTCTCGCGGCGGACAAGCTCAGAATGCTGGTCGAGGATAATGGCGGCACCGTCATTGCCACGGCCGATCCGGCCCGCATTCCACGCGCAACAAAGAACAAAGCTGAGATCGCCGGCGCACGCGCCGCACATCGCCGCGACGGCGCCGCGGTCGCCAAGCTGCTGTGCTGGCTCGACCGCCAGAAGCCCGGCACGCTCGACGAAATCGCCGTTGTCACCAGGCTTGAGGAGACGCGCCGTCAGACCGGCGAAGAAACGCAGATGCCGCTGCGCGACGTATCGTTCGATACCATCTCCGGCGCTGGTCCTAACGGCGCCATCATGCACTACCGCGTCTCCCGCGCCACCAATCGCAAGCTGGGGGATGGCGAGCTGTTCCTGCTCGATTCCGGCGGGCAGTACCAGGACGGCACCACCGACATTACCCGCACGGTTCCGATTGGCGCGCCAACCGAGGAGATGCGCGAGCGCTTCACGCTGGTGCTGAAAGGCATGATCGGCATCTCCATGCTGCGCTTCCCCCAGGGCACGCGCGGCTCCGAAATCGATGCAGTGGCGCGCCTGGCGCTATGGAGACACGGCTGCGATTTCGCCCATGGCACCGGGCACGGTGTCGGCTCCTATCTTGCCGTGCATGAGGGCCCGCAGCGTATCGCCAAGACCGGTACCGAAAAGCTGCTGGCCGGCATGATCGTCTCCAACGAGCCCGGCTATTACAAGGAAGGTTCCTACGGCATCCGCATCGAGAACTTGATTCTGGTGACACCGGCCGAGGCAATCGAGGGCGGCGACATCGCCATGCACGCCTTCGAGACACTGACGCTGGCGCCGATCGACAAGCGGCTGGTCCGATCGGACCTTTTAACCCGCGACGAGTTGCATTGGCTTGACGAATACCATGCGCGCGTACTGGCCGAGATCGGACCGATGCTCGACGGCGAAACGCTGGCCTGGCTGGAAAAGGCAACCGCGCCGCTGCCGCACGACTTCAAGCAATAGCCGCGGCGGCATCGCCGGTTGACAGGCTTTGCTCCGCAAGCAGTCCCTGCAAAGCGGTGACGTTGGGAGAACCGGCTCCCTTGCGCCAGAACAACACCGTGACGGCGTTGTCTTCGTCAGAGGGCAGTTCGTGCAGCTTTAGCCAGCGGCTTTCCGGGAAACCCGAAAGCACGCTTTTCGGCATCAGCGCTATGCCCATGCCAGCCACCACGCAACCAAGGATGGCATGGTATGAACCAAGCTCGATGGTTTTCTCGGCCATGAACCCTCTGCGCGCATACCATTGTTCCAGCCGCTTGCGGTGCGGACAGCCGTGCTCGAAGGCTATCATGGTTTTGGGCATGTCCAGGTGGTCTTCGACCGAAACGCGCGATGCCGCCGAGACAATGACCAGCTGCTCGTGGAATGCGGGCAGCTTTTCGAACGGAACGTCAGCGATCGGCTCGGCGGCGAACGCAGCATCGAGCTCACCGGCAAGCATGGCGGTCGCGAGAACCTGCGGATTGCCGGTGCGCAACTGGATTTCCACTTCGGGATGCCGTGCATGGTATTCGGCGAGCAGACTTGGAAGCCGTGCCGCGGCGGTGCTCTCCATAGCACCTAGGCGAAGAGTGCCGCGCGGGCGTGGATCGAGCATCGCCGTTCGCGCCTCCTCCGCAAGCGCCAGCAGCCGATCCGCGTAGCCGACCAATCTGTGACCGGCCGGCGATACGTGCAGGCGCTTGCCCTCCCGGATAAACAGCTGCACGCCGAGATCCTCCTCGAGCTGCCGGATGCGTGTGGTCACGTTCGACTGCACGCGAAACAGTTTTTCCGCCGCCCTGGTGATTCCACCCTCGCGCACCACCGTGCGGAAGATGCGCAGATCGGCCAAATCCATACATCTCTCCTGGAGAACATAACGATCTTAATTATTCATTTTAACTGATTACGCCTTTCCCGTAAATCGCCGGTGTAGCTGCCGATCAACACGGCAAACCAGGGGAGATGGAAATGTCGCGTGAGCCCTTCGGCATCCAGCCGATCGATCTAAGCGCATTGACGCCGAAGCAGCGCGAAGCGCTCTATAGCGACGCCGTGCTTGGCGCCCACCAGGAGAGAGCGGAGGCGATCCGGCTGAGCCTGTCGCGGGTCGGTGCGGCAATAGTCGCTGCGGTAAAGCGCATGTGTGCTCTCGCCGCCAAAGCAAAAGTCGATCAGCCGACGAGCTGCCGCGCGAGGATCAGCACGGCAGCACCCGCCAGGAACATCGCCATCAGACCGCCGCGCAGTGAGACAAGGCCGGCAACGATCAAGGCTGCCCATTCCGCCGGCCCGGCGCTGAGCGCCGCCGGCGCCACCAGCGTGGTCAGCACCGCCGCCGGAACGGCGCTGAGCCCGGCCTCGACGCGCGGATGGATATGGTCGAAGCGGGAGATCACCAGATGACCGCCGATGCGGGTCAGATAGGTCGCGATGGAACCGGCGATGATGATCCACAAGGTCGTGCTCATGGCCGTGCCTCCACGCCGCTGTGGCGGGGCGGCAGGATGACGGCGAGCAGCACGCCGGCCAGCGCACCGATGGAGACATGCCAGGGCGAGCCGACCGTTTTGTATGCAATGATGGAGGCGGCAGCGCTGGCGACGACCACCGGCAGCCACAGCGGCCGCTTGCGGAAGCTCATGACCAGGCCGAGAAAATAGATCGGCAGCAGGAAATCGATGCCCAACGCATGGGTGTCGGGAATAAGCTTGCCGAACATCGCG
Organism: Mesorhizobium sp. M0040; assembly: GCF_040323505.1. Lineage (NCBI taxonomy): Bacteria > Pseudomonadati > Pseudomonadota > Alphaproteobacteria > Hyphomicrobiales > Phyllobacteriaceae > Mesorhizobium > Mesorhizobium sp. M0040. The sequence goes on from NZ_JAMYVA010000017.1 coordinate 119,466, forward strand.
CCGAGCGCGCTTTCGATGATCCAGAACACATAGACCGGCAGCCCAAGCCCCATATACCAGGTGAACCCGACGGTCTCGCCGGCCTCAGCCTTGCGCTCGGCCACCGCGAACTGCGGATCGGTAAGCACGAAGTAGCCTATCGCCTGCTGGATCAGCGGCCAATGCGCGATGCGTCGGCCGATGCCAGCCGAATAGAGCACATGGCGAAAATTCACCGCGAAGATCGACAGCACGATCAGCCACGGCGCGACATGCTGGCCGAACAGCTCGATGCCGACCATCTGGCTGGCGCCGCCGAACACCGTTGCGCTCATCAGGAACGCTTCGAGCACGGAAAACCCGTTGTCGACTGCGAGCGCACCGAACAGCAATGCAAACGGCGCCGACGCCACCACGACGGGCATGCTGAGCCGCACGCCGTCCCAGAAATCGCTTTTCGCTCCGTTTTCGGAGATTGCTTCCGCCGACATCGATCGCTCCTTGGGAACGGCCGTATGTAGAGAGAGCGGCCCGGCTTGTCACACCAATTTGCTTGAGGCAAACGATCAGCGGAAATGATGGCTGAAGCGTCGCGGCAAGCTCGCTTCCGAGCCTAGCGCGGCGAAGCCTTGCCTTCGATCGCCCTGCCCCAGTCAAGCAGCGGTTTTGCCTGCATGACGAAGTCGACGAGTTCGTCGACCAATCCAGCTCCGTAGATATCCGCCGGCTCGATTGCGTGCCGGACGGCAAAATGCCGGTTGCGGATCGCGGCAGCGAGATCGGGCTCGGCGATATGCTCGAAGCCGCGCGGCGTGCGCTTCATGCAGCCGTCCGGGTCGAACTCGAGGCCGTTCTTCTTCAGCGCCGCAACGAGGCTGCGGAATTCAGCGGGCCGCTTCGCGATCGCGTTGCGCAGCGCCAGCAATAGCTCCGGTCCGGGCTGCCACCAGGCAATGGCGGCAAAGCAGCGCTCGAGCCCGATATGGACGTAAAACACGCCCTGTTCCATCTTGGTGCCGTCGGGCGAAAGGATCGCCGACAAATGCCGGTTATAAGGCCGTTTGTCCTTGGCGAAACGCACATCGCGATTAATCCGGAACAGCGACTTCTTGCGGTCGCCGCGCAGGCCGAGCCCCAATGCCATGAAGCGCTCGGAGAGCGTCTCGACCAGATCGCCGAAGGGATCGCGCAGGTCGCGTTCGAAAAGGTCGCGGTTTTCCAAAAACCACTCCCGGCTCTGATGAAAATCCAGCGCCTTGAGGAAGGGAATGGCCTTTTGCCCAAAACCGTTGAACGCAGCAGCCATCACGCGCCCTTGCCGATCCGCTGCAACCAGGTGTCCTCGTCGATCACCTCGATGCCGAATTTGGTCGCGTCCTTCAGCTTGGAACCGGCGCCTGGCCCTGCCACCAGAAGATCGGTCTTCGCGGAAACCGAGCCGGCGACCTTCGCGCCGAGACGTTCGGCCATCGCCTTGGCCTCCGGGCGCGTCATCTTTTCCAGCGTGCCTGTAAACACAATTGTCTTGCCGGCGACCGCACTATCGGCTGAGACGTTCACAATGTACGGCTTCGGATGGATCTGTGTGAGCAGTGCTTCAAGCACGGCGTCGTTGCGTTCATTGCCGAAGAAATCGCGAAGCGCGCCTATCACGGTATCGCCGATGCCGTTGATCGAAGGAAAAACGGTGTGTGGATCGGCTGCCGCTGCTGTCTCCTTGCCAATGCGGATCAACTCCTCGATCGTCGAGAAGGTTCGGGCGAGCACAGCGGCCGTCGTTTCGCCGATATGGCGGATGCCCAGCGCAAAGATGAAGCGATCGAGTTCGGGTTCGCGGCGGGCGTCGATGGCAGCGAAGAGCTTGTCGAGGCCGTCATAGTTGCGTTCCTCGACGCTCCGTACATTCTTGCGCGTTTTGCCCGATGCGGCCTCGCGCTGCCTGGCCTGCTCCTCCCGTCGCTCCGCCAGCGCCTTGGTGACGGCGGGACGGCGGTCCCGGAGGGTGAAGATATCGGCGGCTGTCTTGACCAACCCGGCATTGAAGAACAGGTCTATGTTTTCGGCGCCCAGGCCTTCGATATCCATGGCGCCGCGCGACACAAAGTGGCGTAATCCTTCCACGGCCTGCGCGGGGCAGATCAGCTCGCCGGTGCACCGTCGGCGGGAATCTTCCTTGCCGGTCTTCTCGTTGATCTCGCGCGTTGCCGGCGAGCCGCAGATCGGACATTTGTACGGGAATTCGTAGGGCACCGCATCTGGCGGACGCTTGTCGGCTACGACGCTGACGATCTGCGGAATGACGTCCCCTGCCCGCTGGATGACCACCGTGTCGCCGATACGCACATCATAGCCGTCGCGGATCGGCTGGCCGTTGCTGTCCAGACCCTTGATGTAGTCTTCGTTGTGAAGCGTGACATTTTCGACCACGACGCCGCCGACCGTGACGGGCGCAAGCCGGGCAACGGGCGCCAGCGTACCGGTACGGCCGACCTGAATGTCGATCCTGAGCACGGTCGTCATCGCCTGTTCGGCCGGAAATTTGTGAGCGATCGCCCAGCGTGGTTCGCCGGTGACAAAGCCCCATCTGCGCTGCAACTCCAATTGGTCGACCTTGTAGACGACGCCGTCGATGTCGTAGCCCAGCGATGAGCGCTGGGTCTCGATTAGGTGATAGTGCGCGACGAGTTCCTCGACCGATCTTGCCCGGACCATCAGCGGGCTGACCTTGAATCCCCACTCCGCGAATTTTTGCACGGAATCGTATTGGGTCGGAGCTGGATCCTTTGAAGTATAGCCCCAGGCGTAAGCAAAGAATTTAAGGTTGCGGCTGGCGGTAACTAACGGGTCCTTTTGGCGGAGCGACCCGGCCGCCGTGTTACGCGGATTGACGTAATCCTGGCCGCCTATCGCCGCCGAACGTTGCTTCAGCGCCTCGAATTCCGCGTAGGTCATATAGACCTCACCGCGTATTTCGATGACCTCGGGCCAGTCCGATCCCTTCAAGGTCTTGGGAATATCGGCGATGGTCCTGAGATTGGCGGTGATGTCCTCGCCGACCACGCCGTCGCCGCGCGTTGCTCCCTGCACGAACACACCGCCTTCATACCGCAGGGAAGCCGATAGCCCGTCGATCTTCGGCTCCGCCGTGAAGGCGATGTTCAGATCCTTGTCGCGGTCAAAGAATCGCCGGCCCCGTTCTATGAAGTCCGCGACGTCCTGGTCGGTATAGGCCTTGGCAAGGCTGAGCATCGGCACCGCGTGGCGCACCTTGGCAAAACCTTCCGCCGGCGGCGCGCCGACCCTGCGTGAGGGCGAATCCTCGCGCACAAGATGCGGGAACCGCTGCTCGATGGCGAGGTTGCGCCGGGTCAGCGCGTCATATTCCGCATCCGTGATTATCGGCGCGTCCTCGCCATGGTAGCGCCGGTCGTGCTCGGCGATCGCCTGCGCCAACCCCTTCAACTCGCTTGCCGCCTCGCTTTCGCTGAGCAAATCGACTGGTTTTTCGTCCATGCACTGCTCCCTCCACGGTGGCGCGACACAATAGAACAGGATTCTCTCACGAGGGAGAGACCAGGCACGGAAAATCATTCCTGAACAGCAGGATGGCGCCAGACCCTGACTCAGGTCGCGAGCGCCGGAAACGAACTCGTCTAGAGTATCCGTGTTGGTCAAGGGAGAGATGGTGTCCAGGTCCGATTGTCCCTGAGTAGTGCGTTTGCGAGGATGATGAGCTTTCGCATGATGGCTGTGATG